>NZ_JBGLYM010000023.1:0-109715 GCF_047303955.1 Pseudomonas sp. Pseusp88 | reverse complement strand
GCGGGTGGGCATGCCAGTAAAGGGTATTGAAGGTTTGCAATGACAGGCGATTGATCAAGGAAAACGGCGGAGTAAAAGGCACACTCAACGAGCGCTCGTGGCTGACATCAAGGCTGCCATAGCAGGCATGATCGCCGACGATGAACACGCCTCGGCCGGTTTCGCTGCCCCTGGCCAGACAGTCGACCCAGGCCACGCTGTACTCGTGCAATTGATCCAGTTCGGCGGACAGGTTGAAGAACTCGGCCAGATTGGCAAAGCGCACTACTCGGGTATCGATCTGGCTGGCCTGAATTGGCATCAGTTGCAGGTCGGCCCAGTTGATCACTCCGGTCAGGCCCAGGCCGCCGATAGTCGCGGCGAACAACTGCGGATTCTCCAGTGCCGAACAGATGCGGGCCGGTTCGCCGTGGCGCAGCAGACCGAAGCGCTGTACATGCCGACCGAAGGTGCCGCGGCGGTGGTGGTTTTTGCCGTGTACATCGTTGGCGATGGCCCCGCCAATGGTGGCGAAACGTGTACCGGGTGTCACCGGCAGGAACCAGCCATGGGGAATGGCCGCCGCGAGGACTTCGGCCAGGGTGATGCCCGCCTCGACCCGGATGGCGCCACTTGACCAGTCGGCACGGATAAAGCGGTCGAGAGTACGCATCTGCAGCACCTGATCGCTGGCCGCCAGGCAGCTGTCACCGTAGCTGCGACCACTGCCGTAGGGCAGGCTGCTGCCATGGTCGCGGATCACCTGGCTGACATGGCGGGTGAGGTCGTCGATCCAGGGGCAGGTATGACCATGTTGTTCGGTCAGGGGGTAGCGCCCCCAGGAATGCAGGTCAGTGTTCATGCGGCAATCCAGAACACAAGGGCGAACAATGCGCCGATCAACTGGCTGACCCGGTCGCGAATGGCGAATACCACCGGATCGTCATTCATCTGGCCACGATGGGTCAGCATCCACACCCGGGTGATCCAGAACAGCAGCAACGGGCAAGCCAGCCAGATCACATGGGGATGGCTATAGAGCACCACCGTGGCACCTTCGTGGATGTACAGCGCCAGGACCATCACCGCCAGGTGGCCGGAAGTGGCACCCAGAGAGGCGATCATGTCCAGATCGGCGGGGTAGTAGCCGCGGCCGCGGGTCTTGTCCTTGAGATCCTTGAGCCTGGCTTCGCGCAGCTCCGCATAGCGCTTGACCAAGGCCAGGCTGAGGAACATGAACATGGAAAAGGCCAGGATCCAGAAGGTCAGGGGCAGGTTGAAGGCGGCGGCACCGGCCAGGATGCGCGTGGTATAGAGCATCGCCAGGACAATGACATCCAGGGTCATCAACCGTTTCAGGGACAGCGAGTAGGCCAGGGTCAGCAGGTAGTAGCCGCCCAGCACGGCGCAGAATTGCCAGGGCAGGAGCAACGCGGCGCCGCTGAAGGCACCGAGCAGCAAAAGCGGCACCAGCACCAGCCCTGACCTGATCGACAGGCGCCCGCTGGCGAACGGGCGGTTGCGCTTGCTCTGATGATGACGGTCGTCGGTGAGGTCCAGCAGGTCGTTGAGGATATATACGCTGGAAGCGCACAGGCCGAAAAACAGGAAGGCCAGCAGGCCATGGAGTACCTGCAGCGGCTGATTGAGTTGATGCGCCGCCAGCAGAGGCACGAAAATCAGCGCGTTCTTCATCCACTGATGCAGGCGCAGGGCTTTGCGCCAGTCCTTGAGGCTGGCCGTGTTTGACTCGATGACCTGCTCGACATTGCCCTGGGCCTGGGCGCGGCTCTGCACACCGGCCTCGGGGTTGACCACAATGGCTTTGCGTGACGCCTGCCAGACGCTCAGATCATCCCGGGAATTACCTACATAGTCGAAGCCGCCTTCACCGTAATGCGCCACCAGCACATCGCGCTTGTTGTCCGCCGACAGATTGCGCTCGGCGTCGGAGGCCCAGACCAGATCGAACAATTGCAGGTGCTCGGCAATCCGCCGGGCCAGGCTGTCGTGGGCGGCCGTTGCGAGGATGATCATGCGGCCAGCGGCACGCTCGGCTTCGATCAGTTCGATGACTGCCGGGTCGTAGGGCAGCACTGTGACATCGAGTTCAGTAGCCAGGGCCAGGCCTTGTTTAAGCGCGGCCTTTCCCTGGAACAACCATCCGAACAGTTTGAAAAATTGCAACGGATGGCTTCGGACGAATGCCATGGTTGTTTCCAGCAACAAGTCCGAGCGCAATAAGGTGCCGTCGAGATCGACAACTAAGGGGGGGTAAGTTTCAAGAACTCTTCCCTGAATTCTGGGCATTGATCAGCACTCCGGCCGGGGGGGACAGGGGGCACTATGTAACGTAACTGCGAATTCTCCATCTCAATAAAATCAATAGCCCTGCAACTTGTTCGTCAGCGAGCTGGCGTCAGAAATGTTGACGTTGTGGCTGTTTCAATTGATTAACAATATGCAGTCGACAGCCCTTCGTCTGCAGGCGGATTATCCATTCACGCGGCCTGTAATCGGGGTCATAATGACCCCCTTTCCTGGTTGGTGCCTGGAGTCGTAATGACACATCCGTTGCTGTCCGCCCTGGTCCCTCTGGTGGCCGATCTGTCCCGCGAGCTGCCGGATGACGAGCGCTACCGACGTCTGCTGAGTGCGCTGCGGCAGTTGCTGCCCAGTGATGCGGTGGCCCTGCTCAAGCTGGAAGATCGCGTGCTGGTACCGCTGTCGGTAGAGGGGCTGAGTCCAGATACCCTGGGGCGGCGTTTCAAGGTTGATGAGCATCCGCGCTTGAAGATCATCATGGAGAACCTGGGGCCGACGCGCTTTGCCAGCGACTGTGACCTGCCCGATCCCTACGACGGTCTTGTCCAGGGCCTGGCGGGGCATCTTGAAGTTCACGACTGCCTGGGCTGCCCACTCTACGTGCAGGACAAGCTCTGGGGTGTGATCACCCTCGACTCTCTGGATCCGACCAGTTTCGGCCAGGTCGACCTGGATAACCTGCAAGCCTTTGCCAGCCTGGCCGCAGCCACAGTGATGGCCAGCGAACGAATCCAGCAACTGGCGCGCAACTTCGAGGATCAACGCCAGCTCGCCGAAATCTATAAACGCGCTGCCGGTGGCCGCAGCCCTCGTGAGTTGATCGGCCAGAGCCCGGTGCACAAGCGCTTGCAGGAAGAGATCCAATTGGTGGGCAACAGTCCGTTGACCGTATTGATTACCGGCGAAACCGGCTGCGGCAAGGAGTTGGTGGCCGAAGCCATTCACCACCAGTCACCACGGGCGCAGAAACCGCTGATTAGCCTTAACTGCGCGGCCTTGCCAGAACTGTTGGTGGAAAGTGAGCTGTTCGGCCACGTCAAAGGTGCGTTCTCCGGCGCGGTCAGCGGGCGCAGCGGCAAATTTGAACTCGCTGCTGGCGGCACGCTGTTTCTCGATGAGGTTGGCGAATTGCCATTGCCGGTACAGGCCAAGCTGCTGCGGGTGCTGCAAAGTGGTCAGCTACAGCGGGTGGGGTCCGATCAGGAACACCATGTCGACGTGCGTATCATTGCCGCGACGAACCGCGACCTGGCAGAGGAGGTGCGCGCCGGGCGTTTCCGTGCCGACCTTTATCACCGTTTGAGTGTGTACCCCCTGCGCGTACCGCCGTTGCGTGAGCGGGGCCGCGATGTTCTGCTGCTGGCCGGTTTCTTCCTTGAAGAGAACCGTGCACGTATGGGCCTGCGCAGCCTGCGGCTCAACCCCGAGGCGCAGAAACTACTGGTCGGCTACTCATGGCCCGGCAATGTCCGTGAGCTGGAGCACTTGATCAGTCGCGCCGTACTCAAGTCACTGGCCCAACACGGTGATCGCCCGCGCATCCTCACCATTGAAGCCGACGCTCTGGATCTTGCCCATGAACAATCGACTGGCGAGCCAGAAACCCGGCAGGGTAAGCCAGCTCCAGTCAGCCAGGGTGAAAGCCTGAAGACGGCTGTGGATAGCTACCAGAAGATCCTCATCGATGACGCTTTGGTCCGGCATCAGGGTAAATGGGCGGAGGTTGCCCGGGAGTTGGGGGTGGACCGGGCCAATCTCAGCCGGCTGGCCAAGCGCCTGGGGATTCGCTGAGCACGGTTATCCAGGACAGCGCCAACAGGTTATTCAAGTCGGCAGATGCTACTGGTCTGCCAACTTTAAAAAAGACTGAATTTTTTTAATTGCACGCCGGTCCGTTGTAATTCCAAGGATGCCACTAATGGACGCGCAACGCAGATGTCCCAGAGCAAACACTACCGCATCGATTACTTATTAAACGGTGCGTTCAAGTCGTTCTATATCAGTGCTCAACATATGGATAACAGTGAGGCATGGCATCACGCCAGTATCGATGCGGGACTGGGCCGCATACCCAAGTACCGCACCGAGAAAGTACCTCGTGTGACCAAACCTTATGCCGAACATTTCGGCATAACCAATGTTGAATGGACTCAGGCCTGAGGACTAATGAGCGATATTTTCCAGAGCCAGATTACGTGTGCGGGGACCGAAGCGGCCAATGGTGATCATCACGATCAACATGCTGCAGACGATAAACGTCAAGACACCCGGCGTGCCGAAATGGTCGAGGAAAAAGCCGATCAGCAAACTGCTGAACACGGTTGAAAGGCGACTGAACGAGTAGCAGAAACCCACCGCACGGGCACGGATATTGGTCGGGAACAGCTCGCTCTGGTACGAGTGATAAGCGAAGCTCAACCAGGCGTTGCAGAAAGTGATCATTACCCCGCAGACAATCAGGCCCGTGGCGGTGGTCTGAAAAGCAAACAGACTGCCGAAGATCATAGTGCCCAGGGCCGAGCCAACGATCTGCCACTTGTTCTCGAAGCGGTTGGCATAACGCACGAACAGCAAAGGCCCCAACGGATAAGCCAGGGTAATTACAAAGGCATAGCCCAGGCTGTGGGTGACGCTGACGCCCTGACCCGAGAGGAGGGCGGGCAGCCAGTTACCGAAACCGAAAAAGCCGATGGCCTGGAACACATGGAACACAATCAGCATCAAGGCACGACGACGATAGGGCGCTTGCCAGATATCGGCGAAGCGGCCATGACCGTCGACACTGATGGCTTGCGGCACTGGCGTTTCCAGGGCCTGGCCATGTTCCTTGACGCAACGCGCTTCAAGTCGGTCGAGAATGCCTTCGGCTTCGGCGAAGCGCCCTTGTTGCGCCAGCCAGCGCGGCGATTCCGGCAGGCGAGCACGCAGCCACCAGATGAACAGGGCGAATACTGCACTGGCGATCACCACCCAGCGCCAGCCCGAATAACCGAACGGTGCCTGGGGCACCAGCCACCAGGACATCAGGGCAACAGCAGGTACCGATAGAAACTGCACGAAAAAGGCAAAGGCGAAAGCCGAGCTGCGCATGCGCTTGGGCACCAGTTCAGACAGATAAGTGTCGATGGTCACCAACTCGATGCCCAGGCCGATGCCCACTAGAAAACGCATGCAGATAATGCCCAACGCCGAGCTTTGTACGCCCATCAATACCGTGGCGACGGTGTACCAGATCAGCGCAAAGGTAAAGATCGCCCGACGGCCGAAGCGGTCGGCAATCGGGCTGAGCAGGCTTGCGCCAAGAAACAGGCCAAGAAAAGTGGCTGACGCGAAGGCAGCTTGATCGGAAAAGCCGAACACGCCGAGATTACCGGTGGCAAAGATCCCGTCGCGGATCAGCCCCGGGCTGATATAGGCGGTCTGGAACAGGTCATACAGCTCGAAAAAGCCGCCAATGGACAACAGCGCCACCAGGCGCCACAGGGTCGCGACCGCAGGCAGGCGGTCGATGCGCGCCGAAACCTGGGCAGCACGCGAGAGGTCGATGCCGTCGGCAGCGGGGGAAAGCGAAACCATGGGGAGATGTTCCAAAACCGTGGGTATGGCTCTATGGTAGCTTTTTTACATTTTGTCGCAATTGCTGAATCGAGCGATTGTGATGGAAATCTCGATGATTTCTTGCGCTAAAAAATAATTAATGGAAATTATCTGCTGTAGCAGTCCTGGAGTGCGGCAGCCGCGACTTTGCAGGAGCCGGCTTGCTGGCGATGGCGCTGTATTAGCCACTGATGCCCTTGCGAGCTGCGCACTCGATCGCCACCAAGGCGGCTCCCACACCACCGAGCGATCCACGTCAATGATGTATCAAGGCATGTCACGAATCTTTAAGATGCCTCCTTTAGTCCTTTGCCCGCCGGGTTCCCGTGAAGTACAAACTGCCCACCACTGCTACCGCCCCGTTCTGCCCTTCCGCCGTCACCGACAGCATTGCCATCCCGGCCAACGCTTCGTTATTGCGCAAAATGCTGCTGTTTGTCGGCCCCGGCCTGATGGTTTCGATTGGCTATATGGACCCCGGAAACTGGGCGACGGCCATCGAAGCCGGTTCGCGTTTCGGTTACTCATTGCTGTTCGTGGTGGTACTGGCCAGCCTGTCGGGCATGGTGTTACAGAATCTATGCTCGCGCCTGGGTATTGCCACCGGGAGGGACCTGGCGCAGCTGTCGGCGTCGCGCTACAGCCCTCGCGTCGCCAAGGGGCAATGGCTTCTGGCCGAGCTGTCGATCCTCGCTACCGACCTTGCCGAAGTCCTCGGCGCGGCGCTGGCCTTTCACTTGTTGCTGGGGGTGTCCATTCCCGTGGGTGTCGCCCTGACCGCCTTTGATACGGTGATCGTGCTGGCCTTGCAGGGTGCTAATTTCCGTCGCCTGGAAGCCATTATTCTCGGTCTGATCGCCACCATCGCGTCGTGTTTCACGGTGGAACTGATCCTGATCAAACCTTTCTGGCCTGATGTTGCCGCGGGCCTGAAACCCAGCTGGGATGTGCTTAGCCAGCAGGAGCCGCTGTATATCGCCATCGGCATCCTTGGCGCGACGGTGATGCCCCATAACCTGTATCTGCATTCATCGGTGGTGCAGACCCGCGTCAATGGCAGCGATCAGTCGAGCAAGGCCAGCGCCATCCGCTTCGCCCGTCTGGACACCCTTGGTTCCCTGAGCATCGCCCTGCTGATCAATGCCGCAATCCTGATCCTCGCGGCGGCCGCCTTCCATCACAGTGGGCATGCCGATGTGGTGGAAATCGAAGATGCCTACCATCTGCTCGACCCACTGGTAGGCGGAACCCTGGCCAGCGTACTGTTCGGCGTGGCGTTGCTGGCGGCGGGGCAAAGCTCGACCTTTACCGGCACCATCGCCGGGCAGGTGGTCCTCGAAGGCTTTCTCCACGCCAAGATCCCCTGCTGGCAACGGCGTCTGATTACCCGCGCTCTGGCCCTGATTCCGGCGCTGATCGGGGTGATCTGGCTTGGCGATGGTGCGGTGGGCAAGATGCTGGTCCTCAGTCAGGTAGTGCTCAGCCTGCAACTGCCGTTCGCCCTCTGGCCGTTGATCCGCTTTACCAGCGACCGCGAATTGATGGGGCCATTCGTCAATAGCGCCTGGGTGCGGATCCTGGCCTGGAGCCTGTTCGGGCTGATTTCGGCGGCGAACCTGGCGTTGCTGTTCTTCTGGATTAACTAGCTCATTTTTTGACTCACCTCTGGCCCGAACAGCGGGCCAGAGCATCTTTTGCTTATCGCTGTATTGTTTTGTATATAGCGAAAGTTATCATGGGGATCTCGACGGCGTCGTTGGCAACGGTCGCCGACTGTTCACACAACAACGGGGAGGCCCGATATGTCAGGACGTATCTACCCCTATACCGCCTGGTTGCTGACCCGAACTTTCGCCGTGATCGAAGTGGAGTTGGTGGGCACAACGGGCTCCGGGCAGCACGAGCGTACCGCCAAGGGCAAGTGGTATCTGCCCGATTGCCTGTTCGCCTCACGGGAGCAGGCCATCGCACATGGCCGCCTGCGTATCGAAGCGGCGCGGGCGGAAATCGCCCGGCGCCAGGCGGCTCTGGACGACAATATCGCGATGCTCAACAAGGCTCAGGGTTTTGACGAGCGCGTGCATATGGCAATCCGGCAATGAATCTCCACGCGACTCATTGCGGCGTCGACCTCGGCGAACTCGAAGTCAGCTTCAATGCCGGTTTGTGGACTCTGGAGGTCCAGTTGACTCATCCGGCCTTGGTTTGCGGGGGTTTCTACGAAAATCTGTTGGTGTAACTACCGTAAATCGGGTGGCAAACACAGGGTTAACGTGGGACCGGCTTTAGCCGGGAAGTGGTCAGTATATTCGGTGCATATCTATGACCTCGAATATCGTCTTTCCGGCTCAAGCCGGTCCCACCGAACAGCGGCGTTCATTGTTTACAGCGTGTTCTTCACCAGCACCGGCTCATTGCTGTACTGCCCGTCGAACAGTTTGTGCAACTGATCGACCTTGGGCAGGTCGTTGACCACGATGTAGGGATGGCTCGGGTGCAGGGTCAGAAAGTTCTGGTGGTAGGACTCGGCCGGGTAGAAGCTCTTGCCGGTTTCCACTTTGGTCACGATGGGCTGGCTGAACGAGTGGGCCGCATCGAGCTGGGCGATATAGGCCTGGGCGACTTTTTCCTGGGCCGGGCTTTGCGGGAACAGTGCCGAGCGGTATTGCGTGCCGCTGTCCGGGCCCTGGCGATTCAGTTCGGTGGGGTTGTGCGCTACCGAAAAGAAGATCTGCAACAGCTTGCCATAGCTGACCTGACTCGGGTCGAAGGTCACCTGTACGGATTCCGCATGACCGGTATTGCCGTCGCCGACCTGCTCGTATTGCGCGGTCGTGGCCGCGCCCCCGGCATAGCCTGATACTGCGTTCTTCACGCCCTTGACGTGCTGGAACACACCCTGCACCCCCCAGAAGCAGCCACCGGCAAACACCGCAGTCTCTTCGCCGCCGCTGCTGACCACTTCATCCTGCACCGGTGGCGCGATGACCACGGCATCTTCGGAGCCGGCGAAAGAGCAGGCGGCGGTTTGCAGCAATAGCAGGCCGGTGCCGATGCTCAGCAGGCTGCGGCGCCAGTTGAAGGGGGAAACAGTCTTGTCATGGTTCATGTAAGTCTCCTGAATCTGCAAAGCGGCACCCGTCTTTCAGGTACCGATGATTGGCTTCGGTCAGCCGAAAGTAAAGGCGTAGGCCGCTACACCGGCATCGAGGAATTCGATGGTGAAAGTGTGATCCGCGACGTCGCCGGGTTGCCGCACCAGTTGATACAGCCTTTGTTCCTTGACCTGGCCGCTGCCGTCCGGCGCCACATCCATACCGTGGGCGGCGCCGGGTGCCTTGCCATCGACGGTCACACTGAAGCGCACCGGATTGCCATCCGCGCCCGGGCCCAGCACCAGGTGCAGGTCACGGGCATGGAAGCGGTAGGCGATCTTGCCGTTCGCGCTATTGAGAGACGCCTGTTCCGAGCCGATATTCCATTGGCCTTCCAGACCCCAGTCATTGAGCGCCGGATTGCCCGGCAGACGATATTGGGCCGACTGATCCGGCCGGGCGCCGCCAGGAGAAGCGAATTGTGCGGCGCGCTCGTAGCCAACATAGGTTTCCGGCGAACGCACATCGCGCAGGTCGGCGGCCTGTTGCACGCCGTTGGCGTTAACGTCGATCACATCACTGGCCACCTTGCCCGCACCGGCTTCACGCAGCAGTTGCTGGATGACCTGTTCGGACTCGGCATAGGCACCTTCACCGAAATGGTGATAACGAATGCGGCCCTGGGCATCGGCGAAGTAGTGAGCGGGCCAGTACTGGTTATCGAAGGAGCGCCAGATCTTGTAGTCGTTGTCCAGGGCCACCGGGTAGTTGATGCCCAAGTCACGCATGGCCTTGGTGACATTGTTGACGTCACGCTCGAAGGCAAATTCCGGCGCGTGTACACCAATCACCACCAGACCCTGATCGTGGTATTTCTCGGCCCAGGCCTTGACGTAGGGCAGGGTGCGCAGGCAGTTGATGCAGGAGTAGGTCCAGAAATCCACCAGAACCACTTTGCCCTTGAGCTGGGCGGCGCTCAGGGGCGCTGAATTGAGCCATTGCACGGCGCCATCGAGCGAGGGCAATTGACCTTCAACGGGCAGACTCGCCGGTTGTTTGTCCACGGCTTTCATCATCATGGCCGACGACGCCATCATCGCGCCGGAGCCATTGTCCCGAGCCTGCATGGCTTCGCTGTTCTGCGCCATCATTGCGCCGCCACTTTTGTCCCCGGCCAGTTTGCCGACCAGCACCTGCTCCAGACTGCCCGTGGAACCACTGGAAAAACGCGCCAGAATGCCGGTATCCAGACCCAGGGCAATCGCTGCGACCCCGGCGAGCATGGCGCCGCCGAGCGCTCGGCGCACCCATTCACCGGCACCGATGGAGCGCTTCATCGCCGCGAAGACCTTGCCGCCCAGTAGCAGGGCCACCGCCAGGGATGTCGCGGCACCTGCAGCATAGGCCAGCAGCAACAGGGTGGTGCCAATGCTGGCACCCTGCAGGGCCGCGCCGGTCAGCACCAGGCCAAGAATCGGCCCGGCGCACGGTGCCCACAACAGACCCGTGGCGACACCAATGAGGAACGAGGTACCGGGACGTGGCCGGGCATCGTTGCCCGCCGCTTCTGACAGACGACTGCCTGCCGCGACCAAAGGCCGGGTCAGACGCTCGGCCAGTTTCGGCAGCAACAGGGTCAGGCCGAACAGGGCGACGAACACCAGGGCCAGGCCGCGGCCGTATTGATTGAGCTGCACCACCCAGCCACCGCCCACCGCCGCCAGGGTGGCGACCAACGCAAAGGTCAGTGCCATGCCTGCCAGCAATGGCAGGCCGCTGCGCACGAAGGGCTGGCCGGTGCGCGCAAAGACAAACGGCAGGACCGGCAGGATGCAGGGGCTGACGATGGTCAGCACACCGCCCAGATAAGCAAGGATCAGCAGCAACATAGGACTCGTCCTGGAAGAGGGGTACGGGACGGCGATCAGGCCGCCGGGTCAAAGTTCATGGACACACCGTTCATGCAGTAGCGCAGGCCAGTGGGTTTTGGTCCGTCGGTGAACACATGGCCCAGATGCCCGCCGCAACGACGGCAATGGACCTCCTTGCGCAGCACGCCAAAGGAGGTGTCGGTGCGTACCGCGACGGCCTGATCCAGCGGCTGCCAGAAGCTCGGCCAGCCGGTATGGCTGTCGAATTTGGTCGCGGAGGAAAACAGCTGAAGCTGGCAACCGGCGCAGGTGAAGGTGCCGTCACGGTGTTCGTCATTCAGCGGGCTGCTGTAGGGGCGCTCGGTATTTTCATGACGCAACACTTGATATTGATCAGCGCTGAGCAGCCCACGCCATTCGGCGTCGGTATGGCTGACCTCGAAGGTACCCACGGCAGAATCTTCCGGTACCTGGCTGGCGCTGTTGGCCAGGGACGGCAGCAGACTGCCCGCCAGCGCCGTAACACCAACGCTGCCGCCAATCCAGATAAATTGTCTACGTGAAAGCATGCCAACCTCCGCTTTGCCTGCTCAACTTCAGTAAGGGCAGGTTAAGGGGCGGCTGATCGTCAAATCCTCACGCAGAGTTAAACAATTCGTGATAACTCCGACCGGGGAAAAGCCCCACAATGGCCGGCATACGCAATTATCATCGAATCTGTGGGAGCGGATTCATCCGCGAAGGGGCCAATGCATCCAACACATTGGCGGCGTCCGAAATAAAGCTTTCGCGAATGAATTCGCTCCCACAGTAGCGCGTGCATATCGTCGGATCTGTGGGCGGATTCATCCGCTGAAAGGGGCTGCTCTGGCTTTACAGCAAACATAGAATCTCCCACATAAGTGCTTCATCTCGGCGGGTTATATTGTTTTTGATGAAAGCGACCTTCGTCATTTAAAGGGCAGACAATAAATGGATTCCCCCAAGCGCGTCCTCGTCGTCGAAGACGACCGGCATATCGCCGACCTGATTGTGCTGCATCTGCGCGATGAGCATTTTGATGTGGTGCACAGCGCCGATGGCAACGAAGGCCTGCGCCTGCTGGAGCAGGGCGGCTGGGATGCGCTGATCCTCGACTTGATGTTGCCCGGTGTCGACGGTCTGGAAATCTGTCGCCGGGCCAGGGCCATGACTCGCTACACGCCGATCATCATCACCAGTGCCCGTTCCAGTGAAATGCACCGGATCCTCGGCCTGGAACTGGGGGCGGACGATTACCTGGCCAAACCCTTCTCGATGATGGAATTGGTGGCGCGGGTCAAGGCCTTGCTGCGTCGGGTCGACGCCATGAGTCGCAACCTGCATCTGGACAACGGCAGCTTGTCCCACGACGGATTGTTCATCAACCCGGTGACCCGGGAAGTCAAACTCGACGGCCGTCTGCTTGAATTGACGCCCAGGGAGTTCGACCTGCTGTACTTCTTCGCCCGTGAACCGGGCAAGGTGTTCTCGCGCCTGGACCTGCTCAACTCGGTCTGGGGCTACAACCACGAAGGGTATGAGCATACGGTTAATACCCATATCAATCGCCTGCGCGCCAAGATCGAGGCCGACCCCGCGCAACCGATGCGTATCCTTACGGTCTGGGGTCGGGGCTATAAGTTCGCCATGGCGGGAGAGACCTCGTGAGCCTGACCCTGAGCCAGCGTCTGTCGGTGGTCTTCGCCCTGTTGCTGCTGGTGTGCTGCGGCACCTCGGTATGGTTGCAAGTCCGCTCCAGCCGCATGCATGAGCTGGAAGTGGTGCAGGGGCTGTCTCGCGACCTGGCCCGGCATATCGCCCGGGACACTCAGCTGATGGACGCCAACGGCCTGAAGCCCGATGCCGTGCGCGAGCTGTTCAGCCAATTGATGTTGGTCAATCCCAGTGTCGAGGTGTATCTGCTCGATAAGGAGGGACGCATCGTCGGTGATGCGGCGCCCAAGGATCATCTGCTCCGCGACCGTGTCGATCTGGCGCCTCTGCGCCGCTTGTTCGCCGATGAGCCATTGCCGATCCTTGGTGATGACCCGCGCAGCGCCACGGCGCGCAAGGTGTTCAGCGCCGCGCCGTTGATGGTTGCCGGGCAACCGGCGGGCTTTCTCTATGTGGTGCTGCTCGGTGAGGCCCATGATCGCCTGGCCGAGCGCGGTGCCACCAGTGAGGCGCTGAATACGGCGCTGTGGGCCATCGCCTTGATTGCCCTGCTGTGTCTGGTCGCCGGTCTTACGGCCTTTCGGCTGATCACCCGGCCATTGCGGCGCTTGACCGAATCGGTCGCCGCCTTCGATATCGACGGCGTTCCCGCACCTGCTCCGGCCTTGTCGGCGAGTCGCCCGGAGCCTTTGGGCAAGGAGGCTGGCCAGGATGAAATCACCGTGCTCGACAGCGCCTTCCGGCAGATGCAGGAGCGCCTCAACGAGCAATGGCGCAGCCTGACCCGACAGGATCAGGAGCGTCGTGAACTGGTGGCCAATATCTCCCACGACCTGCGCACGCCTCTGGCCTCGCTGCATGGTTATCTGGAAGTGCTGTCGGTCAAGGATGCCGCGTTGAGCGCCGAAGAGCGTCGCCGCTACCTGGGCATTGCCCTGGACCAGAGCCGCAAGGTCGGCGGCCTGGCCCAGTCGCTGCTGGAACTGGTGCGCCTTGAGCATGGTTTCGTCGAGCCCGTACTGGAGCGGTTTTTCCTCACCGATCTGGTCCAGGACGTGTTCCAGAAATTCGAACTGACCGCCGAGGCCCGTTCCATCAGTCTGACCCCACTGTTCGCGCCGTCGGTGCCGGGGGTGTTTGCCGACCTCGGCTTGATCGAGCGTGTGCTGACCAACCTGCTCGACAACGCCCTGCGTCACACCCCGATGGGCGGTGACGTGCGCGTGGCCCTGGCGCCCCAGGGGCGTTACGTTGAAGTCACGGTCAGCGACAGTGGCCCCGGAATCGCCCCGCAACTGCGCGAAAGCGTATTCCTGCGCCCATTCAATATCGGCGGAGCCCGTCGCGATGGCGGGCTGGGTTTGCGTATCTGCCACCGTATTCTGCAACTGCACGGGCTCAAGATTGAGCTGCTGGATGTTGAGGGGCAGGGCGCGACCTTTCGGTTTGCCTTGCCGGTGGAAGAGGAACTGGCCAATACCCTGGTGCAGGATCTGAAATGAGCTGCCGGTTGTTGTGGGAGCGGACTCATCCGCGAAGGGGCTGGTACAGTCAGCATATTTTCATTGCCTTGAATGCCGTCTTCGCGACTGAATTCGCTCTCATCAAGCACGACGCAAGTATCTGAATTTAAATGAGATTTGTAGGTGCCGACTTGCTGGCGATGACGTCAGTCACTGACGCCGCGCGAGCGCTTCGCACTTGATCGCCACGGTGCGGCGATCCGACAAGCCGGCTCCTATAGGCCCTGTGTTTGCTGCGCGACAGAGCGACGTCGAAGACGGGGCGGGATCTCCCAAAGAGTTCACCGCCTCAACCCACCAGCAACCCCACCCCGAACAGTGCACAGACTCCACCAGCCCAGCGGGCGATCTGCACGCTGCTTTGCGGCAACAGGCGCAGCAGGGCATAGCCGGCGCCATGCAGGGCCGCAGTTGCCAACAGAAAGCCTGCGGCGTAGGCCCACGGGCTGTTCATCTCAGGCAATTCCATACCATGGGCGATGCCATGGCACATACCGAATACTGCGGTAGTGCCCAAGGCCAGCAGAGCGGGCAGGCGCGCGCCTATCATCACGATCAGGCCGAATGCCAGGACCGATGTGGCAATGCCGGACTCGACCAAAGGCAACGACCATCCGGCAAATCCCAGCAGCCCACCCAGCAGCATGCTGCCGAGAAACGTCAGCGGCAGTTGCCAGCGGCGGGCACCCTGTTGCTGCGCCGCCCACAGGCCGACGGCAACCATCGCCAGCAGATGATCGAGGCCGCTCACCGGGTGGCCGATGCCCGCAAACAGGCCTGATTCATCATGCCCGGGGTGAGCCAGGGCAAGGCCCGGCAGTATGCACAGCGTGGCGCTCAGGCCGGCTTTCCAGAGTCTTTGTTGCATTCGGGTACTCCCTCAATGGTGTGGGGAAGTGGGACATCCCGTCGATGCCCCACCATTCAATCAGCCTTATCCGGGCAAACCAAATGGGCCACGTACTTCCTCAAAGGCCGCTGCAACGCGCAGGCCCAGGGCATCGTTGAAGCGCGGTGCGACGATCATCAGCCCCACCGGCAGGCCGTCGGCCAGGCCCGCAGGCACCGATGTCGCCGGGTGGCCGGACAGGTCGAACGGCGCTGTATTGCTGAGCATGTCCAGGGCGCTGGCGAAATACTCTTCGATGGGCGCATAGGCGGCGGTCAGGGGGGTGGCGACGAAGGGGATGGTCGGCATGATCAGCACGTCGTATTGCTTGAGCGCTTCGTCGTACTGCCGAGTCAGTTCGGCTACCAGCATGCGTGCCTTGGCGTAGTAGGCGCCGTAGAGGTTTTTCAGGCTGTAGTGACCGGTCAGGGCCACCGAGCGCACGGTGGCGGAGAGCTGGTTGGCGTGTTCGATCCGGTGCTTGCCGAACCAGGCCATGATGTCCGGATCGTAGTAGCCGTCGAAGTTCATGCCGTAGCCGTTGCCTTGCAGCATCTGGTAGGCAGCGCCGTCGGTGGCGATGACATTCCACAGGTCCATGGCCACGCCGCTGTGCCAGGGCGCGCTGGCTTCGCCGACACTGGCACCCAGGCTTTCCAGTTTGGCCGCTCCGGCCTTGACCAGTGCGTCCACCGCTTCCTGGGAGACGCCGGGCACGTTGAAGCCTTCCTTGAGCAGGCCGATCTTCAGGCCGGCAACGCCCAGATGCAGAGTCGAGACGGTGTCGGTGTGTTCAGGGACTTTTTTCTGCCGAGGGTCCAGGCCATCGGCACCGGCCAGGACGTCGAGCATCACTGCGACTTCTTTCACGCTGCGGCCCATGGGCCCGAGGTGATCGATGGTGCGTTCGATGGGAAAGCCGCCGGTGTAGGGCACCAGGCTGTAGGTCGGTTTGTGCCCGACAATGCCGCTCCAGGCCGACGGCATGCGGATTGAGCCGCCCTGGTCACCACCGATGGCCAGGTCAGCCTCGCCCGTGGCCACCAGCACGGCGCTGCCGCTGGACGAACCGCCGGCATTGCGGGTCTTGTCCCAGGGGTTGAGTACTGCGCCGGAGGCCGAGGTAAAGCTGGCGCCGGAGAAGCACAGGTCTTCGCACACGGATTTGCCGACGATGGTCGCACCCGCCGCCAGCAGGCGCTTGACCACCGTGGCGTCTTCACTGGGCACATAGCCGTCGATGCTCAGGGAACCGTTGGCCATGGGCACGCCTGCTACTGAAACGTTGTCTTTGATGACCACAGTCTTGCCCGCCAGGGGGCCCTCGCCGCTGCCTTTGATCCGGGTCTGCACGTACCAGGCGCGGTGGCTATTGTCCTTGGCCTCGGGGCGGGAAAACTCGCGTTGCGGAGCAGCTTTGGCGATATGGCTCTGGTACAGCGCATCAACGCTTTCATAGCTGTTCAAGGCACCGTCGGACAGGCGCAGGAAAGCTTCGACCTGAGTATCATCCAGGGTGTAGCCATGGTCCTGGGCTGCCAGCAGGATGTCGGTTTTGACGGGACGTGGAATGGACATGGTGTTTCTCCGTTAGAAAATGATGACGGGCGCCCGATAAAGGGGAGGGCGTTGTCGTTTTCCGGAGGACGCCGTTGTCCACGCCGGTCGCTACGCGGTGCTCCATACCTGCCGAAGACGGGCGTATGGCAACTTCCGCGCAGAAAGGCTGCCGCCCGCTGGCGACAGCGCACAGGCTGTCGTTAACTGGTTTGCTGGAACAGTTCATGGGCCTTGACCAGGGCTTCGGCGATTTTCTCCACCGGTTCGCGCTTGGCCATGGCCTGGTCACGCAGGGCGTTATAAGCGTCGATCTCGGACATGCCCTTGGTTTCGATCAGGATGATTTTTGCCTGCTGCACCGTGCGCATTACGGCCATCCGCCCCTCCAGACGCTTGACGTGTTTCTCCCGTTCCCGGGCCTTGCGCGACTGGTTCAGGGTAATCGCCAGGGCTGCCAGCAGGCCAAACGACTTGACTGGCGAGGGGATCACCGCACTGGCATTGAGCTGCAGCAGGGCTTCGACAATGATCGGGTTTTCATAGGCGATCACCGGGATGATCGGCGGCGTACCATTCTGGAACAGCCAGGGGGTGTTGGTCGCCAGGCTTTCCGGTGATACCGCCAGGACAATCACCTCGGCCTCGCCGGGCAGACGCTCCGGAATTGGCCATTGCACGCGCACCTGGCAACCGATGCGCTTGAGCTGGGCGATCAGGTTGCGCCCGTCTTCGTCGTCGGGGTGCAGGACCAGCACACTCATCTCGCGCAGGTCCTTGATGCCGCCGCTGCTCTCAGGACGATAGCGTTTCTTCGCGGCACGCAGGGTCATGGCTGGCTCTCCGGCGCGCTGGACCAGTCGTTCAGGCCAGGGGCGATGGCATAAGGGTCGGGCTTGATGGCCTGGCGGCTTTCGCGCAACAGGTCGAACTGACCGTCGCGATTGACCCGGCCAATGCGGGAAAACAGCGCGGTGTGATGATTGTCCGGATCGACCCGCACGCGCCCTTGCGGCGCATCCAGCTCAAGCCCGCGCATGGCCTGCAGAACGTCTTCGACATCCTCGCCTTCGGCCTGGCGCAGGGCCTTGGCCAAAAGGTGTACCTGAAAATAGGCTGACTCCCAGCAGCGGTCGGTGACCTGATGCTGGCCGAAACGCTCGCGGTACTGAGCGATAACGCGGCGGTTGAGCGGGGTGTCCACTGACTGGAAATAGCTGGCGGCGGAAATATGCCCCATGGCCAGCTCCGGGCCCATCTCCTGGATATCGGTTTCCGTAGTGACGAGGCTTGCAATGGGCATGCGTGCCGGGTCCAGGTCGGCCTCGGCATAGGCGCGGTAGAGATGGTTCATGCTGCGCCCGACCACGGTGGCGAAAATGAACGAAGGTTGCAGCTGCCGGGCCTTTTCGATCAGCTTGTCGAAGTCATGGGGACCGGCGCTCAGGGGCAGGTAATACTCGCCCAGCTTGGTGCCGCCATGCTCATACAGCAGGTCGCTCATCAGGCGGTTGGTTTCATAGGGGTAGACATATTCCGAGCCGATCATCAGCACCCGGTTGCCATAATGTTCGAGCATGTAACGGGCCAGTGGCACGGTGTTATGGTTCTGTGTGCCGCCGGTATAAATCACATTGCGCGAATATTCAAAGCCTTCGTAGAACACCGGATATAACAATAGGGCGTCATAGCGCTCCAATACCGGAATCGCCGCCTTGCGGGTACTGGAGGTATAGCAGCCGAGGAAAAACTTCAGGCCTTGTTCGCGAATCAATGATTCGACATGCATGGCATAGAGCGCAGGCGTGGATTCAGTGTTACGCACGATCAATTCAAATGGCCGACCATTGACGCCGCCCTCGGCATTCACCTGCTCAATGGCAAATTGCGTTCCGCGTAACATGGAGCGTTCCGAGGCGGCGGTAATACCGGAGTCGGAAAACAGTCCACCAATTCTGATTGCTTGATTAGCCATACCTTGAGCCTTATGCAAATCGGCTGAACCGCGCCTCGCGCTGTCGCCAACACCGTTCCACGCACCGCAGGCAGGCGCCGCTGTGTCGCAGGTCGGGAGTAATGGATGGGGCCATGCCGTCGGGTCGAGGGCAATCGAGGCTGTTTGCGCCTGGTCTGGAACGACAACGCTGTCGCGGCCAGTCTTGCGAGGATCTTCCCTACCTGCCGGAGAAGGGCGTAGGGCAAGACATCCTGCGGGGATATGCCAGCAGTGGAAGCATTTTGCGGGCCAAGTGGCGTCTGTGCCCCAGACGGCTGAGGCCCGAATAACCCTGTGCTGATTGACTTGGTCCCCGTAGGAGCGAGGCTTGCCCGCGAAAAGGTTGACGCGGTGTTTAAAGCATACCGCGTCGAGGCTTTCGCGGGCACGCTGCGCTTCAACAGAAATACCTGCCCGGCTTCGGTGCATTGAGCCTCGCAATGGTGCAAGTACTCATTCCGACCTGGGCGGCGAATCAGACCTGATAGTCAGGCCAAAAAGAATATGGCAACTAAAGCAGAGAACACGCCCGATGACGTCTCCGGATTAGTTGCCAGGTAGACCAAAAACTCCAGCAACACCTCGATATACCGCCATTCAGGACAAACCCTCGAGTGCATATCTGTCCCCTCGGACAACTTGCTTTAATCACTGCGCCAACATGACTCGCTCGCACTTGGCACTGCCCTTGCTAAGTACCTTCGCGCAACACTCGAACGCCGCACCATTGCCCTACGCCCACTTGGCAAGTAGGGAATGCCCCGGCGAATGACTGGATCGGACAAAGTTGTCCCGCCAGATTCGGCACAAGAAGCCTGACACCCCGTTTTTTATAAATCACGGGCGGTCGGGCTTTTTTTATTTCTGGAGAAAAGTAATGAGCGATGATCCACGCAGTTTGTTGAAGCGCGCCCTGTTGTTCAGTGCAATGACCCTGATGCCGTTGGCCATGGCCAGCTATGCCAGTGCGGACACGGTCAAGGTCGGCATTATTCATTCGTTGACCGGGACCATGGCCATGAGCGAGGCCTCGGTGGTGGATGCTGAGAAGCTGGCCATCGATGAGATCAATGCCTCGGGTGGGGTGTTGGGCAAGACCATCGAGCCGATTGTCGAGGACGGTGCCAGTGACTGGCCGACCTTCGCCGAAAAAGCCCGCAAGCTGCTGGAGCAGGACCACGTCGCCACGGTGTTCGGTGCTTATACCTCGGCCTCGCGCAAGGCAGTGTTGCCGGTGTTCGAACGGGACAAGGGATTGCTGTATTACCCGACCTTCTATGAGGGCCTGGAGAAGTCGCCGAACATCATGTACACCGGCCAGGAAGCTTCGCAGCAGACCTTGGCCGCAGTCGACTGGCTGATGCAGAACAAGGGCAAGAGCGTCTATCTGGTGGGCTCCGACTATATCTGGCCGCGTACCACCAACAAGCTGGCCCGGGCTTCGATCAGCAAGAAGGGCGGCTCGATAGTCGGAGAAGATTACCTGCCCCTGGGTCACATCGAGTTCTCCTCGGTGATCAACAAGATCAAGGCGGCCAAGCCCGACATTATCCTGTCCACCATCGTCGGTGGCTCCAACGTGGCCTTCTACAAGCAGCTCAAGGCGGCCGGTATCGACAGCTCCAACCAGACCCTGATGGCCCTGGCCGTCACTGAGGAGGAAGTCACCGGCATCGGCGCGGAAAACCTCACCGGATTTCTCACCTGCATGAGCTATTTCCAGAGCCTGAAGAACCCGCAGAACGACAAGTTTGTCGCCGCGTTCAAGGCGCGCTATGGGCAGAACCGGGTAATCGGCGATCCGATGGAAGCGGCCTACACCGGCGTCTACCTGTGGAAGGCGGCGGCTGAAAAAGCCGGCAGCTTCGACGTGCCGAAGGTCATCGCCGCATCTTCGGAACTGACCTGGGACGCCCCTGAAGGTCCTGTGAAAATCCACAAGGACAACCATCACCTGTGGAAGCAGGCGCGCATCGGCAGCATCAACGCCCAGGGCCAGGTCGACGTGATCTACGAGTCCGCGCCCATCGAGCCCAACCCGTTCCCGAAACTGTAATGGTCTGCCGGGCCCGGCAGCGGGCCCGGTTTGCCAAGCGACGACAGCCAAGCCATCACAGGTAGCGCTATGACTTTCGATATTCTGATAATGCAGGTGTTCAGCGGTTTCTCGCTGTTCTCCGTGCTGGTGCTCATGGCCATCGGCCTGACCATCGTCTTCGGCCTGATGGGCGTGATCAATATGGCCCACGGCGAGCTGATGGCCCTGGGCGCCTACATGACCTACCTCACCGCACTGGTATTCGAACGCTGGTTGCCGGGATTGATGGGCGCCTATTTCATCGTCGGCATCTTTGTCGCGTTCGCCGTGACCTTTGCCTTCGGTTATCTGCTGGAGCGCTGCTTCATCCGCTTCATGTACAACCGGCCACTGGACACACTGTTGGCCACCTGGGGCCTGTCGCTGGTGCTGCAGCAGGTCTACCGCCAGGTGTTCGGCCCCAAGGAAGTCAGCGTGCCCACGGTGCAGTGGCTGCAAGGCGCCTGGAAGATTTCCGAGGGTCTGTCCCTGCCGCTGAACCGCATTTTCATCATCGCCCTGACCTTCCTGATTGCCGGGGCGGTGTTCCTGTTTCTCTACCGCAGCCGTTGGGGCCTGCGCATCCGTGCCGTGACCCAGAACCGCGCCATGGCCGGGGCCGCAGGCATCGATACGGCGCGGGTCGATGCCGTGACTTTTGCCCTGGGCTGCGGTCTGGCCGGGGTCGCCGGCAGCTCATTCACCATGCTCGCCTCGACCGGGCCGGTCACCGGCCAGCAGTACCTGGTGGACACCTTCATCGTGGTCGTCTTCGGTGGCGTCGAGAGCCTGCTGGGCACCTTCCTGTCCGCCTTCGGCATCGGCCAGACCCAGGTGTCCCTGGAGTACCTGACCACCGGTTCCATGGCCAAGGCCATCACCCTGCTGGTGGTCATCGTGTTGCTGTTCTTCCGTCCCAACGGCCTGTTCGCCGCGAAAGTGAGACGCTGATATGACTGACAAGACCCTGAGTCTCTCCGACTCCCTGTTCGACCCCAACCGGCGGCGCTGGCAGGGCATTCTGTACTTTGTTGAACGGCATAGCCTGATCTGGTTGTCCGTGCTGTTGCTGGTGGTCCTGCCGCTGTGTCTAGGCGCATTTCGTCTGGGCCTGGCGGGCAAATACCTGAGCCTGGCGTTCTGTGCCCTGGGTATGGTGCTGATCTGGGGCTATGGCGGCATCCTCAGCCTGGGGCAGGGGATCTTCTTCGGCCTGGGCAGTTACATGATGGCCATGTACCTCAAGCTCGAAGCCACGGCCAGTGACGAAGCAGCCAGCGCCCTGGCGGCGTTCTATGGCTCGAACCTGCCGGATTTCATGATCTGGAACAGCATCGAGTCGTTGCCCTGGTGGTGGAAACCGTTCCAGTCACCGACTTTCACCGTGCTGGCGATTCTGCTGCTGCCTGCGCTGCTGGCGTTCGGTTTCAGCTATGCCTACTTCAAGAAGCGCGTGGGCGGGGTGTATTTCTCGATCATCACCCTGTCCCTGGCAGCGATCATGTCCATCACCATCATCGGCCAGCAGGGTTATACCGGCGGGGTCAACGGGCTGACCGACTTCAAGACGGTGTTCGGCCTCGACCTGCAAAGCCAGACCGCCGCCATGGTGCTGTATCTGATCACCACGGTGCTGTTACTGCTCTGTGTGCTGTTGTGCAAGTTCGTGATCCATGGCCGCGTGGGCAAGGTGATTGTCGCCATCCGTGACCGCGAGGACCGGGTGCGTTTTTCCGGCTACAACACTGCGCTGTTCAAGGCTTTCATCTTTGCCGTGGCGGCGCTGATCTCGGCTCTGGGTGGAGTGATGTTCACCTTGCAGGTAGGTCTGGCTTCGCCGTCCCTGGTGGGGATCATTCCGTCGACAGAGATCGTGATTTATGCCGCGCTGGGCGGCCGCCTGTCCCTGGTCGGCGCCATCTACGGCACGCTGTTGATCGGCGTCGCCAAGAGCTACCTCTCGGAAAACTTCGTCAATTTCTGGCAGTACTTCATGGGCGGTCTGTTCATGGGCGTGGTGCTGTTTCTGCCGACCGGCCTGGCGGGCCTGCTGGAACGCCTGAGCAAGCGGGGAGAGCGGTCATGAGTGCGATTCTACTGGCGGTCGAAGACCTGACGGTATCGTTCGACGGCTTCAAGGCGGTGGACAGCCTGAACTTCTATGTCGAGGAAAATCAGGTGCATGTGGTAATCGGCCCCAACGGGGCGGGCAAGACCACGCTGCTCGATATGATCTGCGGCAAGACCCGGCCCAGCGCCGGCAGCATCCGCTTCAAGGACATGGAGCTGGCGCAGATGATCGAGTACCAGATCACCCGCGCCGGGGTGGGGCGCAAGTTCCAGAACCCCTCGGTCTACGAAGACCTGACGGTGCGGGAGAACCTGGACATTTCCTCGCCGGACAAGCGCGGCCTGTTTACCTGCCTGTTCTCCCGACGGGACAAGGCCCTGGAGCAAGAGGTGGAGCGTACCGCCGAACTGATCTTCCTCAAGGAGCAACTGGGGCTCAAGGCCGGGTTGTTGTCTCACGGCCAGAAGCAATGGCTGGAGATCGGCATGCTGTTGATGCAGCGCCCCGAGCTGCTGTTGCTCGACGAACCGGTGGCGGGCATGAGCGCCGGGGAGCGCGAGAAGACCGCCGGCCTGCTCAAGCGCATCGCCCAGGGCCGGGCCATGGTGATCATCGAGCACGACATGGAATTCGTGAAGGCCGTGGCCGACAAGGTCACTGTGCTGCATCAGGGCAAGACCCTGGCCTACGGCTCCATGGATCAGGTGCAGAACGATCCGCAAGTCATCGACGTCTACCTGGGGCACTGAACATGCTGAACGTCAACGAACTCAACGTGTACTACGGGCAGAGCCATGTGCTGCGCAACCTTTCGCTGCACCTGGCGCCTGCCGAGTCCCTGGCAATCATGGGCCGCAACGGTATGGGCAAGACCACCTTGCTCAAGAGCCTGGTCGGCATGCTCCCGGCGCGCAGCGGCAGCATCCAGCTGGCGGGGGAGGAACTGCTGGGTCGCAAGAGCTATCAGCGGGTCGCCGCCGGGATCGGCTTCGTGCCCCAGGGGCGGATGATCTTTCCGTTGCTGACGGTAGAAGAAAATATCCGCACCGGCATGGAAAATACCCCCGAGCCAAATATTCCCGACTACATCTTCGAGTACTTTCCGGTGCTGTTCGAGATGCGTCGGCGCAAGGGCGGCAACCTCTCCGGCGGCCAGCAGCAACAGCTGGCCATCGCCCGGGCACTGGTCTCCAACCCCAAGGTGCTGATCCTCGATGAGCCCACCGAAGGTATCCAGCCATCGATCATCAAGGACATTGCCCAGGCCCTGAACAGGCTGAAGAAAGAACGGGGGTTTTCCCTGATCGTTTCCGAGCAGGTGCTGTCGTTTGCCATGGCCGTGGCCGACCGCTACCTGATCATCGAGAAGGGCGAATTCGTCCATAGCGAGGTGCGGGAAACCGTCGATCGCGAACGCATCCTGCGTTACCTGACCATCTGAGGAGCGTGCGCCATGTTGATTCTCGAACGTATCCTCGGCCTGGCCAGCGACCCGGCTATCCACGAACAGCTGCACAGCCTCGAACATGAAGGCAGCGTCGAAACCGTCACCCTCGACAGCGCCGATATGCAGCGCCACCGCCTGCGGGTGCGGGGTGATCACGGCACCGACTATGCCATACGCCTGGAGCGCCACGAGCAGTTGCGCAATGGCGCGGTGCTGATGCTCGATGCCCATCGTGCGGTGGTCGTGCAGATGCAGGAGCAGGCCTGGCTGCCACTGCTGCCCCGAGACAGTGCCGCCGCCCTGGAGCTGGGTTACTTCGCTGGCAATATGCACTGGAAAGTGCGCTTTGCCGGAGATGAATTGCAGGTCCAGTTGCACGGCCCGGAGCAGGATTATCTGGAACGGTTGACGCCGATGCTGTCGGACGGTCGGGTACGGCGGAGCGAATCATGAGCCTGGCCGCGACACTACTGGCCCTGCAGCAGGCCGACAGCTTTTTCCCCAGTGGCGCGGTGGCCTGGTCCTGGGGGCTGGAGACCCTGGTCAATGAGTCGGCACTGGGCACCCAGGCAGCCAGTGGACGGCGTCGCGAACGCGTCAGGGAGGGGCGTGGCGACGAGGTCCGGGCCTTTATAGAAGGCCAGGTGCGTTATCGCTGGGCCAGTTTCGACAGGGCCTTCCTGCGCGCTTGCTGGGTGGCCGCTGACGATCTCGACCACGTCAACCAACTGGATCGTGAAGTCGAGGCCCTGACCCTGGCTACAGAGGCGCGCCAGGGCTCGCGGCGGATCGGTCAAGCCTTGCTTGGTGTGCACGCCGCTCTGGGCACTGCCGCTGCCGGGGACTATCTGGCCCGGGTCAACGCCGGGCAGGCAGCCGCCCATGTGCCGGTGATTCAGGGGCTGGTCTGGCGCCATCTGGGGTTGCCCCTGCAACACGCCGAAGCGGCCTCTCTGCATGGCCTGTGCACCGGCCTGGTCAGTGCCGCCCTGCGCCTTGGCGTGCTCGGCCATGTCGATGCCCAGCGCGTGCTGGCCGGGCTGCAATCGGTGTTGAGCGAAGTGCTCGCCGCCGAGGCGCCCGAACCGGAGCAGGCCGCCAGTTTCATCCCCATGGCCGAGATCGCCGTCATGCGTCACGAAAGCCAGGATTTGCGCCTGTTCGCCAACTGAACCGGCTCCCCGTATCAGAGGACATCGCCCATGCTGTTGACCCCCACTGAACTGGAGCGCCTGACGCTCTTTACCGCCGCCGAGCTGTCGCGCAAGCGCCGGGCCAAGGGGCTGCGGCTGAACCACCCGGAAGCCTGTGCCTTGATCGCCGATGAATTGCTCGAAGGCGCCCGGGAAGGCCGCAGTGTCGCCGAACTGATCGGCTACGGCTCGACCTTGCTTAACACCGACGATGTGATGCCCGGGGTCGCCGATCTGCTGCCGATCCTGCAGGTCGAGGGCACCTTCCCCGATGGCACCAAGCTGATCACCGTACATCAGCCGATCCGCCCCGGCAGCCAGCCCTTGATGCCAATGCCGACGCCGGGGGAAATCATCAGCCCGGCAGGGGATATCGCCCTTAATGCCGGACGCCCGGTGGCTACTGTGCGCGCGGTAAATACTGGCGACCGGCCGATTCAGGTAGGCAGTCACTACCACTTTTTCGAGGTCAACAAGGCCCTGGAATTCCCCCGGGAAATCGCCTTTGGCATGCACCTGGATATCCCCGCCGGGACGGCCGTGCGCTTTGAACCGGGGGAGATGCGCGAAGTCGTCCTGGTGCAGTTCGGCGGCAGCGGTGACATCCATGGCTTCAGCGGTTTGACCAATGGCAACCTGCATGATCCGGCCTGCAAGAACAGGGCGCTGGAACGTGCGCGTGCCCAACACTTCAAGGGAGCCTGAACATGGCGACGATGACGCGACAAGACTATGCGGCCATGTTCGGCCCCACGGTGGGCGATGCGGTCAGGCTCGGCGATACGTCGCTGCTGGCCGAAGTCGAGTTCGACCATGCCGTGCCCGGCGACGAATGCTTGCATGGCGGCGGCAAGACCCTGCGTGACGGCATGGGCCTGATGCCGGGTCATGACAGCGCCGACGGCGCCCTGGACATGCTGATCTGCAACGCGCTGATCATCGATCCGGTAATCGGCATTATCAAGGGCGATATCGGGATCAAGGACGGCAAGATCGTCGCCGTCGGCAAGGCTGGCAATCCCGAAGTCATGGATGGTGTGCACCCGCAACTGATCTGTGGCGTTGCCACTACGGTACGCGATGCCGAGGGCATGATCGTCACCCCCGGCGGCATCGATGTGCATGTGCATTTCGACTCCGCGCAGCTGTGCGAGCACGCCCTGGCGGCGGGCCTGACCACCTTGATTGGCGGCTCCCTCGGGCCGATCACCGTGGGCATCGACTGCGGCGGCGAGTGGAACGTCGGCAAGATGCTTCAGGCATCCGAGGCTTGGCCGATCAACTTCGGCTTTCTCGGCCGGGGCAATACCAGCAAGCCGGATTCAATGATCGGCCAACTACGCGGCGGCTGCCTGGGCCTCAAGATCCATGAGGACTGGGGCGCCATGCCTGCGGTGATCGATGCCTGCCTAAAGGTAGCGGACGAGTACGACTTCCAGGTCCAGTTGCACACCGACACCCTCAATGAGTCGGGTTTTCTCGAAGACACCCTGGCCGCCATCGGCGACCGCACCATTCATATGTACCACACCGAAGGTGCAGGCGGCGGCCATGCCCCGGACATTATCAGCGTGGCAGGCAAGGCCAACTGCATCCCGTCGTCGACCAACCCGACCAACCCCTACACGGTCAACACCTTCGACGAACACCTGGACATGATCATGACCTGCCACCACCTCAACCCGGCCGTGCCGGAGGATGTGGCGTTCGCCGAATCACGGGTCAGGCCCCAGACCATCGCCGCCGAAGATATTCTCCACGACACCGGGGCGATCTCCATTCTCGGCTCGGACAGCCAGGGCATGGGCCGCATCAACGAGGTGATTGCCCGCACCTGGCAATTGGCGTCGAAGATGAAGGACCAGCGCGGTCGTCTGCCGGAAGAAACCACGGCACTGGGCGACAACGAACGGATCAAGCGCTATATCGCCAAATACACCATCAATGCCGCCCGGGTGTTCGGCATCGACAGCTATATCGGCTCCATCGAGCCCGGCAAACTGGCCGACCTGGTGCTGTGGCGCCCGGCCTTCTTCGGCATCAAGCCGGAGCTGGTGATCAAGGGTGGTTTTATCGTGCATGGCGCCATGGGCGATTCCGCCGCCTCGCTGTACACCTGCGAACCACTGGTAATGCGCCCGCAGTGGGGCTCGTTCGGCCGCGCGCCTCAAGCGTTGTCGGTGAACTTCGTCAATCGCCTGGCCGTGGAAGCTGATACCGGCACCACCCTGGGTCTGCACAAACCGCTGCTGCCGGCCTTCGGCACCCGCAGCCTGCGCAAGTCGGACATGCTGCATAACGATGCCTGCCCGCATATCCGCGTCGATGCCCAGACCTTCGATGTCTACGCCGACGGCGAGCTGCTGACCTGCGAGCCGGTCAGCGAAGTGCCCCTGGCCCAGCGCTACATGCTGCGCTGATCCCCCATTTCGGAGAACCGGACATGACTGCAATCGCATTGGCAACCCCTGCATCCGATGTACATCCGGGCGCCGCCCGGGTCGGCATCGGCGGCCCGGTGGGCTCGGGCAAGACCCGCCTGCTGGAACAACTGATCCCACGCTTTATCGCCCGGGGCACCGAACTGGCGGTGATCACCAATGACCTGGCCACCCGCGAGGACGCCGAGCGCATCCAGCGCAGCGGCCTGATCGATCCACAGCGGGTGCGAGCCGTGGAAACCGGCGCCTGCCCTCATACGGCGATTCGCGAAGACCCGACCCTGAACCTGCAAATGGCCGACGAACTGGAAAGCCGCTTCGAGCGCCTTGACCTGGTGCTGATCGAATCCGGCGGCGATAACCTGGCCTCGACCTTTTCCCTGGACCTGGTGGACTACTGGATTTTCGTGATCGACGTGGCGGGGGGCGATGATATCCCGCGCAAACGGGGGCCTGGTGTGCTCGGTTGCGACCTGCTGGTGATCAACAAGTACGACCTGGCGCCCCATGTCGGCGTCGACCTGGCGCGCATGCGCGAGGAGTCGGCCCTGGCCCGTGGCTGTCGCCCGGTGCTGTTCACCAATTGCGCCACGGGGGAGGGCGTCGACGCAGTGGTCGATGCCATCAGCCAGGCCGTGTTGTTCGACCGCTCATGAACGCCATCGCCCCGATTCACTCAGCGATCCTCAATGACAGGCCCCAGGCCCTGCTGGCGTTCCAGCGGGCGCCGGACGGGTGCAGTTATATCGCCCGGCAGCAGGTCGGTTATCCCTTTCACCTGGGGCGCCAGCTGCGTTTGCCGGACGACCCGCCAGAGATGGCGGCGGCGTATCTGCAATCCTGTTCAGGCGGAATATTTGCCGGGGAATGCCTGCACCTGAGCATCAGTGCCGGGCCAGGTTGCATGGCCCACGTCGCCAATGGTGCGGCCACGGTGGCCCACAGCATGGACGAGGCCCCGGCGCAGCAGCGGGTCAGTCTTGCCGTAGGGAGTGGCGCCTGGCTCGAATACCTGCCCATGGCGACCATTCTGTTTCCCCGGGCGCGGCTGCATAACCGGGTCAATGTGACCTTGCAGGAAGGCGGTCGCCTGCTGCTATGCGATGCCTTTTGCAGTCATGCTCCCGGCGGGCGCGAAGGGGTATTCAGCGAGTACCGCAGTGATGTCCGGGTGCAGACGTCGGACGGCGAGGTGCTGGTCGCCGATCGCCTGTGTGCCGAAGGCGGGCAGTGGCAGGCGGGGCAGCTCGGTGTCTCGGGACCTTATCGGGCCTGGGGCAACCTGATGCTGATCGGCCAGGGAATGCCAGTCGAGGCGATCGTGACACTGCTGCGTACCGACACATCCGGGCTGAACGGCTGCTACCTCGGTGTCAGCGCCTTGCCCAATGACGCCGGGGTAGGCCTGCGGGTATTGGCCGAGGATGCCGTAGCCCTGCGCCAGGCCTTGCATCAGGGCTGGGCCAGTGTGCGCCAGTGGTCTACGGGCATACGCCCGAGGCCTCGACGCAAATAGCGCTCAGGTGGCGGGATCAAGGCGTTGCCGGACCATGCGCGTCAAGCGTTCGCCGACCTGTTCGATACCCTTGTTCTGCGCCACCACCTGGGCGCCTTCCATCAACAGGGTCAGTTCTTCGGCCACCTGTTCGGGGGCGTGCAGGCCAAGTGGCGTGTCCCGCGGCAGTGGTTGGCGAAATTCGGGCACCATCATACTGCTCAGTGCATGAGCGTCGTTTCTGACATCAAAACGTCATCTGTTCATCGCGTAAATGCCATGCCTGCTGAGTAATGTGCTCGCCAATGAGATCGATCTCAAGCGAGTGAACATGACTGATTTGAAAGAGGTTGCGCGGCTGGCAGGTGTTTCGCGGGCGACCGCCGCACGAACCTTTGCTTCCCCCGAAGTGGTGCGTCCGGCCACCCGGGAGCAAGTATTCGCCGCTGCGCGTCAGCTCGGTTTTCGGCCTAATCGCCTCGGCCGCCAGCTGCGCTTGCAAACCACCAACCTGATCGGTGTGGTGGTGCCCAATCTGCTCAACCCGGTGTTCGCCGAGCAATTCCAGGCGATGGAGCAGGCTGCACGCTTGCACGGTTACAACCTGTTGTTGGCAACCACCGATTACAGCAGCCAGCGCGAAAGTGCGGTGGTCGAAGAGTTGCTGCGCCAGAGGGTTGATGGCCTGGTCCTTACCGTGACTGATGCCCAGAGCAGTCATGTGCTGCAAAGCCTGGCCAATGAAGACACCCCTTTTGTGCTGGCTTATCACCAGCCTGACAACCCGAGCTATAGCGCCGTGTCGGTGGATAATCGCGCAGGTATGGCCCTCGCCACCCGTTATCTGCTGGACGCGGGCCATGTGCGGATCGGCATGGTTGCCGGCCCGGCCTTGCAGTCAGACCGCTCCCGACTGCGTTACGCCGGTTATTGCGATGCTATGCGTGAGGCCGGCCTCGACAGCCTGCCGGTGATCGAAATGCCCGCCCACACCCAGGCGGACTTCGCCGCAATCGAGCCGTTATTGCACGGCCCACAGGCGCCCAGTGCGCTGGTCTGCTCCAACGACTTGCTGGCGATCAGTCTGATCGCGGAACTGCGGCGCAATGGCTGGGACGTGCCCCGGCAAATCTCGATCATTGGCTTTGACGGCATCACCCTCGGTACCCAGATGCACCCGACGCTGTGCAGTGTCGTTCAGCCTATCGCGGCGCTGGCTTGCACCTTGATCGATCAACTGCTGGCGCAGATCGCTGGCGCCGCACCGGCTTCCCATTCTCTGCCTTGCCATATCCGGCCGGGCGAAAGTACCCAACCCTACGAGGAGATGCTTGATGATCCGCTTCAGTAAAACCCTGGCGGCGTTTCTGCTATGCGGCCTGGCCAGCCTGGCACAGGCCGCCGAAACGGCGATTTGCTACAACTGCCCGCCGGAGTGGGCGGACTGGGGCGCGCAGCTCAAGGCGATTGCCGACACCACTGGTGTGCAGGTCCCGCTGGACAACAAGAATTCCGGCCAGTCATTGGCGCAGTTGGTAGCCGAGCAGGCCGCGCCAGTGGCTGATGTGGTGTATTACGGCGTGACGTTTGGTTTGCAGGCGCAAAAAGCCGGGGTGGTCGGCACTTATAAACCCAAAGGCTGGGACCAGATTCCAGCTGGTTTGAAGGACCCTGAAGGTCACTGGTTTGCGATTCACTCCGGCACCCTTGGCATCATGGTTAACGTCGACGCGCTGGGTGGTTTGCCGATTCCGCAAAGCTGGGCCGACCTGCTCAAGCCCGAATATAAAGGCATGGTGGGTTATCTTGATCCGTCCAGCGCTTTCGTGGGGTACGTCTCTGCGGTGGCCATCAATCAGGCAATGGGCGGCACTCTGGACAACTTCTCGCCCGCCATCAATTACTTCCAGAAACTGGCGAAAAACTCGCCCATCGTGCCCAAGCAGACGGCTTATGCACGGGTACTGTCCGGAGAGTTGCCGATTCTGGTCGATTACGACTTCAACGCCTATAGGGCGCGTTACAAGGACCAGGCTAACGTCGCGTTCGTGATTCCCCGGGAGGGCAGTATCAGCGTGCCTTACGTGATGAGCATGGTCGGCAACGCCCCGCATCGCGCCAACGCCGAGAAGGTGCTGGATTTCGTTTTGTCCGATCAAGGCCAGGCGTTGTGGGCCAAGGCGTACCTGCGCCCCGTGCGGGCGATGAAGATGCCCGCTGACGTCGCCGCGCAGTTCCTGCCGGACAGTGACTATGCCAGGGCCGGGGTGGTCAATTACGAACATATGGCAGCGGTGCAGGAAGCCTTCTCCGCGCGTTATCTGAGTGAGGTCAAGTAAGTGACGGCCTCGGTAGTAAACGCTCGGCAATCCCGGTCGTGGCGGGCGATCGTACCGCGCTTGCGCCCGACTGCTGCCTGGGCGCTGGCGCCGGCAGCAGCGGTGCTGTTCGCATTCTGGTTATTGCCGCTGGCGCACCTGATCGTGCTGGGTGGGCAAGGCCGTGACGGCAGCGACAGCGGTTATTGGCAGGTGCTTGGCAGCGCCCAATACCTGGGCAGTCTGGCGCAGACCTGCGTTCTCGCTCTGGTGGTGACCCTTGCAGCACTGCTGGTGGGCGGCATCAGTGGCGTGTTTCTGGCTCGTCAACGCTTCTTCGGGCGCTCGGCACTGGTCGCCTTGTTAACCTTCCCGCTGGCGTTTCCCGGTGTGGTGGTCGGCTTTCTGGTGATTCTGCTGGCCGGTCGCCAGGGCTTGTTCGTCCCGCTTGGCCTTGCTCTGACGGGGGAGCGCTGGGTTTTTGCCTACTCGCTGACGGGATTGTTCATTGGCTATCTGTACTTCTCGATTCCGCGGGTGATCCTCACCGTGATGGCCGCTTGCGAAAGCCTGGACGTTAGCCTGGAAGAGGCCGCCCACTCGCTGGGGGCGGGTCATTGGCGAGTGGTCTGCGATGTCATCGTGCCTGGCCTGGCGCCGGCATTGGTCTCATGCGGGGCGATCTGTTTCGCCACATCCATGGGCGCATTCGGTACGGCCTTCACCTTGGGCACCCGTTTGAATGTGACCCCGGTGGCCATCTACAACGTGTTCACCAACTACGCCAACTTCGCCGTGGCCGCTGCGCTTTCGGTGGTGTTGGGGGCGGTGACCTGGGCCATGCTGTTATTGGCGCGGCGGCTGGTCAAACAATCGGGGACTGTCTTGTGAAGCGCTCAACGCTGTTTGTCGGGCAACTGGTTTTTACCTTGCTGATTTGCGCCTTCATGTTGGTGCCCGTGGTGATGTCGTTGCTGGCCGGGCTGACGCGCAATTACTTCGCAGGCCTGTCCAGCGGGCTCACATTCGACTGGCTGATACAGGTTTGGCAGGCTTATTCGCCAACCGTCTGGCTGTCCCTGCAACTGGCCGCAGCTTGTGCGTTATGTGTCTGCGTGATTGGCGTACCGGCGGCTTACGCGTTGGTGCGGATGAACAATCGCTTCAGCCGCGCGTTTGAAGAACTGATGGTGTTGCCCGTGGCGATGCCAGGCCTGGCCAGCGCTTTGGCGTTGCTGCTCACGTATGGTCAGTTCGGTGGGTTTCGCAGCAGCTGGTTATTCATCCTCGTCGGTCATGTGCTGTTCACGCTGCCATTTCTGGTGCGCCCGGTGATGGCAGTGATGCAACGTCAGCACCTGCCGACACTGGAGGAGGCGGCGGCCAGCCTTGGCGCCGGGCCGATCCGGCGTTTCTTCAGTGTGGTAGTGCCCAACTGCCGGGCAGGGATTCTCGCCGGGGTGTTGATGGTCGTCACGCTGTCGTTGGGTGAGTTCAACCTGACCTGGATGCTCCACACCCCGATGACCAAGACATTGCCGGTGGGCCTGGCCGACAGTTATGCCTCGGCCAGGCTGGAGGTCGCCAGCGCCTACACCCTCATATTCCTGTTGATGATCGTGCCACTGCTCATTGCGTTGCAGGCCATCAGCGCCCGTCTTTCCCGTGGAGAGAGTCGATGACCGGAACCACCATCCGCCTTGAGGGTTGCCGCAAGGCGTTCTCTGACGGCACCGTCGCTGTACATGATCTGAACCTGACCATCGAGGCCGGGGAAACCCTGGCGATTCTCGGCCCGTCCGGTTGCGGTAAAACCACCACCTTGCGCCTGATCGCCGGCCTGGAGCGCCCGGATGCCGGGCGGATATTCTTTGGTGACAGTGACGTCACACGCCTACCCATTGAGCGTCGCGACGTGGGCATGGTCTTTCAGAACTACGCGTTGTTTCCGAATCTGGATGTGGCCGGCAACATCGTTTACGGCCTGAAGATTCGTGGTCTTTCACCCGCCGAACGCAACAAGCGTTGCTCAGAGTTGTTGGAGCTGGTCGGCCTGCAGGAGCACGGCAAGCGCAGTATTCACGAGTTGTCCGGCGGTCAGCGCCAGCGGGTCGCACTGGCTCGTGCGCTGGCCCCTCGACCCAGGGTGTTGTTGCTCGACGAACCCTTGGCGGCGCTGGATGCTCAGCTGCGTGAACGCTTGCGCAGCGAGCTGGATCAATTGCTGCGTGGTTTGGGAATCACCGCCGTGTTCGTCACCCACGATCAGGGCGAAGCCATGGCACTGGGGGATCGTATCCTGGTCCTGGAGCACGGCCGGGTCGCGCAACTGGCCAGCCCGCGGGAAATCTATCAGCAGCCGGCCAACGCTTTCGTCGCCGGTTTCGTAGGCAATCTCAATGCTTTTCCGGTGATCGAGCGCACGCCCCATGGTTTGAAAGTCAGTGGCGGCGAATTACCCTGGAGTGGCGCCGATCTGCCCGCCACAGTGTATTGCCGCCCTGAGCATCTGCGGGTGATGGACAACCAGGGACATCTGCGCGGGCGTCTGGTAGGGCAATTTTTTCAGGGCGCCCAAAGTCGCCTGTTGGTGGATGTCGGCGCCGAACAGCCGCTGTTGGTAGACAGCGCCGATGGCATCATTCACGCGCCTGGCGCGCTGATTGCCCTGGCCATCGCGCCGCAAGTGCTGTTCACCCTACATTCGTGATGCTTTTGTTTTCAGAGACTTTATTTTGGACCTTCCGTTTCTCATTGCGCAGATCAGCGATCTGCACCTTAAAGCCGGTGAAAGACTGACTTACGGCGTCGTCGACACCCTTGGCGCGTTGCGACGTGCTGTCGATCATTTGAATGCCAGCCATCCGCGCCCTGACGTCGTGGTAATCAGCGGCGACCTGGTGGACTTCGGTCGTCCTGATGAATATGCCGTGCTGCATCCCGAGCTGGCGCGTCTGCACATGCCTTATTACCTCGTGCCCGGCAACCACGACAATCGCGAACATTTACTGGCGGCATTTGCCGATCATGTCTACCTGCCGATATCGGCGAACGCACCGCTGGATTGGGTGGTCGAGGAGCATCCGGTGCGCCTGATCGGTCTGGACACGACGATCCCCGGCGCCCACGGCGGTCAGTTGCTGGACAGCCAATTGCTGTGGCTCGATAAGCAACTGGCGCATCGTCCCGATGTGCCGACGTTATTGGTTCTGCATCACCCGCCGTTTATCAGCGGTATTGGTCATATGGACCGCGAGTCGTTCATCAATGCATCGGCGCTGGAACAGGTCATTGCCCGCCATCCCCAGGTGGAACGCTTGCTGTGCGGGCATTTGCACCGACCGATGCAGCGCCGTTTCGGCGGCAGCTTGAGTTGCGTCTGCCCCGGTACCTCTCATCAAATCGTGCTGGATCTGCAACAAACCGCCCCGGCGCATTTCAATCTGGAACCGGCCGGGTATCTGCTGCATCGCTGGCAAGTGCAGCAGGGGATGGTGACCCATAACGCCGTGTTTGGCGAGTATCCCGGACCCTATCCGTTTTACGATGCTCATGGCTTGATCGACTGACGGCACAGGGACTTTTCGAGACGTTTGACGAAGTACTTCGGAGGTTTTAACCCATAGCATTCTCTGCATAGCGTTGAAGGTTTTATTGAATATTCGTTAATGCCTTGGTCAATCGTCTGATTGGCCGAGTGCTTCCTGCTGCCTTTTTCATGTGCCCGGAACATAGGTTCCGCGCTGGAGTTCGTCCTGATGAAAGCCACGTTTAACGCATTAAGTTTTTTGACCGGTAGTCTGAGTATTGCCATGAGTCCATTGGCCTCTGCTGATTTCCTTAATGACAGCAAAGCCAATTTGAATTTGCGCAACTTCTACTTCAATAATGATAACCGTGATGGGGCTGCCGCGCCTTCGAAGACCGAAGAGTGGGGGCAGGCCTTTATGCTCAATTATCAATCCGGGTTTACCGACGGCACCGTAGGATTCGGCCTGGATGCTATTGGCCTGCTGGGTTTGAAGCTCGACAGCGGCGCGGGTCGTCATGTCGGCAGTTCGATGTTCCCCAATGACGGTGACAAGGCTGCGGACCAATCGGCTCGTGTGGGGGCGACTGCCAAGATGCGCTTTTCGAAGACAGAGCTGCGTTATGGGACCTTACAACCGAAGTTGCCGATTCTGATCTCCAATGATGGTCGTCTGTTACCTCAAACTTTCGAGGGCGGGCAAGTCACCAGTAATGAAATCGATAACCTGACCATCACTGGCGGCCAGCTTGAACATGCTACCGGACGTGCTTCCACCGATAGCGCAGGTCTGGCCGTTGCGGGCGGCACTCGGGAAAGCAATAAATTTACCTTTGCCGGTGGCGATTACAAACTGACCAAGGACCTGACCGTTCAGTATTACTACGCCAATCTCGAAGACTATTATCAGCAGCACTTCGCCGGTTTGCTGCATGTGTTGCCGCTCGCTGAATACGGTTCGTTGAAAACCGATCTGCGTTATTTCAAGACCACGTCCGATGGCAAGAACAGCAGTGCCGCCGGTCGCGCCGATGGTTACAAGTTCGGCGGGTACACCAAAGGCGGTAGTGGTGAAATCGACAACGATACCTGGAGCGCTGCGTTCATTTATTCGCTGGGCGGTCATGCCATTACCGCTGGTTATCAAAGCGTTTCCGATGACAGCAACTTTGCGCAACTCAATCAGGGTGGGCTGGTCGGCAAAGGCGAGGCGGGTGCCAGTCTCTATCTTTACACCGACCGTACCATTCAGACCTTCATCCAGGCGGGTGAGCGGACCGCATTCGCGCAGTATGCCTACGATTTCGCGGCCCTGGGTGTTCCAGGCTTGAAGGCCTCGGTGATGTACCTCAAGGGCGACAATATCAAGACTGCCAGCGGCAAGGACGCAGGCGAATGGGAGCGCGATATCTCGCTGGACTATGTGATCCAGAGCGGTGCGTTGAAGAACGTCGGTTTTGGCTGGCGCAACGGGATGTCGCGAAGTGATATCGCCCGCGACCAGGACCAGAATCGCCTGATTGTGAGCTATACAATTCCGTTGATGTAAGGCGTAAAGGTTACTGGCGAAACTCAGAGTTGGCGCGCAGTTAACCCTTGGCGGGATGGGAACTCATTGCGGGAGTGAATTCATTCGCGAACAGACCGGTACATCCGACGCATGTGTATCGATTGAAATACTGTTTTCGCGAATCAGTTCGCTCCCACAAACCTGTCATTTATTCGGCTGGTCATGTTGGGTTTGATAAGTGCCCTCATGCCATGCTGACCGAACGCCACGCTGCATTACCCAACATCTCCCGATAGTGCGCAGGGCTGTTCCTGACCCGCTGGGAGAGCCACGCCCGCGAGTAGTTTTCCGCTTGGCCAATGATCAGCGACAGCAGCAGTTCGGCAGGAATATGGCTGAACTGTTCGCTGCGCCCCTCTGCCCGCATCCAGTCGAACAGTGTCTTGTTGCGCTGTTTGTTGCGTTCACTCAGTTCTTCCTTGAACGGCCCGCTGGCGACGGCGAAACGTCCCTGCAGGACAAACCGTGCCCATTCTGGTTGCCCGTCAACCCAATCGACATAGCTATGCACCAGGGCCAGCACCCCGGTTTCGGCGGTGGTGGCCTGCTCCAGGTAGCTGTCGCGCAGCGCGGCCTGATCGTCCAGCGCCGCGAAGAACAAGGCAGCGACCAGGCCTTCCTTGTTGCCGAAGTGGTGATAGATAGCACCTACGCTGGTTTCGCATTCGGCGCGAATCGCCTCAATGGTCGTCGCTTCGATGCCGACTGCATTGAAGCAGGACAGTGCGGTGCGCAGGATGCTGCGTTTGAGCTCGCTGCGTCTTCCAGGGTAGGTACGTTCAAGCAGGTCGGACGAGGGCATGGGCGTTGGCCAAAAAATGGAAAGCTTACCGGTTGAGGAAAAACCTTGGCAGGGCAGCTTGACAGTTTTTTCAAATAAAGAATATTGTTCCGTTACAGAATAATATTCTGTATTCGGCCAACCCACACAAAAGGACATTCCCATGAGTCAGTTTCTTGAGCTGTTCAATAGCGTCGGTCCCACAGCATTCAGCAAGATGGCCTGCCAGGTGGCGCCGTATTTCAGCACCATCAACCCCGAGGTCAGCGAGCTGACCCCCGGGCATGCGGTAGTGCTCGTGCCGTTTCGCAAGGAAATCACCAACCATCTGGCATCGGTCCATGCGATTGCCCTGTGTAACGCGGCCGAGCTGGCGGGCGGAGTGATGACCGACGTGTCGATCCCGGCCGGGGGCAAATGGATTCCCAAGGGCATGACCGTGGAATATCTGGCCAAGGCCAAGAGCAGCATCCGCGCCGTGGCCGACGGTAGTGCGATTGACTGGGCCAGCGGTGGCGACAAGCTGGTGCCGGTGGATATCTTCGATGAGGGCGGGGTTAAGATATTTACGGCGCGGATTACCATGAATGTGAAGTTGGGGTGATCTCTGCCTGTTGCGGGACCGGTTTTAGCCCGGAAGGCTCATGTATGATCGATGTATTTCCATCGCCTGGCATATTGTCTTCCCGGCTGAAGCCGGTCCCACAGGAAAGCCGCTCCCCATGACTCAACCACAACCGGATCTGACCGCCCGCGAGGTCTATCAGTTACTCAAGGACCTCGCCCTGGGCGTACGCCAGCTGCGAGCTGTCAGCACAACTGTCGACGGTGCATTGAGCGTCGATATCGATGGCTGGCAGTTGCTGCTGGGGCTTGATGGTCAGGGCCTCGATCACTGCACCAAATGCCGGGCCGAGGACGGGCGAGTGGCAACCCAGATAGATGCCTGGCCGCGTTTTGGCACCGATCCGGTCAGCTTTCTGAGCGTGTGGGAGCGGGCGCAACTGGAGCAGCTATTCAGCAGGCAGCGCCTGTCCGATGCTGAAACGGCAACCGGCATCCCTGCCTTCACCACTGCGCGCCTGTTGCTCACTCCGTTGGAGGCGTCGGATGCGCCCGCAATCCAGAAGCTCTTTCCTCAATGGGACATCGTGCGCTATCTCGACAGTCGTGTGCCCTGGCCCTATCCGGAAGATGGTGCGATGCGTTATTTGCGGGATCAGGCCCTGCCAGCCATAGCACAAGGCAAGGAGTGGCACTGGATGATCAGTCTGGCGTCCGTGCCCGAGCAGCGCATCGGCAGCATCTGTCTGTACGACCAGCCCGGCAACCATCGCGGCTTCTGGCTGGCCCCGCAGTGGCAGGGACAGGGTTACATGCGAGAAGCGTGCGAGGTGATCAATCATTACTGGTTTGTGACCCTGGATCGTGACGTCATGCAGGTGCCCAAGGCGGTGGGCAACAGCGCCTCACGACGAATTTCAGAGCGCGAAGGTATGCGCTTGATCGGCACGTCTGCTGGTGATTTTGTCGGCGGACGCTTCGACAAGGAAACCTGGGAGTTGCGTCGCGATACCTGGCTTCAGCAGCGCCGCGCAAACTCCTCCATCAACGCCGGATAATCCTGCGGATCAGGCAAGCGTTGATAGCTGCGGGTCGCTCCGGTCGTCACCCAAGACAGCTTCTCTACGGTCCAGGTCTCCATCAGCGGTGAGTACTGTTCGGGATTATCCAGCAGGGTGCTGCGCACATTGACGAAGGCATCGACACCAGCGGGCCGGGTAAACAGCCAGCTCATGCAGTGCCGGCAGAAATAGTGACGGGTCTCACCCTGCAGGCCGCCGACCACCGGATCACCTTGGGTCACCCTGAAGCTCTCGGCCGGGAAGAGCGCACTCAGGGAGAAGGCGCTGGCGGACATTTTCTGGCAGCCGACGCAATGACAGGCCATGGTAACCACCGGCCGGGCGTTGAGGGCGAAGGTCACCTGACCGCAGCGGCAGGCCCCTTGCGTGGTAAATACGTTGTTCATAAACACCTCATTTCAACGAGCGGCGGCCAAGGCCTGCATGAATGCCTCGGGCGTCGGGCTTTCGGGCCAGATGGGTACGCCTTGGGGCAGGTCCAGCCAGGGTTGTTTGTGCCGGGTCCAGATATGCGCAATGGGCGTCAGCTGCGGGCTGTTGTCCAGAGTTGCTGCACGCACCACCCACAGACCCGGCGCTGCCGAGGTGGTGTTGTAGATCCGCGTATGGCAGGTGCCGCACAGGAAGTGACGGGCATGCTGGCCATTCTCTTCGTAGGCATATTCAACCAGCGGGCCGCTGAGATACAGGGCGCCCTCGGGCAGCAGGCTGTGCAGGGCGAAACTGCTGCCGCTCCAGGTCTGGCAGTCGCGGCAGTGGCAGGCATATACCGCGATGGGGACGTCGCTGGCCAGGCTGTAGGTGATGGCGGCGCAACGGCATTTGCCGGTCAATGTCATGGCGAGGGTTCCTGGATGGCTGTGCAAGTGCGGCAAAGCATGGGACAGTTTCGGTTGGATTAAAATTGCCTGAAACAACCCACCGGCTCATAGGAAATGTATGAACCCCCCTCAATTGCAATGGGAGACCCAGCGGGCTTTCCTCGCCGTACTGCGTACTGGCAGCCTTTCCGGAGCGGCGCGCCTGCTCGGTATTGCCCAGGCCACGGCCCGCAGGCGTATCGAGGCGCTGGAGCAGAGTGTCGGGGTCAGTCTGTTCATTCGTTCGCCAGCCGGCTTGCTGCCCACTGATATGGCCCGGGAATTGATCGGCCATGTCGAGTCCATGGCCCTGGCCGCCGAGGCTTTTACCCGTGCGGCATCCGCCGAGTCCGGATTGTCGGCAGGCACCGTGCGCATCACCTGCGGCCGCTTGATGGGGATCGAAGTGTTGCCGTCGATGTTGCGCGGGATCCGCAGCCAGCACCCACAACTGGCCCTTGAACTCAGTGTTTCAAATCGTCTTGAGGCGCTGGCGTTGCAGGAGGCTGATGTGGCGATACGCATTCGTCGACCCACCGAAGCCGCCGTGGTGACGCGTCACGTTGGCGATTTGCAGGTGGGCCTGTACGCCAGCGGGGATTTGCTTGAGCAATTTGGCGCGCCGAGCGGGGCCGAGGACCTGCGCCGATATCCATTGATCGGACCCGACCGCAATCTCAAGGAGATAGAGTTTCTTGGCCAGCAGGGTTTCGCCTGTGCGTCACCACAGACGCTGATCCGCACCGACGATCACCTGGCCCAGTTCGCCGCACTGCGGGCAGGGCTGGGGATTGGCGTATGTTCCAGGCAGTTGGCGCAGCAGCACGGTCTGGTCCGGGTGTTGCCGGACCAGGTCGATTTTGCCGTGGATGTGTGGATCGCCATGCACCAGGACGTGCGCCGCGTGCGACGTATCGCGTTGGTGTTCGATGCTTTGGCGCAGTCTCTGGGCCGGTTTCTCGCCAGCCCCTGATGATCAGCCTTTCTCTGCCTCGGGCAGCTTGGCGATGACCTTGATTTCGAAGTCAAAGCCGTACAGCCAGGTCACGCCCACCGCCGTCACGGTGGGGTGTGGTGCCTCGCCCCAGAATTCCTGCACCACGCTCCAGATCTGCTCGAACCGGGTCTGTGGGTCGACAATAAACACCGTGACATCGATGACGTTGTCGAAGGTGCAGTCAGCCTCGATGAGGATGGCGCTGAGATTGGTAAATGCCCGGCGCACCTGCTGCACAAGGTCCGGCTCCGGCGAGCCGTCCTCGCGGCTGCCCACTTGCCCGGACACAAACAGAAAACCATTGCTGCGGATGGCTGGTGAATAGCGATTGCGCTCGTACAAGGCCTGGCGCCCCGGTGGAAAAACCACGTCGCGATGAGTCATGTGCTGCCTCCATTGGCAGGCCGGTTGCGGCCCGCAATTAACGATAGAGAGACTGTAGGGGCTTGCCTGGGCGGGATAAACGAGCAACTGTAGCCATCACTGTTTGTAAATCCCAAACAATCGAGGCGGGAATGGATCGTTTTGATGCAATGCAGGCCTTTGCCCGGGTTGTCGAAACCGGCAGTTTCACCAAGGCCGCCGACACCCTGCACATGAGCAAGACCACGGTGACGCAACTGGTCCAGCAACTGGAAGCGCGCCTGCGGGTGCGCCTGCTCAATCGCACTACACGCAAGGTCAATGTCACCGCCGATGGTGCCGTCTACTACGAGCGTGTGGTGCGCTTGATGGCGGATCTGGACGATGCCGAGACCAGCCTGTCCGCTGCCGCAGCACTGCCCCGGGGCCGTTTGCGGGTAGACGTGCCCAGCCCCCTGGCGCGGATGATTCTGATGCCGGCGTTGCCGGAGTTTCATGCCCGCTACCCGGATATCCAGCTGGATATGGGCGTCAGCGACCGCATGGTCGATCTGATCGGCGAGAACGTCGATTGCGTGGTGCGTGGCGGTGAAATCACCGATCAGTCACTGATGGCCCGGCGTATCGGTGACCTGCAACTGAGGGTGTACGCAGCGCCCGCTTATCTGCAACGGGCCGGTACGCCGCTGCATCCGCGCGAGCTGGAAGACTCCCATCACCGCATCGTCGGCTACCTCTGGGCCCGCACCGGCAAGGCGCTGCCCTATGCCATGCAGCGCAACGGCGAAAGCCTGAATATTCATGGGCGGCACATACTGGCGGTGGACGATGGTAATGCCTATCTGGCGGCAGGGCTGGCCGGGATGGGCGTGCTTTGGCTGCCGGACTACATGGCCCGGGAGCATCTGGCACGGGGTGAGTTGGTGGCGTTGTTCGAGGATTGGCAGCTGGAGTCGATGCCGCTGTACGTGGCGTTCCCGCCCAATCGGCATATCAGCCTCAAGCTGCGGGTGTTTATTGAGTGGATCGCCGGGTTGATGGCGGTGCATGGGCCGGTTGTCGAGCCTGGGCATGCCTGATGGTGAAGCACCACCTGAATGGCTTGGGAGCGAATTCATCCGCGAAGGGGCTGCTCTGGCTTTACAGCAAACATAGAATCTTCCACAAAACAGAGTCATTCAGAGGGAGTATTGTTCTCATTGGCCTTGATGAAATCAATAAACGCCCGCAACGGCGATGGCAGGTAGCGGCGGCCCGGATAGTAGAGAAACGGCCCGCTGAAGCTCAGTTGCCAGGGTTGCAGCACGGCTTCCAGGGCGCCGCTGTCCAGGTATGGCTGCAACCAGTCTTCGAACAGAAAGACAATCCCCAGGCCATCCACTGCCGCCTGCACCGCCAGGTCCATGGCTCCACCGATGCGCACGGTCAGGGGGCCGCCCGGGTCGACCTTGACCGTCTCGCCGTCACGCTCATATTCCCACAACGGGGTGGAACCGCTGGGAAACTTGCCGCGCAGGCAGGCGTGCTGGAGCAGATCGCGAGGATGCTCGGGGCGACCCCGGGCGTTGAGGTAGGCGGGGGAGGCGGCGGTGGTAAAGCGTTGCGTTCTCGGGCCTATAGGGACGGCAATCATGTCCTGCTCAAGGCGTTCGTCGTAACGGATACCGGCATCGCAACCGGCGGCGAGCATATCGACGAAGCTCTCCTCGGTAACAATTTCCAGGCGGATATCAGGGTAGGTGTTAAGGAACGGTGTGATGATCGATGGCAGTACCAGGCGTGCGGCGCTGACCGGCACATTCAGCCTCAGGGTGCCCGAGGGCCGATCCCGAAAGTCGTTGACCACATCCAGTGCAGCCTCGACTTCACCCAAGGCCGGCACGATACGCTCCATCAGCCGCGCCCCGGCTTGCGTCGGAGCAACGCTGCGGGTGGTGCGGTTAAGCAGCCGTACGCCCAGGCGCGCTTCCATGCGCCGCACGGCGTCACTGAGACTGGATGCCGATTTGCCGCTCACCCGTGAGCCTTCGCGAAAACCACCGGCATTGACCACGGCCACGAAGGCCAGCAAATCCTGAATATCTGTCGCCATTGTTCGCTATCCCGTACGACCTGTGCCGATTGCACTTGATTATCAAGGCAATGGTCAAGACCTATAGTGGGTCCACACATATTTGATGAGGGATACGAGATGAGCAATGCCAGTCAGGCAGGTACTTTTCAACTGGGCGAGCGCAGCGTCAACCGCATGGGCTACGGTGCCATGCAGCTGGCTGGCCCCGGCGTATTCGGGCCGCCGAAAGACCCCAAGGCTGCCCTTGCCGTACTGCGTGAGGCGGTGGCCAATGGCGTCAATCATATCGACACGTCCGACTTTTACGGCCCCCATGTCACCAATCAGTTGATCCGTGAAGCCCTGCATCCTTACAGCGACGATTTGCTGATTGTGACCAAGATCGGCGCCAAACGCGGCGCCGACGCTTCGTGGAGCCCGGCACTAAGCCAGGCCGAGCTGACCGCCGCCGTACACGACAACCTTCGCAATCTCGGCCTGGATGTGCTGGAAGTGGTGAATTTCCGGGCGTGGGGCAATATGCATTCGCCGGGCGAAGAGTCCATCGAAGCGCCTTTCAGCCACCTGGCCGAATTGCAGCGCCAGGGTCTGATCCGGCATCTGGGGGTGAGTAACGTCACCGCCGCCCAGGTCAAGGAAGCCCAGGGCATCGCTGAGATTGTCTGCGTGCAGAACCACTACAACCTGTCCCATCGGGTTGACGAAGCGCTGATCGCCGACCTTGGGCGGCAGGGCATCGCTTATGTACCGTTCTTTCCGTTGGGTGGATTTACGCCATTGCAATCGGACGTGCTGTCCAGTGTCGCAGCGCGCCTGGGCGCTTCACCGCTACGTGTGGCGCTGGCCTGGCTGCTGCAGCGGGCACCCAATATCCTGCTGATTCCGGGGACGTCTTCTGTGGCGCATTTGCAGGAGAACCTCAGTGCCAGCGAGTTGGTGATTGCGCCGGCGTTGTTGGCTGAGCTGGATGCGTTGGCTTAAGCGCGGTTAAGCAACCTGATTGTCTGGATTGGAATACGATCCTGTAGGAGCTGCCGAAGGCTGCGAATGGTTCTACCTGTTACACCGCTATCGCAGCCTTCGGCAGCTCCTACAGAAAATCATTTCAATTCAGGTCATTGTGGTCGAAAAAGTTCTGCGTTACACCAACGGCGGGGTACGCGGCGGAATCATGCGCCTGGATCCGGTCGCTTCGAAGGCTGAAGCCAGGCGCAGCAACGTCGAGTCGTCGTAGGCGCGACCGGCAAAGGTCAGGCCCACCGGCATGCCGATATCGGCCATCACGCCCATGGGCACGGTGACGGTGGGCACACCCAGATGACGGATGGCAAGGTTGCCGTTGGCCACCCAGACACCGTTGCTCCAGGCGATATCCGCCGACTGCGGGTCGATATCGGCATTGGCCGGTCCGACGTCGGCGACGGTAGGGAACAGCACCGCGTCGAGCCCCAGCCTGTCCATCCACTCTTCCAGATCGAGACGCCGGGTCTGCTCCAGGCCGCGCAGGCCGTCGGGCACTGTGCTGATCTGATCCCAAGGGGTAATGCCGCGCTCGGCCATGCGTACGTATTCGTCCATACCCGCCGCCAGATCACCCTCGCGGTTGGGCAGGGTGCCGGGGTCGTGGGGGAAGATCAGCGGGCCGTCGACGTCGACCAGGCGATTCAAGGCCGGGTCGCCATTGGCCTGAAGGAAATCATCAAAGGCCCAGGCGGTCAGGTCCCACAGCTCATGGTGCAGGAACTCCTTGGACACCAGGCCGCGATTGAACACCGTCGGCGCGCCAGGGCGATCGCCTTCGCAGTTGGAGACCAGGGGGAAGTCCACTTCAATCACTTCGGCACCGGCAGCTTCCAGGGCCTGGCGCGCGGCTTTCCAGAGCTCGATCACCGATGGCCGGGTATTGATGCGCTGACCGGTCGGGCCGCCAATGCCGGGGCTGTCGGAGGTGCCCGCATCAGGGTCGGCATTGATATACATGCGTGGCACGCCCAGGCGTTTGCCAGCCAATGACCCTGCGCCCGACGCAAGGGCTGCATAGGACTCCGGGCGCACCGAGGCGACGCTCGGGATGGGCACCCAGGGCTGCATGCGCCACAGATCGCCACGGGTGTCCGGGTCTTCGGCAACGACAATATCGAGCACTTCCAGCAGGTCGGCCATGGTCCGGGCAAAGGGCACCACCACGTCCATGGTCGGGGTCAGGGGCCAGTTCCCACGCACCGAGATCACCCCGCGCGAGGGAGTGTAGGCGCACAGGCCGTTGTTCGACGCGGGGCCGCGGCCGCTGGACCAGGTTTCCTCGGCCAGGCCGAAGGCGGCGAAACTGGCCGCTGTCGCCGTGCCCGCACCATTGGACGAACCCGAAGCGAAAGGCGCGGTGAGGTAATCGGCGTTATACGGGCTTTCGGCGCGACCATAGACCCCGCGCTGCATGCCGCCGTTGGCCATGGGCGGCATATTGGTCTTGCCCAGGCAGATGGCTCCGGCAGCGCGCAGGCGCTCGATAGTGAAAGCATCGCGATAAGCGATCAGGTTGGCAAAGGCCGGGCTGCCCGAGGCGGCGGTCAGGCCCTTGACCAGATAACTGTCCTTGGCCGTATAGGGAATGCCATCGAGGGGGCCCAGCGTTTCGCCTTTTGCCCGGCGGGCATCGGAGGCGCGGGCTTCGTTCAAGGCCTCGGGATTGTGCACGACCAGCGCATTCAGCGCTGTAGTGCTGTCTGCGCCATCGTAGGCGGCGATCCGCGCCTGATAGGCCTGCACCAGCTCGACCGCCGTGGCCTGGCCGGATTCCAGTGCGGCCCGCAGTTGGGCAATGGATACCTCGGTGACTTCGATCATGCGTTTGCCCCTTTGAGCCAGAGGAGGGCGTCACTGTTGTTGAGATGGCGGTTCATGGCAATTCTCGTTGCACGGCAATGATGCGACAGAGCCTGGTCTTGTCGTCTGAGGCGTGTATTTAACACCAAGCCTCCTCCGAATTAACGTGGTTTTTCAAATTGCCCGAGGTTTGCAGGCGTTGCCGATGGGGCCGACGGATACAGCGCTTGCACAGCCATCGGCAGCTGCTGTGCAAGCGGGGGAATTCATTGAAATTTTCTGTTACATTCCCCGCCGCAGTGGTCCCCGGCTGAACGGCAGGGGCAAGGAGCAAGTGCCACTCCATTGATGAGATGCTGACTCAATGCCTGCCTGCTGCCCGGCGACATGAATTCATCTTGGTCCTGTTTTGCCCCTTCAGACTTATCCAGACCCTTGAAAGCCATCCTGACTTTTTTATCCGGACTCGCCCTTGCCGCGAGCCTGAGCGGTTGTATCGGGCCACCGCTGGCGCTGACGCCGCAGACTGCGCAACGCTTGCAGACGCAGCCGCCGATTCGCTTTCTGCTGACCTTTGACGATGGTCCCAGTGCTTCCAGCTTCTGGAACCCGTCGCTGTCGGTGCTTGATGACCTGGCCCACAACCCGATAGAACCGGGGATCAAGGCAGTATTCTTCGTGCAGACCCGTGCGCCCAGGGCCGGAGATAGCGATATTGGTCGCGGGGTCATGCGTCGTGAGCATGCCGAAGGCCACATCCTCGGCTTCCATACCGCTACGCCCTGGCACACCAATCACCGCTCCCTGAGCCCTGAAGTGCTGGAGCAGTCGCTGGTTGATGGCAGCGGCGATATTGCGGCCATCACCGGGGCGCTGCCGGTGCTGTTGCGTCCGCCGTTCTGGAACTACGACAAGGCCACGTTCGCGGCGTACCAGCGTCATGGCATGCATGTGCTGTTGACCGACCTGAGCGCCAATGACGGCAAGATCTGGGGCTTTAACGGCAGCCCGCAACGACGGGCCAATCTGCTCAAGCACCTGGCTGAAGTTCGCGAGCGAATAGCGGCGGGGGAGATGCCGGTGGTCGATGGCGTGATTCCGGTGGTGGTGACCTTTCACGATCTCAATCGCTACAGTGCCCGGCATATGCAGGAGTATCTGCAGATCCTCATGGACAGTGCCCGTGAGACCGGGGTCAAGACCGCCGACAAACCGTTTTACGACGACACTGACGCGCTGCTGCGCGCGGCCATGGCACGAACGGTACAGAACAGCGCCCAGGCCGTGGAGTTACCGGGCTTCTGGGGCTGGTGGTGGGATGGGGATTCGCATTGAGATTCGGTGCAAAGCAATCATCAGACTGGGAGGTGGATCTGTGGGAGCGAATTCATTCGCGAATAGGCCAGTACATCCAACGCATTTTTATCGTCTGAACTACCGCTTTCGCGAATGAATTCGCTCCCACGAGACCCTGCTCAGCTGGAGAGCTTCAGTCCAGATCAGCCGCCGAATGCCGCTCCGGTACCTGGGTTGCTTCATCACCCCAGGTCCGGTTGACCCGCTTGCCGCGAATCACTGCCGGACGCTCGGCGATGTCTTTCGCCCAGCGCTGCACGTGGGTGTATTCGTCGACAGCGAGGAACTCGGCCGCCGAGTACAGGGTGCCCAGGGCCAGTTGGCCATACCACGACCAGACCGCTATATCCGCGATGGTGTAGCTGTCGCCAGCCAGGTACTTGCTTTCACCAAGGCGACGCTCCAACACGTCCAGTTGGCGCTTGGCTTCCATGGCAAAACGGTTGATCGCGTACTCGATCTTTTCCGGCGCATAGGCATAGAAATGCCCGAAGCCACCGCCCAGATAAGGTGCCGCGCCCATCTGCCAGAACAGCCAGTTCAGGGTCTCGGTGCGCCCGGCCGGGTCGGCGGGCAGGAATTCGCCGAATTTTTCCGCGAGGTACAGCAGGATCGAACCGGATTCGAATACACGCACCGGTGGCTCTACGCTGCGGTCCAGCAAGGCCGGGATCTTCGAGTTGGGGTTGATCTCGACAAAGCCGCTGGAGAATTGATCGCCCTCACCGATGCGGATCAGCCAGGCATCGTACTCGGCTGCGCTGTGACCCAGTGCCAGCAGTTCTTCCAGCAAAATGGTGACCTTGATGCCGTTGGGCGTGGCCAGGGAGTACAGCTGAAAGGGCTGCTTGCCGACCGGCAGGACCTTGTCATGGGTAGGACCGGCGACCGGGCGGTTGATACTGGCGAAGGAACCTCCGGACGGCGCCTCGTTCTTCCAGACCTTGGGCGGGACATAGGGGGCGTTGCTCATGGGGTGAACCTCGTTGTCTGCTCTATGGATCCTGGACCGCGGGGGGATGCTTTGAGTTCGGCCTGTCTGCCGATTGACGATTGCCCACCCGACCATTCAGGCGCAAAAGGGTGGCTATCATCGCCCACTCCGATGGCCGGTGACTAGTGTGCGGCGCAGCCTAAGCTAATTCCTAAACGGTATTTAAAATCGAATTAATAGAACTTTATGCTTGGCTTTCCGGCGTGGCTCGACTTCGATTCGCCGTGTATTGACTGCCAAGGCATCTCTTGAAAATGACTAAAAAGAACTGGATTGCACAGGTTAGCGTCGCATTGGGTTTTATTGCTTTTTCCCTGGTCGGGCAGGCCGCCGATTTGACTATCGGCTATATCACCGGTATCGACCCGGTCAAACGCGCTATTGCCGATGGCGAGTACGAAAAGGCCATTGGTACGAAAATCGACTGGCGTCAGTTCGATGCAGGTCCGGCGGTCCTGGCGGCCATGGCATCGGGTGATGTGCAGATCGGCAACCTCGGTTCCAGCCCCCTGGCGGCAGCGGCGTCGCGCAAGATGCCCTTGGTGGCCTTTATCGTCACCTCGCAGATCCGTAGTTCCGAAGCCCTGGTGGTGCGTGATGGCAGCGGCATCGTCAATCCTCAGGACCTGATCGGCAAGAAGATCGCCGTGCCTTTTGTTTCCACCTCTCACTACAGCCTGCTCGGCGCGCTCAAGCATTGGAATATCGACCCGCGCAAGGTCAATATCGTCAACCTGACGCCGCTGCAGATCACCGCCGCCTGGAAGCGTGGTGATATCGACGGCGCCTTCACCTGGTCGCCCGCCCTGGGCGAAATTCGCAAGAGCGGCAAGATTCTGACCGACGCCGGGCAGGTGTCCGACTGGGGTTCGCCGACGTTCGAAGTGTGGGTCGCGCGCAAGGACTTCGCCGAGAAACACCCTGAAGTAGTGGCCAGGTTCGCCAAGGTCAGCCTCGCCGCTATCGCCGACTACACCGCCCACCGCAGTGAATGGACCGCAGATTCCGCACCAGTGAAAACCATCGCGCGCTTTACCGGTGCCAACGCCGCCGATGTCCCTGAGCTGCTGGACGGTTCGCATTTTCCTACCGCAGCCGAGCAGAAATCCCCAGCGCTCTTGGGCGGCGGTACGGTTACGGCCATTGCCAATACCTCAGAATTCCTCAAGGAACAGGGCAAGATCGAAAGCGTACTGCCGGACTATTCGTCCTACGTCAGCGACAAGTTCATCGGGGAGTAAGCATGACTGTAAGCGTCCTGCCGGTCAGCCCGGCGCTCGGTGCCCAGATTACTGGCATCGACTTGACCCAGCCCTTGAGCGATCACGATCAGCAGACGATCGAACAGGCCTTGCTGGCCCATCAGGTGCTGTTCTTCCGTAATCAGAACCTGACCCCCGCCGAGCACGTGGGCTTCGCTTCGTGCTTCGGTGGCCTGCACCGGCATCCGATCTACCCGAGTGTCGAGCAGGCGCCGGATCTGCTGCTGATCGACACTGCCCTGACCGACCTGCGCGACAACGCCATCTGGCACACTGACGTGACCTTCCTCGCGGCCCCGGCCATGGGCAGCATCCTGGCGGCGAAAGTCGTCCCGGCCTATGGTGGCGATACCTTGTGGTCGAGCAGTTCGGCGGCTTTCGAGGCGCTGTCCCCGGCCATGCAGAGTCTGCTGCAAGGGCTGACGGCGACCCATGAACTGGTCAAGTCGTTCCCCATCGACCGCTTTGCCAGCACCCCGGAAGAGGTGCTGCGCTATGAAAAGGCCAAGGCCGATCATCCGCCGCTGTCCCATCCGGTGATCCGCACCCACCCGGTCAGCGGGCGCAAGGGGCTGTTCGTCAACGAGGGTTTCACTACCCGCATTAACGAACTGAGCCCACGGGAAAGCGAGACGATCCTGGCGCTGCTGTTCAACCATATCAGTCGCCCTGAATTCACCGTCCGCTGGCAGTGGCAGACCAACGATGTGGCGTTCTGGGATAACCGCATTACCCAGCACTATGCGGTGGATGACTATCGGCCGCAGCGTCGGGTGATGCATCGGGCGACGATTCTTGGGGATGTGCCGGTATACGACGCAACGGCGTGAGTTGGAATGCGTTCCCCCTGTAGGAGCCGGCCCCAGCCAATCCATCAGTGTCACGAGGTTACATTTCCCCGCTTGCCTCATGAAAAATCGACAATTAACCTCCCGGCCTGCTGAATATTCAGCTCTGGATTTGGCGATCCGGACCAGTCAACTTACCATCGTAACGGGTGCATAATTATGTATTACCCGGTTTATGGTGGCTATGCGCGGGAGACCTTCGGGTCTACCGGGTTGACTGGTACCGGTTCGCCAACCTGCGCATAGCTGCCACCCTATTTGTTTGGCGACAAGTGAGTGGCTGATTTCAATTTTATCGGTTTCATTCATGAACAAGACAATAACGACCGGATTCATTGACGATCCTTGCCATACGCCCACCGTATTCACCCACAACCACCGCCGCCTTTACGCGCTCTTGCTGGAAAACGAAGTCTGGCTGCGCGCCTATGATCTGGGCCGATTGATGGGCTATTCCCTGGACGAGCGCGGACTGCGCAAGCTCGACCCGGACCAGCACCGCGTCCTGCCCCTGGACAAGCTGGGCGATACCCTGATGGTCAGCGAGTCCGGCGCCTATGCGCTGCTGGTCTATCACGCCGGTGTCCATACCCGGCAGGTGCGCGAATGGCTGACTCAGAACGTCGCGCCCACCCTGCGCGACGCTAACCACCTGGGCCATAGCGAGCGCCCGACCCAGGGCCTGCTGGACTGGGCCGGCGCCTCCCTGAGCCTGCTGCACTGGCAGAACGAACCCTGGATTCGCTTGCGCGATATGCCCAATGTGCTGCTGCATGAGACCCGTCAGAGCCTGGAACGGCATCGGCCGTGGTGGAAACGGGCGTCTGGGTTTTTGCAGATATAACGCCATAAGTCTTCGTTGGGGCGAGGCTGGCCCGCGAACCGGACACCACGCGGCAACAGGCATACCGCGTCGAGCCATTCGCGGGCAAGCCCGGCTCCAACGGCGTCGCGACCTACCCGGCGGTCGCCATGGCCACTGAACCCTGCAGATACCCCCGGGCAATTTCGTGCATCTGCGCCTGATCCATACTCGGCCCGTGCCCGCCATGGCCCACGCGGATTTCCAGGTTCAACAGGCGCTCCATGGACCGGCGATAAATCACCTTGTCCGAGCACGGCAGGTCATCCACCAGCCCGCCGCGATAGATCACGTCGCCGCTGAACAGAATGCCGTGCTCCTGCTCCAGCAGGGCGATGGAGCCGTGGGAGTGGCCGGGTAAATGCAGCACGTGCAGTTGCCGATCTCCCAGGTCAATCACGTCACCTTCATCCACTTGCCGGGTCAGGGGGGCGGGAATGATTTGATAGTGCCCGGGCGTCCAGCCGGGGTAGGGCAGTTGAGTCACGGCGTTGGGCAACTCACGGAAAATCCGGGCCAGGGTGTCCTCGTCGGTCATTTGGGCAAAGGCCTCAGCTTCGCGAGGGTGGCCGAGACGGGTTTCGAACTCGTGAAAGGCGCCGATATGGTCGGCATGGATATGGGTGGCCAGGGCAATCAAGGGTTTGCCAGGCAGAACGTCGAGCAACGGCCGCAAAGGCTGCAAGCCCATGCCGAAATCGATGATCAGGTCGGCATCACGCCCGCGCAGGTGGAAAAAGTTGGCGGCGAAGTAGCGATGAATATGCGGCTGGGAGAATTGCGTGATGCCGTCGCCGACGTCGCGTCGTTCGTACCAGAGCAATGGATTGTCGGGCATGGTGCACCTTGATTGGTCTATCAATGGTTACTACTGTATGCGTGATTCAAGCCAGTTTAACGTCTGATTGGCTCTGGCCCTGTAAGGGGGCCATCACTCATCTGACTTCTCTTGCGCCGGACCTACCCATCATGCACGATAAAACCCCGTTCGACGTCCCGACGCTGGTCGGTCCGACCATCGAATTGCGCCCACTGCGCGCCGATGACGCCCTGATTCTGTTGGCTGCCGCTGCCGATGGGCAGCTCTGGGATATGACGGTCACGGTGATTCCCGGGCCGAGCACGGTGGACAAGTACCTGGCCACCGCACTGCAAGGCGCCCAGGCCGGTACGGTCATGCCTTTTATGATCATCCATCGCGAAACCGGCACGCCATTGGGCAGTACCCGGTTCTGGAAAGTTGACCGTCTCAATCGCAAGCTGGAAATCGGCCACACCTGGCTGGCCAGGTCGGCGCAACGTTCCGGGGTCAATACCGAAGCCAAGCTCCTGTTACTGACCTACGCCTTCGAGGTGATGAACTGCGTGCGCGTGCAGTTCACTACCGATGAGCTGAATGAAAAATCCCGGGCGGCGATCCTGCGTATCGGTGCCACCCAAGAGGGCATCGTGCGTCATGAACGCATCATGCCGGACGGGCGCAAGCGCAATTCGGTGCGCTTCAGCATCATCGATGACGAATGGGCACGGGTTAAAGCCGGACTGGAGAGCAAATTGGCGGGAAAAGCGCCGTCTTTATTTGCCAATTAATCCATGAGCCAGTTTGCGATCATCGGCGGAAAGATTCTGCGCGCTCATGGCCTTGTTGAGTGCCGATTCGGCGGTCGACAAGGCGCTGGTCAGGGAGCTGATTTCGATCTGAAGCTGCTTGTTACGCTTTTCCCTCGTCTCTGCATTCAGACTTTTATCAGACGCCAGCTTGGTCAGTTCCTCAAGCTTCTCGGCGATTTTTTGTTGAATTTCGCGAATCGCTTTCAGTGAGTCCTTGATGCCATCGGGGAGGGGGGAGGCATCAATATCGGCATTGCGCTTTTTCTCTTCGGCGGCTTTTTTCGTCGCTTCCGGTGAGAGGCTGACTTCGAGGCTTTTTGGGGGAGATGGAGGCGCTGTGTCGGTGCTGGAGACTGCACTTTTGGTGGTCAAAAGCGAGGGGGCGATAGTGGCAGCGAGAGGGGTGTTCTGGGTCAGCAGGTTAATCATGATTCACAGTCCGTTGGTTTTATATGTTGATCGGCATAATATTGAAAAGCGTTAGCTTCCGTTTGTCACCTCGGTGTCGTTGCCTACTGACCGTGCGGCAGGCCCGCCTGACAACCGGTCCGGTCTGGCAGCAAGCGGGGCTGGTCGAGGCGTTTAACGAGCGATTTTTTCGATGGCCTGGGCCAGTTCAACCGGATGAGTCAGGAACGGCGTGTGGCCACTGTCGAGCGTGGCTTGCTGTTCCACGTGACCGTTATTGACCATGCTAGCTTGCAGGGCCGGGCTTATTACATGGTCCTGTGTGGTATGGATATAGGCTTTTTTGACCGCGCCGAAATGCGCGGCAGTTAGATGCACGGGGGTACCCAGGGGCGTGACGCTTTCATCGAGGATCAGGTCGGGGATGGCCTTTTTCAGGGCATCCGGTCCGTCGTTGGCGAACAACTCGGCACGGGCGTCATGGGCGATGGAGGCAACGCCGCGTTGCTTGTCGACCTGGACGAACTGACCCATTTTGCTGTCAGGATCGGTGCCTGCCAGTTGCAGCAGCGACTGTCCGTCTTTGGGCAGGTAGGCGGCCAGATAGATCAATTGCTTTATCCTGGCCGGTTCTGCCTCGGCCACGGCTGAAATCACGATACCGCCGAAACTGTGGCCGACCAGCACCACGGGCTGTGATTCTTTGGCGATGGCCTTGATCACGGTGTCGCGGTACAGATCCAGGCTGGTCTTGTCGGCCGCCAACGGGTTGCTGGGGCGACCGGGTAAATCGACGGTGATGACCTTGTAACCGTCAACCTGAAGTTGTTTCTGGGTCTGGCCCCAGATACTGGCGTCCTCGAATGCGCCATGGACCAGGGCAATCACGGGTTGCGCAGTGGCGGCATTGGCGCCAACGGCCGAGAACAGCGAAGTGGCGAAGGTTAAGGAGGCGAAGAGCTTTTTCATGGCAGTTGATCCAAATCGAACGTTGAGTGCATATGGTGAGGGCTGCAGACAATGACGATCCATGACCGGGGACTTCGTTCTCTTGCTCCTGCGTCCGGAATCCCGGCTGAACAGGTCTCGACCCCCGTCGAGTGGGATTTGCTCTCTCAGGTGTTCGCCAGCATCCGTCTGCGGGGTGAGTTCATTTATCGATTACCCCTGTTCCCCGATCTGGAACATGGCTTCGCTGCAGGTCACTCGTACTTTCACTATGTGCAGTCCGGCGCGGTCCGGGTGATTGACGCTCAGGGCGAGGTGATCGACGCAGGGCCGGGGGATCTGCTGTTATCGCTGCATGCTGCGGGTCATCGCATGGTCGTGGGCGATAGCCCGGCAATGATCATCTGTGGCGCCTTTCGTTTCGAGGGCGCGCCACTGCCGCTGATCATGGCGGCCATGCCCGCATTTATTCATCTGCCGGCCAGTGCCGGGCCGGTGCCGTTGTGGCTGGCATCTATTGTCAGCTTCATGGTCGAGGAGGCTGCTCTGGCCGAGTCGGGTGCGGGTTTGATGATTTCCCGGTTGATCGACCTGTTGGTGCTCAGGACCCTGCGCACCTGGGTCGATGCCAGCGAGCAACTCGGCGGCTGGCTGGCGGGGCTAAAGGAGCCGCGTATCGGCCGGGCATTGCAAGCCATTCATGACGAGCCGTTTCGCAGCTGGAGCGTCGAAGCCCTGGCAAATATCGCCATGATGTCCCGCTCGGCATTCGCCCTGCGTTTCAACGCCACGGTGGGCATACCGCCATTGCGCTACTCCACGCAATGGCGCTTGACCCTGGCGGCGGACCTGCTGCGTACCATGCCCGGATTGCGTGTGGTGCAGGTGGCGAGCCGGGTCGGATATGAGTCCGAAGCAGCGTTCAGTCGGGCCTTCAAGAGCCACTTCGGCTGCTCACCGAGTGCCGCCCGAGGCATCTGATGGCATTGTACAATAATACCTATCTATAGATAGACAGTCACATCGGCATTGTGTAAGGTCGGTCGATTATATTTCTAATGTCATATAACAGGCGTTCAGCGCCGTGCCGGGGTGATGCGCAGTGCAGAACATGTCCACCAGCGGGTTAAGCATCCGCAGCAAAGTGGTACTTTTATGTGTGACGCCAGTGTTACTGCTGGCCTGTGTGATTTGCGCAATGTCGGTAATCCTGCTGCAACATGCTGCTGATGAGCAGATCAATGACAGCCGGACAATGATGATCAACGCCCGCAAAAGTGCGATCGAGCACGCGGTTCAGGTTGCCCGCAGCACCATTGCGCCGATTTATGACGCCTCCGCTCCAGGGGACCTGGCGGCCCGGGACCGGGCAGTTGAGGTGCTCAAGCATTTGACATACGGCAGCGACGGCTATTTCTTCGGCTACGACGCGGACAGCGTGCGGGTGTTCTGGGCCGACAAAAACATCAAAATCGGTGAGAGCTTCAAGGGCTTCCGTGACCCGTCCGGCATCGCCGTGATCAACGAACTGGTGCGCGTCGCCCGGGAGGGCAGTCATTACCAGGCCTATAGTTTCCCGGTTCCCGACAGTAGCGCGGTAGTGCCGAAAATAGGCTACGCGCTGTATCTGGATAAGTGGCATTTGATGATTGGTACAGCGGCCAATCTTGACGATGTCGATGCTCAGGTCGCACTTATTGTCGACGACCTCAAGGCTCGCAGCCGTATCCTGGTCGAGTTGATGATGGGTGTGAGCATTGCTTCTTTCATAGCCCTAGCTCTGATCGCCACCTGGCTGGTCCGGGGGTTGCTGGCGCCATTGCAGCATATCCGCCAGCAGCTTGATGCCATCGCCGCTGGAGACGGCGATCTGACACACCGCTTGCCGGTGTTGCGCAACGATGAATTGGGTCAACTGGCCGTCTCGTTCAACCGTTTCGTGGAAAAAATCCATGTGCTGGTGCGGCATATCATCAGTATGACCGGCCAGGTCAGCGGGCTGGCTGACGAGATGGTGCAGCAGGCGCAGCGATCCCGGGTCACCATGAATCAGCAGCGCCAGGAAACCGGGCAGGTGGCGGCGGCGATCCATGAAATGTCGGCGGCTGCCCAGGAAGTGGCCGACAGCGCGCAAGATGCTGCCCGGTCGGCAAATCAGGCGCAAAGCGAGGGTGACGCCGCCAGTTCTACCGTTGGCAGCAGTGCCCGCAGCATCGATCAACTGGTGCTCAACCTTGAATCCAGCAGCACGGCTTTCGATGGCTTGCAGCATGAAGTGCAATCCATTGTCGGCGTGCTGGATGTGATCCGTTCTATCGCCGAGCAGACCAACCTGCTGGCACTTAACGCCGCCATTGAAGCGGCCCGCGCCGGAGAGGCGGGCAGGGGGTTTGCAGTGGTCGCCGATGAGGTTCGCGCCCTGGCCAGCCGGACCCAGGGCAGCACCCGGGAAATCCAGGAGATCATCGTGCGCCTTGAGCGCGGCGCGGCCAGCACCTTGCTGGCCATGCGTGAATCCGGCAACGCTGGCGTGGCGACCCGGGAGCAGGCGGGGCAGGCCATGGGCTCGTTGCAGGCCATCGCTCAATCCATTGCTGCCATCAACCAGATGAACGCTCAGATTGCCAGCGCGGCTGCCCAGCAGACCTCCGTGGCGGAAGAAGTGAATCGCAGCGTTCAGCACATTGCCGTCGGCGTAGAAAGCGTGGCAGAGCAAACGCAGCAGGTGGCCAGCACCGCTCGGGAACTGGCCCGGCTCAATCAGGACCTGGACGCGGCGGTCAGGCAGTTCCGGGTCTAGGGTCGTTTGGAGCGGTACAGATACATGGCTGTTTGCATCTCACCCGCCGGCTCCTTATGATCGCTGCGGGTGCGTTGTTACACATGTAACAGGGCAGGTTAAATCTCAGCGTTGGTCGGGCCGCCAACGGAGATTGACTGTGCCTGAAAAAAGCCCGGCGTCCCCGTCTGTTCCCCGTCCGCAGGTCCTGACCAGGAAGGCTCTGGCCGCTCTGGAGCGGTTTACTCATATTGAAGCGGTCAGTGGCGTCGTCCTGTTGATCGCCGCCGTTATTGCGCTGATCTGGGCCAATAGCCCGGCTGCGGATTCCTACGAGCATTTCTGGAATACCCAAATCACCCTTGGTCTGGGGGATTTCAGCGTGTCGCGCTCGCTGCATTTCCTGGTCAATGATGGGCTAATGACGATTTTTTTCCTCGTCGTCGGCGTCGAGATTCGCCAGGAGATCAAGGACGGTGCGCTGGCCAGCCTGAAGCTGGCGACATTACCGCTGGGCGCCGCGCTGGGCGGGGTCATGATGCCGGCGATCATCTACACGCTGCTCAACCATGGCACTGTCGCCGGTTCCGGTTGGGCCGTGCCCACCGCAACTGACATCGCTTTTGCCGTGGGTGTCCTGGCCCTGCTGGGCAAGGCGATTCCCAGTGGCGTGCGTATCCTCTTGCTGGCCCTGGCCATTATCGATGACATCGTGGCGATTTTGATCATCGCGGTGTTTTATACCGTCAGCCTGGACTATCTGGGGCTGCTCATCGCTGTGAGCGGCCTGCTGCTGGTGCTGTTGTTTCAGCGCATGGGCATTGGTCGGGCGTATGTGTACATCCTGCCAGGGGCGATTGTCTGGTTTGGCCTGCTGAAAACCGGGGTACATCCGACCCTGGCGGGGGTGATTCTCGGCCTGATGACCCCCGTCACCACCCAGGGCAAGACCCCGGCGCCGGTCAAGCGCATCCAGGCCGGCCTGCATCATTGGGTGGCCTACGGCATCATGCCGCTGTTCGCCCTGGCCAACGCCGGAGTCAATCTGGGCGGGGTCAGTCTGGATGATGGGCTGTCCCGTCAGGTGATGCTGGGGGTCATGCTGGCGCTGATCGTCGGTAAGCCACTGGGGGTGATGCTGGCCAGCGTGACTCTGGTCAAGCTTAATATCTGCCAGTTGCCAGAAGGTGTGACCTGGACCGGCGTCAGCCTGGTCGGGCTGCTGGCCGGTATCGGCTTTACCATGTCGATTTTCATTGCCGCTCTGGCGTTTGCCGATCCGGCGCTGTTGGCTGCGGCCAAGCTCAGTGTGCTGGTGGCTTCGACCATTGCAGCGGTGATCGGTTTGACCTGGGGCAAGATCAAGTTTTCGACGCGATGATGAAAAAGCCCGCGCGTGGCGGGCTTGAGTCAGTGTGGCGGATTACTGCTGACGCATGATGATGGAGTACCGGCGCTGGTACTCCTCATAGGAAAGACTCTTGTCGGCGGCCAGTTCATCGAGCAGTTGCGACTTGTTTTTCTGCCCGGCGACCACTGCCAGTGGCACGGTTGAAGGGTGCTTGAGAGCGGCGATAAACGAGGCATCGTTGAACAGTTCGGCCATGCCCGCCGACAGCGCCTTGGACAGGGCTTTCGAGGCGTTCTTGCCCGTCAGCATCTGGGTGTTTTCTTCTTTGCCCTGGACCAGGATGGCCCTGGAGTAGAGCTGAGTATTGCGGGTGTCGAAAACCTTTACCGTGAGGTTCAGGTCGGCCACGGCATCACCCGAAAAGAAGCCCATCTTGTGATCGTTGTAGAAGCGGTTGATTTCGGCGCTGACCTTGACGTCACTGGCGCCGGAGCCTGCGCGGAAGCCGCGTGCGCGTATTTCCTGTTCGAGGGCGCGTTCTATCGTCAGGCTGACATTTTCATTGGCGGTAATGGGCGCGGTTTCCATGCCATAGCCGTTCTTTTTGCTGCTGACCCTGGATTTGTCGGAGCGGGCATCAGTGACGTCCACCGACACCGTCGAGCCGTCGGCGCCGGGCACTTGGGCCACGCCTTGTTGCTGGGTGTAGGGGATGTCGATCGATTCGGAGGTAAAGGCACAGCCAGTAAGGCTGGCAGCAGCGATCAGGGCCAGGATGAGGCGCATGGTTTGACTTCCATTTCAGGGTAAAAAAGTGCGGTGATTCTACATTGCCATTAGCGAGGTCGCGCGGGTTTTTTGTCGCCTGTCTGCTGAAGTAACCACTTTTTTGTGGGAGCTAATTCATTCGCGATAGCGGTGTACAGGCGTTAGCAATGTGTCGCCTGTAAGGTCCTATTCGCGAATGAATTCGCTCCCACAGAATCGATCCTGCCTGTGGAGAGGCCAGGTAATGGTCAGAGCTTGAACCGGGCCACCAGGGTATTGAACGATACCGCCAGCCCGGACAGTTCTTGCGTCGAGGCGTTGGTCTGCTCGGCACCGGCAGCCGTACGGGTCGACAGGTCCTGAATATTCACCAGATTGCGGTCCACTTCCCGGGCCACGTGGGCCTGTTCTTCCGAAGCGCTGGCGATGACCAGATTGCGCTCATTGATCTGCGAGATGCTCTCGGCGATCAGCTCCAGCGCCGATCCGGCGGCCTGGGCCAGGGATTGGGTATCGGTCACCAGAGACTGGCTCTTGCCCATAGCCTTCACTGCCTCATCGGCACTGGATTGAACCCGGTCGATCATGCCTTCGATTTCCCCGGTGGAGGCCTGGGTTCGGGCGGCGAGGGCGCGGACTTCGTCGGCCACCACGGCAAAACCACGGCCTTGTTCACCGGCACGGGCGGCTTCGATGGCGGCATTGAGTGCCAGCAGGTTGGTCTGCTCGGCGATGCCACGGATCACATCCAGCACCTTGCCAATATCACGTACCTGCACGGCCAGATTCTCGACCATGCCGGTAGAGGCGGTGATTTCAGTAGTGGCATGGTTGATCGCTACGACTGCATCACGGGCCTTGTTGCGTCCGTCTGTGGCTTGCACGCTGGTGACTTGGGAGGCTTCGGAGGTGGAGACGGCGTTACGCGCGACTTCTTCCACCGCCGAGGTCATCTCGGTGACCGCAGTGGCCGCCTGCTGGATCTCGTCGTTCTGCCGTACGAGGCCGGCATTGGCGTTTTCGGTGACGTTCGACAGCTGTTGCGCCGACTGCGCCAATTGATCCGAAGCGGTGGAGATCTGTTGGATGGTGCTTTTAAGGTTGCTCTGCATGTTGCCAAGGGCAGTGAGCAATTGGCCAGCTTCGTCGCGACCGGTGCTGTTGATGCGTTGGGTCAGGTCACCACTGGCGATGCTTTGGGCGCTGGCCACGGCGCTGGCAATGGGTTTGCTGATCAGGCGGCTGATCAGCAGGCCGAGGGCGAAGGCGGCGATAAAGGCCAGGGTGATACCACTATAGAGCATGGTCTTGACCGAAGCCTCCTGGCGTGCGGCCTCCTGAGCGCCCTCGCCGATTTGCTGATTGTTGGAATCAACCATGATGCTGATTTCATCCATGATCACCCGGTAGCTTTTCTGCAGCTCGCCCAGCAGCAGGGTGCGACCGTTCTCCAGGTCACCGGCCTGCATCAAGGCTACGTACTTCTGCACCATGGCCTGATACACCGGCCAGTCGCGTTCCATCTTGTCTCCAGCGATGCGCTCATCATCGGCCAAGGGCGTCTTGCGGTAGTCGACGAAGGCCGCTTCGCTTGCTTTGCGGTTGGCATCCATCGAAGCGATGTACTCGTCCTTGACGCTTTGTGGCGCACCGCTGGAGACCGCGACATAGAGGCGATAAAGGTCGCGGCTCTGGCCAACGGCCTTGGTCTTGGCCTGGGCCGTGTTGGCGACGGAGACCAGATTGTTCTCGAACACCAATTTCAGGCTGTCCGCCAGTTGAGAGACACCGCGGCCGCCGAGCAGACCTACGGCAAGGGTGATCAAGGCGCACAGCGCAAAGGCTGAAATCAGTTTGGTTGAGAGTTTTGCGTCGTGGAACCAGGTCATGTGAGCGTCCTGCGAGGATAGGGCCGAAAGTGAGTGGGCGGCCTGATGAGGGCAAAACCGCCGGATGACCTCATATCGGCCAAACGAGAGCAAGCTAGAGGTTTTTTTTCATATAGTTGTCGTATCTCTGTGATTTTTCGCTGAAGACGAGCAAAAAATCGATCGAGTAGTTAGGGTTTATTTTTGCTTTAAAGTAACTAATTTCTCATCATGCTTGATAAGAATGATTCTTAAAGAGAGCAAATTATTAAAGTTATCCTCCTTCCTACCGCTAAGACTACTGAAGTAGAGCCTCTATTGATAACTGGGTAGAAAAGTGGCATTTTGCCGCACCTAATGTTGCTAAATGTAACTTAGCGTGAAATATTTGTTAGGTGTTATACGACGTCGTACCTTTAAGGCCATGCATACAGTGTGGTTTTTTAGCGTGCTCTAGTGGACATCCGGATTCCTGAAGAGTAATGAATGCAGCCGCCAAATATAGAACCTTTGTCGCGTTATTCGCGTACTGGTAAAGGACTGAAAAACGTCTTTGCCGGACTCGTGACCCTGATCGCCGCCTCGGCAGGTTTCGCCTCTGCCGAAGGGCTGGATGCATCGGCCTCGCCGGGCAAACGCCTGGCCGTCGCCGCAGACTGCGTGGCTTGCCATACCGCGCCAGGCGGCAAGGCTTTCGCTGGCGGTTATCCGTTGAGTTCGCCCATGGGCGTGATCTACTCGACCAACATCACTCCGTCGAAAACCGTGGGCATCGGCAACTACTCCCGTGAAGAGTTCGCCCGGGCTGTGCGCGATGGTGTGGCCGCTGATGGCACGCATCTGTACCCGGCGATGCCGTACACCTCTTACGCGAAGATGACTGACAGCGACGTTACGGCGCTGTACGACTATTTCATGCATGAAGTACAACCGGTCGATCAACCGAACCACAAGACTGAACTGGACTTCCCGTTCAATGTGCGGGCGTCGATGATCGGCTGGAATGCGCTGTTCCACAGCAAGACGCGCTTCATCCCGGACACGGCCAAGTCGGCCGAGGTCAACCGTGGCGATTATCTGGTCAATGCCCTGGCGCACTGCGATACCTGCCACACCCCACGCAATCTGCTGATGGCGGCTGACAACAGCAAGCCTCTGGCCGGTGGCGCCCTGGGTGGCTGGTATGCGCCGAATATCACTTCGGACAAGGTCAGCGGCATCGGTGCCTGGTCCACTGATGAAATCGTCGCCTACCTGCGCACCGGTCATGTCGAAGGCAAGGCGCAAGCCGCCGGACCTATGGCCGAAGCCGTGGAGCACAGCCTGCAATACCTGGGCAATGACGACCTCAAGGCGATCGCTGCTTACCTGAAGCAGACCACGCCGATCAAGACTGACGAAGGCAAGGCCCGTCATGAATACGGCCAGGCGTCCACTGATGAGCTGACCCTGCGCGGTGGCAAGCCGGAAGACAATCCGGGTTGGCACATCTATAGCGGCACCTGCGCCAACTGCCACCAGGCCAATGGCCAGGGCAATAAGGAATACCCGTCGCTGTTCCATAACACCGCGACCAGCCGCAGTGACAACCTGATCGCCACCATCGTTTATGGCGTGCACCGCACTGTCGATGGTGTGGCCATTGATATGCCGGCGTTCGGCCCGGACGCACTGTTCACCGATCGCCTGACTGACCAGCAGATCGCCGATGTCAGTAACTACGTGCTGACACGCTTCGGCAATGCCGCGCAGACCGTTACCGCTGCCGATGTGGCCCTGACCCGCGAGGGTGGCCCGAAGGCGCCGCTGGCGAAGATGGCCAGCTTTACCATCCCGGCAATCATTGTCCTGTGTGTGTTGATCGGCCTGATCGTGTTCCGATCAGTCTCCCGTCGCCAGCGCAAGGGAGTCTGAGCAAATGAATAAGCACACTTCAATTCAAACCGATGCGCCACAAGGTCTGTCCCGGCGCAATCTGCTGCGTGGCTCTGTCGCTCTGGGCCTGTTGGGCCTGGCCAGCGGCATGCTGCCGTGGCAGGCAGCCATGGCTGCGGCGGCGGATGACGACTTCGTCGCATTGTCGCAGTTTCTGGTGAGCCGCCCGGTCAATCCGGTGTTGGCTGGCCGTTATTACACCGCCCTGAGCAAACGCGCACCGAACTTTGCCGCCAATGTCAGCGCCCTCAAGCAACTGGTGGCGGGCAATGGCTTCAAGCATGTTGATGAGTACCTGGCCATGGCCAGTCCCGATGCGTCCCTGAAAGCCACGGCCACCAGCATTATCTCGGCCTGGTACCTGGGCATCGTCGGCGAGCCGGCCACCGCTGAATTGGTCAGCTACTCCGAAGCCATGATGTACCAGCCGACCCACGGCATTCTGATTATCCCCACTTACGGTGGTGGCCCTGCTTCATGGGGCCCCAAACCAGCCAATCTGCAGGATTCGAAAGTATGAGCAACGCTGAATTCGATGCCGACGTCGTCATCATCGGCTCCGGCGTCATGGGCGGCCTGATTGCCACGGGCCTGGCCAAGGCGGGCAAGTCGGTGATCGTTCTCGAGGCGGGCCCGCGGGTCAATCGCCGCGACGTGGTCGAGACCTTCCGCAACGCGCCGGTCAAGTTGTCCCTGGCCAACGCCAAGCTGCAAGGCGCCGGTTCACCTTATCCGAGCCTGCCCCATGCGCCGTCCACCTATGGCGATTACCTGCAACAGACCGGCCCGGTGAAGTACAACACCTCCTACCTGCGGGTCGTCGGTGGCACTACCTGGCACTTCGGATCGTCGCTGTGGCGCATGCTGCCCAACGACTTCCGCCTCAAGTCCCTGTATGGCCGCGGTCGCGACTGGCCGATCAGCTATGACGAGCTGGAGCCTTTCTACGCCCGTGCCGAGACCGAGCTGGGTGTATCCGGCGTCGATGGCCAGGACGAAAGCGGGCAGGGCGGTGCTGCATTCCCGCCGCGCTCGATCCCGTATCCAATGGAAGGCTTGAAGCCGAGCTACATGTTCACCCGCTTGTCGGAAATGCTCGGCAAAGGCGGCTACAACCCGATCCTCGAGCCCAACGGCCGCGCCACGCGCCCCTACGGTAAGCGCCCGCCGTGCGCGGGCAACAACAACTGCAACCCGGTGTGCCCGATTGCCGCCAAGTACGACGGCTCGATGCACATCGACGAAGCCGAACGCCATGGCGCCAAGGTCATGGAAAACTCGGTGGTGTACAAGATCGAGGCTGGCGATGACGGCAAGATCACTGCCATCTGGTACATGCGCCCGGACAAGAGTTCGCACAAGCTGACCGCGCGTTACTTCGTGCTGGCTGCTTATGGCATCGAGTCGCCGAAACTGCTGCTGATGTCGACCTCGGAGAAGTATCCGAACGGCATCGCCAACTCGTCGGACCAGGTCGGTCGCAACCTGATGGACCACACCGGCATCAGCATGAACGTCATGACCAAGGAAGACATGTGGCCGGGCGAAGGCCCGACCCAGTTGTTGGTCTATCTCAACAGTCGCGACGGTGGGTTCCGCAAGGACTACCCGAGCTACAAGATCAAGGTGCGCAACACGGTACCGACCTCGCAGATCACCTCCGGGCTGATCGCCAAGGGCGTGCTGGGTTCCAAGCTCGACGAGCAGATCCGACTGCAATCGGCCCGTTCGCTGAACTGGGCGGTAGACTTCGAAACCCTGCCGCTGCCGGAAAACCGCGTGACGCCGAGCAAGACCAAGTTCGACGCCATCGGCCTGCCGGTGCCGGAGATCTACTACAGCGTCGCCGATTACTGGCACGCCGGTAAGGAAAAGGCCCTGGAGGATTTCAAACAGTTCGCCAAGCTGCTTGATGCCGACATTCTCAGCACCGACGTGGGCTTCCAGAACCGTCAGCACATCATGGGCACCACCATCATGGGCGATGATCCGAAGGACTCGGTGGTTGACCGTGATTGCCGCAGCCACGACCACCACAACCTGTTCATCGCCGGGACCAGCGTGATGCCGTCGTCGTCCTGCGTGAACCCGACGCTGACCGGTGCGGCGTTGAGTATCCGCATTGCGGACGTGTTGGTGAAAGAGGTGTAAGGCTCGTTGGCTTGATCAAGGGCTGCCTTCACTATTGGAGGTGGCCCTTTTTTATTCACTGCACGGCCAACGTGTGGGACCGGCTTTAGCCGGGAAGACGATGTGCTGATCAAGGAAATGCTGCGGATGCACCAACCCTTTCCCGGCTAAAGCCGGTCCCACCGAATAGCATTCCAATTCAAATTATCGGGCGAATTTCTTCGCTCCGGCTACACACAAAATCACCGCGACGGTCACGCCGATCATGGCGCTGCTGACCTGTTCATGCAGCAGGGTCGCCGCCAGTGTCAGGCCAAAGAAGGGTTGCAGCAACTGCAACTGACCCACCGCGGCAATGCCACCCTGGGCCAGGCCGCGATACCAGAACACAAAACCGATCAGCATGCTGAACAACGACACGTAGCCCAGGCTCAACCATGCGGGTATCGAGATGCCTGTCAGTGTCGGTGGCGCAATCAGCCAGGTCAGCACGGCCATGACCGGCAGCGATAAAACCAGCGCCCAACAGATTACCTGCCAGCCGCCCAGACTGCGGGACAGTTTCGCGCCCTCGGCATAGCCCAGGCCGCAGGCGAGGATGGCCAGCAGCATCAATAGGTCGCCCGTGGCCGAGGCGTTGACGCCCTGGGCAATGGCAAAACCCACCACCAGGCCGCTGCCCAGCAGCGAGAACAGCCAGAACATCGGCTGCGGCCGTTCGCCGCCGCGCAATACGGCAAATACTGCGGTAGCCAAGGGCAGCATGCCGACAAAGACGATGGAGTGGGCCGAGGTCACGTATTGCAATGCCAATGCAGTCAGCAAAGGGAAACCCAGCACAACGCCCAGGGCCACTATGAACAGGGGGAGCAGTTGCTGTCTGGTCGGGCGCCGTTCCTTGAACACCAGCAGCAAGGCCAGGGCCAGCAGCCCGGCAATACTGGCCCGGGCCACGGTCAGGAAAACCGGGCTGAATTCCAGCACGGCTATGCGAGTCGCCGGCAGTGAGCCACTGAAGATGACGACGCCAATAAGACCATTGAGCCAGCCGCTGGTGGTGTCAGTGAGGGAGGATGTGCGTTCCATGGCGATGCGCTCGAGGGTGGTTGGGGATTGGCGATGACTGAGGCATGCTAGGCAGGTCAAGCAATACAATCAAAAAATTGTCATGGATACACTTCGATGCCCCGTTTCCGTTACAAGGCCCTGGTCGACGCACTGGCCGCCGATATTCGCTCGGGCCGCTTATTGCCGGGCACGCGTCTGCCCACTCACCGCCAGTTGGCGGCGCAGCACGGTCTGGCATTGGTCACTGCCAGCCGGGTCTATGCCGAATTGGAAGCCATGGGCCTGGTCAGTGGCGAGACGGGCAGGGGCACCTTTGTCCGGGAGACGGCCTTGCCGCCGGGGTTGGGGGTCAATCAGGCGGTCGTTGCCGACGGTGTGCTGGATCTGAATTTCAACTACCCATCGCTGCCGGGGCAGGCCGAATTGCTGCGCGGGGCGTTGCGCCAACTGGCTGTCGGTGGTGACCTGGAGTCACTGCTGCGCTATCAGCCCCATGCTGGCCGCCTGCACGAGCGGGCGTCGGTGGCCCGCCATCTGCAAGTGCGCGGGCTGACGGTCGAGGCTGAGCAGGTGCTGATTGTCAGCGGTGCCCAGCATGGTCTGGCGGTAACACTGATGGCGCTGCTGCAACCCGGCGACGTGGTGGCGACCGATGCCCTGACTTATTCGGGGTTCAAGGTGCTCGCCGAGACCTTGCATCTGGAACTGGTTGCCATTCCCGTCAACCAGCACGGACCCGACCTCGATGCATTGGAGCGATTGTGCCGCAGTCGCCGGATCAAGGCCGTGTACAGCATGCCGACGCTGCATAACCCGCTGGGCTGGGTCATGGATATCGAGCAGCGTCAGGGCCTGGTGGCCATCGCCCGTGAGCATGGATTGTTGATTCTCGAAGATGCCGCCTACGCCTTCCTCGCCAAGGATCCTCCCGCGCCATTGGCGGCCCTGGCGCCGGAGCGGACGGTGTATGTATCCGGGCTATCCAAGAACGTCGCCACCGGTTTGCGCGTGGGTTTTATCGCGGCCCCCGTGCGTTACATCGCTGCGTTGGAGCAGAGCGTCCGGGCGACCACCTGGAACACTCCTGGCGTACTCACTGCCATCGCTACCGGCTGGCTCGACGATGGCACCGTCCTGAAGCTGGAAGCGCAGAAGCGCGAGGACGCCCGGGCCCGGCAAGCGCTGGCCCGTGAGGTACTGGCAGGGTTGAGCTGGGTTGGCCATCCGGCTTCGTATCTGCTCTGGCTGCCCCTGCCGGAAGAGGTCCGCGCCGATCAGGTGGCGATGGCGCTGATGCGCGAGCAGGTTGCGGTGTCCACGGCCGAGCCCTTTGCCATCGGAGTCCATGTGCCCCATGCCATTCGCCTGGCCCTGGGGTCTGTGGATATGGCGGCACTGCGCCTTGCTCTGGAAAAAGTGCGACGGGTCGTCATGGCCCATATGGCCGGTCTGATATAGAAGGCTCGATTGCAAAGCAGATATGATTATTACGGCTATCATTCCATGGGTTGTTTTTAAGCTGGTCCGCTCAACACAACAAGAATGAGAAGCCATATGCAGACAGTGACCTTCTATTTCGACTTCGGCAGTCCCAATGCCTACCTTTGCCATAAGGTCATCCCGCAGATCGAAGCCCGCACGGGTGTGACGTTCAATTACGTGCCGATCCTGCTGGGCGGCGTGTTCAAGCTGACGGGCAATCAGTCTCCGGCGACTGCATACGTCGGGATCAGGAACAAACTCGAATACGAGCATCTGGAGATCCAGCGTTTCGTTCGCCGTCATGACCTGCGGCACTACCGCTTTAATCCGCACTTTCCGATCAATACCCTGAACCTGATGCGTGGAGCGATTGCCGCCCAACGGCTCGGGATCTTTGCCGCTTATATCGACCAGGTCTACGCCGATATGTGGGAGCGCGGGCGCAAGATGGATGACCCCCAGGTGCTGGCGGCCTCTCTTGCTGAAATCGGCCTGCCGGTGAATGAGCTGATTGGCCTGAGTCAGAGCGCCGCAGTCAAGGCCGAGTTGATCGCCAATACCGAGGCTGCTGTCGCGGCCGGAGCCTTCGGCAGCCCGACCTTTCTGCTCGGTACGGAGCTGTTTTTCGGCAAAGACAGCTTGCATGACCTGGAAGAGGAAATTCTTCAACAGGCCGCCCTTTAATTCCCTGGAGCACTCTCAATGTCGAACAACGATAGCAAAGGCGTGTGTCTGGTCATTGGTGCGGGCGATGGCGTGGGGGGTGCTATCGCTCAGGCATTCGCCCTGGATGGTCATCCCACGGTCATCACTCGTCGCGCCCGCAACCTTGATCAACTGCAGGCTCGTGCCGAGGCGATTCAGCTCCTGGGCGGCGAGGTGTACGCCAAGGGCGTCGATGCCCGTTCGGAAGAGGAAACCGTCGCGCTGTTTGCCGAAATCGAACGGGATATTGGCCCGATCGAGGTGGTTGTTTTCAATATCGGCGCCAATGTGCGCTTTGGCATCGAGGAAACCACGGCCAGGGTCTTTCATAAAGTCTGGGAGATGGCATGTTTTGCCGGTTTTCTCGCGGGGCGGGAGGCAGCCAGGGTGATGGTTCCCCGGGGACGTGGCACGATTATCTTCACCGGCGCCACCGCGAGCCTGCGTGGTCGTGAAGGTTTTGCCGCGTTTGCCGCCGCCAAGGCTGGTTTGCGCGCGGTGGCCCAAAGTGTCGCCCGTGAATTGGGGCCCAAGGGCATTCATGTTGCCCATGTAGTCTGCGACGGTTCCATCGATGGTGTGTTCTCCCAGCAGACGATTCCCGATCTGGAACGGAAACTGGCAGAAAACCGCATATTGAAACCCCATGATATTGCCGAGAGCTATCTCGCCCTGCATCGGCAGAAGCCTTCAGCCTGGACGCATGAGCTGGATTTGCGCCCATGGAGTGAAACCTGGTAAGTGCATTGCAGTTGTCCCGGACGTTGGTTAATCTTGCATAATCGTGCATAAACAGGCGTAAACATGCAAAACCAACACTCCGCTGCCGAGCTTCCCCATTTGCGTCGGCAGAAAATCCTGCTGATTCTCGAACGTGACGGCAAGGTCATGGCCTCCGAGCTGGGGGCGCATTTCGCTGTCTCCGAGGACACAATCCGCCGCGACCTTGCCGAGCTGGCCAATGCCGGTCTGGTGCAACGGGTTCACGGCGGGGCGCTGCCGCGGCCGCGGGACACCGGTAAGGATTACTTCACTCGTATCAGCGAAACCAGCGAGGTGAAAAGACATCTGGCCCGGCGCGCGGCCCAGGAGGTGCGAGAGGGGCAGATCGTAATATTCGATTCGGGCAGCACCACGTTGCAGATTGCCCGTTCGTTGCCACTCGATATCCGCATCACTGCGGTGACCGCGTCGCCGATGATCGCCATTACGCTCTCCGAATACGCCGGTATCAAGGTGATCATGGGCGGCGGTCAGTTGCACCCGGCGACGATGTCGGCCTGTGGCAATGAAACCCTGCGCCTGATTCAGGGGATCAAGGCGGACCTGTTGTTTACCGGGGTTTGCGCGATTCACCCGGAAGTCGGCATCAGTTCCCTGCATTTCGATGAGGTGCCTATCAAGCAGGCGATGATCGACAGCGCCTCCCACGTGATCGCCGTGACCACAGCGGACAAGCTGGGAGCGGTGGAGCCGTTCGTGGTTGCGCCGTGCAGTCGTATCCATCTGCTGTTCAGCGAGCGATTGGATGGGGCGGGCAGCCTGGCGGATTATCAGCGCCAGGGCATCGAAGTGGTACTGACCGGCGAAGGAGCCTGAACCCTGAGGTCATAGCCCTTGAGTTATTTCAGAGTGCGATAGTCAATCATCTGTTCAATCGATAGTGACCATTAAAGAATGCAAGTTCTGTTTTTCCGGCAAAGGAGGAGGATAAGCGCCATACCGAACCTGCTTTGAAGGAACTATGCGATGAGAATTTCAACCCTGCTGACACTTGTCGCTGTCCTGACCGGCGCGTTCGCCGCCACTGCACCCGTCTCCGCTGCCGAAGATGCCGCCTGCCACCTGATGCCCATGGCCGACAGCAGCCTGGGCCTGCAGCGCACGCAGTCCGTCGGCGTGCTGTACAGCGAAAACACCGTGAGCAATCTGCAATACCTGGAGCGCTACCACGCCACTGCGGTCAACAGCCCGAACGGTAGCCTCGACTCGCGGATTCGTAACGCTTTCATCAATAGCTCCGACCCGAAACTGGCGATCGACTGGCTCAAAGGTTCCTTGCAGAAAGAATTCGCCACTGTGACCGTCTATGACAATCTCGACGCGCTGATGCAGGCCCGTCCTGACGTGGTGGTGATGCTGGACACCTACAACCGTCTGGTAACCCAGCGCAATGCTCAGGTGGAGGCGCGTTTCGTTGCCAAGTTCTACGACGCCAACCTGCAATACATCGGCAAGGCCGAAGGTTTCGGCGGCAAGCAACTGGACTCGGTCTGGGTTCGCGGTAAGGCGGCTCCTGAAATCGCCGCGCAGATCGACCAGCAGCGTACCCTGCAAGTCCAGGCCCTGAAACAGTTCGATGCTTCGCTCAAGGCGTTGGTGACGGCGGGGCAGGTGGCCCAGGTGAATTGAAGCATTGAAATGCATCGCGTTGGAGCGAGGCTTGCCCGTGAAGAAGTGAGTGCATCCGAGACATACTTTAGCGGGTTTACAAAACTTTTCGCGGGCAAGCCTCGCTCCCACCCATTTTTCCGGCCTCTTAAATCCCTCCAGAATCCGAAGTTCCTGCCGACATACAGACAATAGCCATACGCTAGCTATGTCATATATCTTCAATGACACTAATTGGCCATCACGCTGTCCTACCTCCTAAGAATGTGTATGGGCGCTTGCGCACAGGTCGTGCTCCATTGACGAGGCCAGAGAGGTCATCTTGATAAAGACCGGACTGCTCAAGAAGTGGCAGGCGCTCATGGCCCTGCCGAGTGATAATCCTCGGTTGCTCAAGGCTCAGTACATCGCGCTGTCGCGCCAGTTACCGCTGATGTACCTGATTCTGCTGGTCAATACCTGGGCACTGGCCTTTACCCATATGAGCACTGCGCCGAACTGGCTGGTGATCTATGTCCCGTCATTGTTGACTCTGATCTGCGGCGGTCGAGCCTGGCTGTGGCTGTATGCCCGCGATACCGACCCCGGCACGGAACATATCCTGCGCAGCCTGACCCGCACCAATAAACTGGTTGCGCCTATCTCAATTCTCTTCACCCTCTGGTCGCTGGCGCTGTTTCCCTACGGCGACGCCTATGCCCAGTCCCATGTGGCCTTTTACATGGCGATCACGGTCATCAGCGTGATCTTCAGCATGATGCACCTGCGCCCGGCCGCCCAGACCACAGCTGTGATCGTCAACGTGGTATTCGTGGTTTTTTTCTCGGCCACCGGTGACAGCACCTTTATCGCCATGGCGTTGAACGTGGCACTGGTGTCCATCGCCATGCTGGTGATTCTCAACAACCATTACCGTGCGTTTATCCGCCTTATCGACGCCCAGGTCACCGCTCAGGAGCTGAGCGATGAGAACCTGCGCCTGGCCAATCAGGACAGTCTTACCGGACTGCCCAATCGCCGACAGTTCTTCAGCACCCTGGATCGTGAGATGGTCCGGGCCCAGGCGGGCAATACCCGGCTTGCGGTGGGCATCATTGATCTGGACGGCTTCAAACCGGTCAATGATCAATACGGCCACCGTGTCGGCGATCACCTGCTGGAGCAGGTCGGCCAGCGCCTGCTAGGGCTGCTTGCGCCGGGTATGCATCTGGCCCGGCTCGGCGGCGACGAGTTTGCTTTGATCATAGGGAACGACGCCAGCGACGGGGCGTTGGTGCGGTTTGGCGAGAGGGTTTGTATTGCCCTGTCGACACCCTTCATGCTTACCGACCTGCCGGTGCAGATCAGTTGCTCCCTGGGTATCGCTACCTTCCCGGACATGGCCTCCAACGCCACCGAAGCCTTTGAGCACGCCGACTACGCCCTGTACCACAGCAAGCGCAACCATCGAGGCACGATGTCGATGTTCACCGCCGACCACCATCGGCAGCTGTTGCAGGACGGCGTTACCGAGCAGGCCTTGCGCCGGGTCGATATCGAGCAGGAATTCAGCCTGGTGTTCCAGCCGGTGATCCACTTGCCGAGCCAGCGCACTGTGGCTTTTGAGGCCCTCGCGCGCTGGCACAGCCCGAAACTGGGGGATGTCTCGCCGTACCGGTTCATTCCGGTGGCCGAGCGCATCGGCATGATCAACCGCCTGACCCCGCCACTGCTGCGCAAGGCGCTGCTGGCTGCCCGTGAATGGCCGGAGGATATTCGCCTGTCATTCAATCTGTCGGCCCACGATTGCGCCTCTGACGATGTGGCGCGGCAGATTGTTCAGGTCATTTTCGAAAGCGGTTTCGACCCGCGGCGATTGGACCTGGAGATCACCGAAACGGCGATGATGCAGGACCTTGCCCAGGTGCAGCGTGCGGTCAACCGCTTGCGTGGGCTGGGCTGCGGGATTTCCCTGGACGACTTCGGCACCGGTTATTCCAGCCTCAGCCAGTTGCACTCCCTGGCCTTTACCAAAATCAAGATTGACCGCAGCTTCGTCACCGGGCTGCATGAAAAACCAGCCAGCTACAAGATCGTCAAATCCCTGGTGGCCCTGAGCCTGGACATGCAGTTGGAATGTATTGTCGAGGGTGTGGAAACCCGAGATGAACTCGATGCCCTGACCAGCCTCGGATGCACTCTGGTGCAGGGTTATTTTTTCTCGCGACCGATTGCGCCTGAGCATATCCAGGCGTGGTTCAGTCAGGAGCGGGAAGGGGTGAGGGCGTAAGGCGTGCCTGGTGTTGTTGAGGCCCGGCGGGACCGGCTTTAGCCGGGAAGGGGCCGGTACATCCGCCGCATCTCCGTTGGCAGAGACGGGGCCCTCCCGGCTGAAGCCGGTCCCACAAGGTTACGCTGTCAGCCCGCCCCTCGTGCCAGGGCAAAAATTCCGTCCATGCGCCAATGCTCGTTGGCATGACGCGGATCGTCGGCCCATTCATCCCACCCTGAATCCCGCCGGTACTGGCCGAGCAGGCCGCTCGCGCGGATTTTCTGTGGGTCAAGTTCATGGGGGTGTTCGCAGTCCGGATCTACATACAGAGCATCCTGGGCGCAATACAGCTCACACATGAAGCAGGTCTGGCAGGCCGACTGCTCGGCTATCAGCGGCACGCCGTCCGGGCCTGGACTCAACGCGTTGGTCGGGCAGACGGTGACGCACTGGCCGCAGCCATTGCACAGGTCGGAATAGATCAGTTCGATCATGGCAGGGCGATCTCCGGCAAGGGCAGGGTTTGAGGCAAGGTATCAAGGCGAGTCCAGAGGCGGTCGAGGCCACCGATGCGCAGGTGGGCGTCGAAGCCTGGGGCATGGCCCGGCAGGTCGCTGCGCTGATGCATGCCGCGACTTTCCCGGCGTTGCTCGGCGGCCAGGTAACACCAGCGGGCAGTGGCCGCCATGGCCAGGGTTTCCCGGGCGCGCAGGGGATTGTCAGTGTTGAACGAGCCGTGGCGCACGGCGTCCCATACCGAATCCAGTGCCTGCAACGAGCGCTCGAGTTGGGCGCCGCTGCGAAACAGGTTCTTGTCCAGAGGATGTACTTCAGCCTGGATCTGTCGGATCAGTGCCGCGCTGTCCAGTTGCGGGCCTTGTTTTACTGCTTCCAGCCCCAGGCCCCGCAATGGTCCCCGGGTGGCTTTACGCTGCCGGGCCAGGCGAGCGGCGCCGGCTCCGGCCCACTGTCCGCTGGACAAGGCCCACGCCGAATTCTGTGCACCACCACCTGAGGTGGCCCCGGCGATGGGTTCTCGGCTGGCTGCATCTCCGGCGGCGAACAGGCCGGGCACGCTGGTCTGACAGTCCTCATCAATGACGCGCACGCCGCCGACGCCGCGTATGGTGCCTTCGGCGTGGAGGGTCACGGGGAAGCGCTGGGTATACGGGTCGATGCCCTGGCGGTCGAACGGCAGCATCAGGTTGGGCTGTACGCTGGGAAGCTGTGCACGGATCGCCTGCGGCACGCGATTGAGGCGACAGTAGACAGGGCCTTGCAACAGGGCCCGGGCCAGTTCTTCGGTAAAGCCCGGTCCTTGCCTGATGTCCAGCAGCCGATCGGCAGCGTCGAAATAATCACCGAAGGTGTAGACCATGGAGCGGCTCATGCTGCTGCCCGCCGCCGCAATTCCGTAGTAGTTGGAGAACTCCATGCCCGACAGCTCGGCACCGGCCTCGGCGGCCATCAGGTAGCCGTCGCCGGTATTGCTGTGGCTGCCCAGCAAGTGCGAGAGAAAGGCGCAGCCGCCGCTGGCGATGACCGTTGCGGCAGCTCGCACCCGCCAGCCTCCACCGGCCTGGCGGCGCCAGCCTCGGGCACCGGCAATGGCGCCGTGATCGTCACGCAGCAGTTCCAGGGCCGGGCAGTGGTCGAGCAGGGTCACGCCGCTGTCCAGCACCAGGCGACGCATGCCGCGCAGGTATTCCGGACCGCGCAGGCCGCGGTACTGCACCACGCCCTGTTCGTTACGGGGGAAGGGGTAGTAATCGTTGATGCTCGGCAGGCTGCGCCAGGTGGTGTCCAGAGCGCGGGCCATCACCGAGCGATCCGCCAGGCCGAAGGCGCTGCCCAGGCGTTTGTCGATGGCGGCCTCGCGTCCCTCGGGCGGTACCCACCAGTGACCGGGGCCTGCAGTGGCTGTTACGCCACTGGTCCCGCAATAGCCCTTGTCGACCAGAATCACCCGGCTTCCCTCGCGGGCTGCCGCGACGGCGGCCCAAGTGCCGGCCAGGCCGCCGCCGATGATCAGTACATCGGTCTCAAGGTCAAGCAACAGGGATCGAGACGATAAAGCGTTCATGCCGGCTCCACACACGCACCAAGGTTGGAATTACCTCCGCGTGGTGGGCGGTCGGGCTGGCAATCTAAGCATGTCTTCTGCTTTTAATATTCTATTTTTTAATAATTAGCTTAGAAGTAAATGTGCTTTTTAATCGTTTTCTTATGCGCATAGTCTTGCTCCATCAGACCAGTCGGCCCCTATAGGAGTAATGCTTCGTGAGTAATGTCAGTGCTTTGAATCTGCCCGCCCATCAAGACGGAAGCGTACGTGACCGGGTTTCGGCAGAAGAATGGGAGGTGCGGGTCAAGCTCGCGGCGGCTTACCGGGTGGCGGCGCTCAAGCGCTGGACCGACCACATCTACACGCACTTTTCGGCGCGGGTGCCGGGGCCGGAGGAGCATTTCCTGATCAATGCCTTTGGGCTGTTGTTCGACGAAATCACTGCTTCCAACCTGGTCAAGGTCGATATCGACGGCACCATTGTCGACGACCCGACCGGCTTGGGCATCAACCATGCGGGCTATGTGATTCACAGCGCGATTCATGCCGCGCGGCCGGACCTCAAGGCGGTGTTGCACACCCATACCCGTGACGGTATTGCCGTATCGGCGCAGAAGGACGGCCTGTTGCCGATCTCCCAGCACTCCCTCGGCTTCTCTGGACGCATTGCTTACCACGGCTATGAAGGCGTGGCCCTGGACCTGGATGAACGCGAGCGTCTGGTGGCGGACCTGGGCGACAAGAGCGTGATGATCCTGCGCAACCATGGCCTGCTGACGGCGGGTGTCAGTGTCGAACATGCCTTCCATCAACTGCACTTCCTCGAATATGCCTGCAATATCCAGATCGCGGCGCAGACGGCGGGCAATACCGAACTGATCTTCCCGCCCGCCGAAGTGGTGGCCAAGGTCGAACAACAGGCCAAGGCCTTCAAGGATGGCAACAGCCCTGGCGTGGCGCGGCACTGGAATGCGCTGATTCGGCAGTTGGAGCGCAGCGATACCGAATACAAGCTCTAAGGGGGAGCAGGCCAGAGTCCGTGGGAGCGAGGCTTGCCCGCGAAGAACGATGATGCGGTGCGGCAGGACAATAGCAATGAGACCTTCGCGGGCAAGCCTCGCTCCAACGGGTGCGCTCGCAAAAGATGACCTGGATCAATGGCAGGGAGGGGGGCGGGCTGTTATAACCACAGCCATGCCCTTCGACCTCGCCGCGTTGAAAACCAAGGAAGTGTGAATGCCCCCGGTCAGTAAGAAAGCCTGGATCCGCTATGCCGTGGCAGCAGCGGTTATCGTCGTGCTTGCCGTGTGGATCTGGATGGAGCTGCGGCCAAAGGGCCTTGGCGATGGCTTTGCCAGCGGTAATGGCCGTATCGAGGCGACGGAGATCGATGTCGCCACCAAGCTGGCCGGGCGGATTATGACAGTGGCTGTGGACGAGGGTGATTTCGTCCAGCCAGGGCAAGTCCTGGCGACCATGGATATCCAGGTGCTGCAGGCACAGTTGAATCAGGCCCTGGCCCAGGTGCGTCAGGCCGACAATGCTGTACTCACCGCCCAGGCCGTGGTCGAGCAGCGCGAGAACGAGAAGAATGCCGCCGAAGCCACGGTCAACCAACGGGTGGCAGAACTGACCGCCGCGCAAAAGCGTTATGGCCGCACCGATCAACTGATTCAATACAATGCCGTTGCGCGCCAGCAACTGGACGATGACCTCGCCGTGCAGCAGGCCAAAGAGGCTGGGGTAGCGTCGGCCCGGGCCCAGGTATGGTCGGCCAGGGCGGCGATCATTGCCGCCAAGTCTCAGGTCATCGAAGCTCAATCCAGTGTCGAAGCGCTCAAGGCTGCGGTCGAGCGCCTGCAGGCCGATATCCTCGACAGCCAGCTCAAGACTGATCGTCAGGCGCGGGTGCAGTACCGCGTGGCGCAGCCGGGGGAGGTCCTGGCTGCGGGCGGCAAGGTGCTGAATCTGGTCGATCTCAACGATGTCTACATTACCTTTTTCCTGCCCACCGCCCAGGCCGGGCGCGTGGCGTTGGGCGCCGATGTGCGGCTGATTCTCGATGCTGCGCCGCAGTATGTGATTCCGGCCAGGGTCAGCTATGTGGCCAGTGTCGCCCAGTTCACCCCCAAGGCCGTGGAAACCGCCAGCGAGCGGGAAAAACTGATGTTCCGCATCAAGGCGCGGATTGACCGGCAGTTGCTGGAAAAACACTTGAATCAGGTCAAGACCGGCCTGCCCGGCGTGGCTTACCTGAAGCTGGATGGCGACGCCCAGTGGCCTGCGCAGCTTCAGATCAATGTGCCGCAATGACCGGCGATACCGCGCCGGTGGTGCAACTGACGGAGGTCAGTCTGCATTATGCCAAGGCCACGGCCTTGCAGGACGTCAGCCTGGCGATCCCGGCCAATCGCATGGTCGGCCTGATCGGGCCTGACGGCGTTGGCAAGTCCAGCCTGCTGGCGTTGATCGCCGGAGCGCGCAAAATCCAGTCCGGCTCGGTGCAGGTGCTGGGCGGTGATATGGCCGACAGCCGCCATCGGCGCCAGGTCTGCCCCCGCATCGCCTATATGCCTCAGGGCCTGGGCAAGAACCTCTATCCAACCTTGACCGTGTTCGAAAACCTGGACTTCTTCGGCCGCCTGTTTGGTCAAGGCGTGACCGAGCGTCGCCGACGCATCGACGAATTGCTGCGCAGTACCGGCCTGGACGGTTTTGGTGAGCGCCCGGCAGGCAAGCTTTCCGGTGGCATGAAGCAGAAACTCGGGTTGTGTTGCGCCTTGATCCATGACCCGGATCTGTTGATCCTCGATGAACCCACGACAGGCGTCGATCCGCTGGCGCGCAGCCAGTTCTGGGATCTGATCGCACGAATTCGCCATAGTCGGCCTGGCATGAGCGTACTGGTCGCCACCGCCTATATGGATGAGGCCCAGCGCTTCGACTGGTTGATGGCGATGGATAACGGGCGGATTCTCGACACCGGCAGCCCCGCCGAGCTGCTGCAACGCACCGCCAGCGAGAGCCTGGAACAGGCTTTTATCGCCCTGCTCCCGGAAGAGAAACGCCGAGGGCACCATGCCCTGAGCATCCCGCCACGCAAGCGACAGGACTCGGCTCCGGCTATCGAAGCCCATGGCCTGACCTGTCGGTTCGGCGACTTCGTCGCGGTGGATCACGTCGACTTCCGCATCGAGCGCGGGGAGATTTTCGGTTTCCTCGGTTCCAATGGCTGCGGCAAATCCACCACCATGAAAATGCTCACCGGGCTGCAACCGGCCAGTGAAGGCCAGGCGCTGTTGTTCGGCCAGACCGTGGACCCGCGAGATATCGAGACCCGGCGCCGGGTCGGTTATATGTCCCAGGCGTTCTCCCTGTATGGCGAACTGAGCGTGTTGCAGAACCTGGAACTGCACGCCCGGCTGTTTCACCTGCCAGCCGAGAAACGCGGGGCGCGGGTGCAGGCAATGCTTGAGCGTTTCGATCTCGGCGCTGTGGCCGAACAGATGCCCAACGACTTGCCTCTGGGTGTACGTCAGCGTTTGTCCCTGGCAGTGGCGGTGATTCATAGCCCGGAAGTGCTGATCCTCGACGAACCCACCTCCGGGGTCGATCCGGTGGCCCGGGACAGTTTCTGGGAGTTGCTGGTGCAATTGTCGCGGGAGGAGGGGGTGACGATTTTTATCTCCACTCACTTCATGAACGAAGCCATGCGCTGCGACCGTATCTCGATGATGCATGCCGGGCGCGTGCTGGACAGCGATACGCCCCAGGCACTGATGGCCAAACGCGGTCTGCCGACCCTGGAAGAAACCTTTATCGCCTATCTGCAGGATGTCGCGCCACCTCAACAGGCCGCTGTCGAAGTCGCGGCACCTGTGAATGCCACGACCCCTGGTGTCAATACTGCTCGTTTCAGCTTGCGCCGTCTGTTCAGCTACAGCCAGCGCGAAGCCATGGAACTGCGTCGCGATCCTCTGCGGGCGACCCTGGCGTTGATTGGCAGCGGCTTGTTGATGCTGATCATGGGCTATGGCATCAACCTGGACGTAGAGAACCTCAAATACGCAGTACTCGACCGCGATCACAGCGGCGCCAGCCAGGGCTATGCCCTTAACCTCGCCGGGTCGCGCTACTTCACGGAAAAAACCGCGCTGCGTGACTACGACGATCTTGATCAGCGTTTGCGCAGTGGGGAGATCAGCCTGGCAGTGGAGATTCCTCCCGGTTTCGGCCGCGACCTTGATCGCGGCAGTCATCCCGAAATCGGTTTCTGGATCGACGGTGCGATGCCGACTCGCGCCGAAACCATTCGCGGTTATGTCGCCGGTATCCACAGTGCCTGGTTGCAGCAGCGGCTATTCGAAACCACCGGGCGGGTTGATAGCGGACCGCTGGATATTGCCTTGCGCTATCGCTATAACCCCGATGTGCAGAGTCTGCCGGCCATGGTCCCGGCGGTGATTCCGCTGTTGCTGATGCTGATCCCGGCGATGCTCACGGCTCTGGGCGTGGTGCGGGAGAAAGAGCTGGGTTCGATCACCAATCTGTATGTCACCCCTGTAACCCGCCTGGAATTCCTGCTGGGCAAACAACTGCCCTATATCGCCCTGGGCATGATCAACTTTCTGGTGATGCTGGTCCTGGCGTTGCTGGTGTTCGGTGTTGCGGTCAAGGGCAGTCTGCTGACCCTGACCTTCGGTGCGCTGGTTTACGTGATTTGCGCCACCGGTCTGGGGCTGTTGATGTCGTCGATTCTGTCGAGCCAGATCGCGGCGATCTTCGGCACCGCCATTGCCACGCTGCTGCCGGCGATCCAGTTTTCCGGGTTGCTCAATCCGGTGTCGTCTCTGGAGGGCATGGGTGCGGTGATCGGCAATATCTATCCCACCGGACACTTTCTGACCATCAGCCGCGGGGTGTTCTCCAAAGCGCTGGGCTTGCCTGACCTGTATCTGTATTTCTTGCCGCTGCTGCTGGCCATTCCGCTGTTGACGCTGTTCAGCGTTGTCGGCCTCAAGCAGCAGGAGGACTGAGATGTTCTCCAATATCCTGCAACTGGGTATCAAGGAACTGCGCAGCCTGTATCACGACCCGGCCTTGCTGTTGTTGATCGTGTTTTCCTTCACCATTGGTGTGTATTCCTCTGCGACCAAGGTCCCGGAGTCGCCTCATCGCGCCACCATCGGTGTGATCGATGAAGATCGTTCGCCGTTGTCCCTGCAGATCATCAATGCCTTCCAGATGCCGTACTTCCTGAAACCGGTAGATATCGATTACGGCCAGATCGACCATGGCATGGACTCCGGTGTCTATACCTTCACCCTGGATATTCCGCCGCGTCTGCAACAGGACGTCCTGGCCGGTCGGCAGCCGACCATCCAGATCAACGTTGACGCCACTCAGATCAGCCAGGCCTTTACCGGCGCCGGGTATATCCAGCAGATCATCGGTACCGAAGTGGCCGAGTTCCTGCGCCATTATCGAAGCGTCGAGCCGGACGAAGCCAATGCCGTGGTGCACATGGCCTTCAACCCCAATCTGGTGGCGACCTGGTTCGGCGCGATCAACGAGGTGATCAACCAGATCACCATGCTCTCGATCATTCTTACCGGCGCGGCACTGATCCGCGAACGCGAGCACGGCACCATCGAGCATCTGCTGGTCATGCCGGTGACGCCTTTCGAGATCATGCTGGCCAAGGTCTGGTCCATGGCCCTGGTGGTATTGGTGGCGGCGGCCCTTTCGGTGCGACTGGTGGTGGGGCAGTGGTTGCAGATTCCGATCAATGGCTCGTTCCTTTTGTTTCTCGCTGGCGCTGCGCTACACCTGTTCGCTACCACTTCCATCGGCATCTTCTTCGGCACCCTGGCGCGTTCGATGCCGCAACTGGGCCTGCTGATCATCCTGACCCTGATCCCGTTGCAGATTCTTTCCGGCGGTATGACCCCGCGCGAAAGCATGCCCGAGCTGGTTCAGAAGATCATGCTCGCGGCGCCGACCACCCATTTTGTCGAGTTGAGCCAGGCGATCCTGTTCCGTGGTGCGTCCATTGGCATTGTCTGGCCGCAACTGTTGGCGATTGCCGTGATTGGCAGTCTGTTTTTCGGCGTGGCGTTGTCGCGGCTGCGCCGCTCATTGAATTGACTGATGCTCGTTGGAGCGCCGCCCGCTCGTTCCAGCGTCTACCCTTGCACATCTGAAGTTTTTACTACGCCCTTCAAAGGAGCCGTCATGTACATCTTCAATTCGTTGCTGTCCAGCGCCGATCTGGCGTCCACCGCGCCAGCGCCACCTTCGCCCCAGGCAGGGCCGCTGAGCCCTGAACTGCTGCGCAACATGCAGCGCTATTGGGATGCCGCCAACTACTTGTGCGTCGGGCAGATCTACCTGAAGGCCAATGCCCTGTTGCGCGAGCCGTTGCAGGCCGGGCATATCAAGCCGCGCCTGCTCGGGCATTGGGGCACCTCGGCCGGGCAGAATTTCATTTATGTGCACCTCAACCGCCTGATCCGTGAGCAACGTAGTGAGGTGGTGTATATCTCCGGTCCCGGCCATGGCGGCCCGACCCTCAATGCCTGCGCATGGCTCGAAGGCACGTACAGCGAAGTGCATAGCGATATCCGCGCCGATGGCGACGGCATGTTGCGCTTCTTCCGCAGTTTCTCCACGCCTGGAGGGGTACCCAGCCACTGCGGACCCCACACGCCCAACTCGTTGCACGAGGGCGGTGAGCTGGGGTATGCCCTGGTGCATGCCTTTGGCGTGGCCTTCGACAATCCGGACCTGCTGGTGGCCTGTGTGATTGGCGATGGCGAGGCCGAGACTTGCCCGTTGGAAGGCAGCTGGAAAAGCATTCGTTTCCTCGATCCACTGCGCGATGGTGCAGTGCTGCCGATCCTGCATCTCAATGGCTACAAGATCTCCGGGCCGACCGTGGAAGCGCGGATGGCCGACAGCGATCTGCTCGACCTGTACCGTGGTCGCGGCTATGAGCCGATCATTGTTGCCGGGGACGACCTGCCGGGCATGCATCAACGCTTTGCTGCCGCCCTCGACCAGGCCTATGGCGATATCCGCGATATCCAGCGTGCGGCCCGGGACTTCGGCAATGTCGCCCGGGGACGCTGGCCGATGATCATCCTGCGCAGCCCCAAGGGCTGGACCGGGCCCAAGGAAGTCGATGGTGTACCAGTGGAAGGCACCTTCCGCGCCCATCAGGTGCCCTTGGCCAATGTCATCGAAAACCCCGAGCATCTGGTCCTGTTGGAGCGCTGGCTGCGCAGCTATTCGCCAGAAACCCTGTTCGATGACAATGGCGCCCTGGTCCCCGAGCTGCAAGCCCTGACCCCGCCGGCACCGCTGCGCATGGGCGCTGTGCCTCACGTCAACGGCGGGCGCCTGCTGACCGCGCTGGACCTGCCGGACTTCGCTCACTATGGTCTGGAAGTACCTGGCCCTGGGCAGGTGATTGCCGAGGCGCCGCGCAAACTGGGCGAATACCTGCGCGATGTGATTCGCGCCAATCCGCGCAATTTCCGCCTGTTCGGCCCGGACGAAACCAACTCCAATCGCCTCAACGCGGTCTTCGAGGCCACCGAGCGCACGGCCAGCGGGCCGTTGCTGGAGCTGGACGAACACCTTGCCCGGGACGGCCGGGTGATGGAAGTGCTCAGCGAACATCTGTGCGAGGGCTGGCTGGAGGGCTATCTGCTCAGCGGTCGCCACGGCATGTGGTCCACCTACGAGGCCTTCGCCCAGGTGGTGGATTCCATGGTCACCCAGCATGCCAAGTGGTTGCAGCAGGCCCGGGAATTCCCGTGGCGGCGGCCCCTTGCATCGCTGAATATCCTCCTCACCAGCCATGCCTGGCGCAACGACCATAATGGTTTCAGCCACCAGTCCACCGGCTTTGTCGACAACGTCCTGCAACGCCGGGCCGACGTGGTGCGGGTCTACTATCCGCCGGATTCCAATTGTCTGGTCAATGTCTTTGACCACTGCCTGCGCAGCCGTAATTACGTCAACGTGGTGACCTGTGGTAAACAGCCGGACTTCCAGTGGCTGGACTTCAACGCCGCGCTCAAGCACTGCTCCCAGGGGGCTTCGATCTGGGACTTCGCCAGCAATGACGGCGGTACGCCCGACATCGTGCTGGGCTGCGCCGGGGACGTACCGACCACCGAAGCGGTGGCTGCGGCCTGGCTGTTGCGCAAACATGTGCCGGGCATTCGCGTGCGTTTGGTCAATGTGGTGGACCTGGGCATTCTTTCCAGTCCTCAGGACCGTCCCCACGGCATGGATCACGCATCCTTCGAGGCGCTGTTCACCCGTGAAGTACCGGTGATGTTCGCCTTCCACGGCTCGACCTGGGTGATCCATTCCATGGTCCATGGCCGGGCCAACGAAGCGCGCTTCCATGTGCGCGGTTTCTCCGATCGTGGCACCACGACTACGCCCTTCGACATGGTGGTGCTCAATCGCATGAGTCGTTATCAGTTGGCCATCGACGCTCTGGAGCATATTCCGCACCTGCGTCAGCAGGCTTTGGAGGCCATCAGTTATTTCGAAAGCCAGCTGCGCCGTCATGACGCCTATATTCGCGAGCATTTCCAGGACATGCCGGAAATCCGCAATTGGCACTGGACCGACGATTTCAGCCAGCCGGACAGCCCGCCGCCACTGGCCAGGGGGCAGAGTCGGGGGCAGTTGTTTACTGATGCTTGAGTAAGCGAACCCAGCTCTGTAGCGAACTGCCTGTGGGACTTGATTTGTGGGACCGGCTTTAGCCGGGAAGGCAATATTCCAGGCCATGAATATTTATCGGATATACCGACGTCTTCCCGGCTGAAGCCGGTCCCACAAGGCGCATTTCAATTCTGATGTGTTTGGGGAGCGACCATGTCAAACCAGGACAACCACGGTGATCCAGGCTATCTGACCCTGCGTCAGCTGGCCTTCGATCAATCCATTCGCTGGTCCAGCCTCAACGATGACCTGTGGCGCACCCTCGACAACTCCTTGTGGGAGCTGACCCATAACCCGTGCCTGGTGTTCAACGCGGTCTCGGAGCAACGCATCGGCGTGCTGCTTACTGACAGCCATTTTCATGGCCGGGTCCAGCAGGTGGCCGAGGAGCATCGGCAGTTGCTGGCCCGCCCGACGTGGTTTGAGAATCGACCGCACACACCCGGATTGACCCGTGTGGCGTACTTCTCCATGGAGTACATGCTCAGCGAGGCATTACCGATCTATTCCGGCGGCCTGGGCAACGTCGCCGGTGATCAGCTCAAGGCCGCGAGTGACCTGGGCGTTCCGGTGGTGGCGGTGGGGATGCTCTGGCAGCACGGTTATTTCCGTCAGGAAGTCGGCCTGCATGGCGTGCAGCAGGCACTGTATCCGGTCAATGACAGTCGCCAGTTGCCGATTGAGCCGTTGCTGCGTCCGGATGGCAGCCTGTTGCGCCTGGCCGTGGAGCTGCCGGGGCTGACGGTCTGGCTGCGCGGTTGGCAGGCGGTGGTGGGGCGCAATCGTCTGTTACTGCTGGACAGCAATGACCCGGCCAATCCGCCGCCGGTACGACTGATCACCAGTGAGTTGTACGGCGGCGACCTGGAAATGCGCCTGCGCCAGGAAATGGTGCTCGGCATCGCTGGCTGGCGTTTGCTGGAAGCGGCGGGGTATGTGCCCGAAGTCTGCCATCTCAACGAGGGGCATGCGGCTTTTGCCATGCTGGAGCGGGCCCGCAGTTACATGCAGGCCCATCGGGTGGATTTCGCGGTAGCCTTGACCGCCACCCGCGCCGGCAATCTATTTACCACACATACGCCGGTGGAGGCCGGATTTGACCGTTTTCCGGCAGAGCTGATCGGTAAATACCTGGGACGCTACATCGAGCATGAACTGGGTCAGTCCCTGGCAGCGATTCTGGCCCTGGGGCGGCAGAACCCCGAGGACAGCAGCGAACCGTTCAACATGGCGTTTCTTGCCACTCGTTGCGCCGGAGCGGTCAATGCCGTCAGCCAGTTGCATGGGGCGACCAGTCGGCAGATCTTTCATAACCTGTTTCCGCGCTGGCCGCTGGCAGCGGTGCCGATTGGCCATGTCACCAACGGTGTTCATCTGCCGACCTGGATTTCCCGGGAAGCCGAGCAACACTGGCAGGCCCTGCATGGCGAACAACTGCCTTGGCTGGGTATGAGCGAGTTGCGTGTCAGCGAAACCCTGGAGCGGGTCGACGATGCCTATCTCTGGCGTCATCGCCAACAGGCCAGGGCCTGGCTGATCGAGTTTGTTCGCACTCATCTGGCGCGAAGTGCGGCCGTGCATGGTGCGGCCCTGGACGATATCGAGGCGCTGGGCGGCCTGTTCAGCGCCGAGGTGCTGACCCTGGGTTTTGCCCGGCGCTTTGCTACCTACAAACGACCCAATCTGCTGCTTAGCGATCCTGAACGACTGGTGCGCATCCTCAATCAGCCGGGTCGTCCAGTGCAGCTGCTGCTGGCGGGCAAGGCCCATCCGGCGGACAAGGTCGGCCAGCAAATGATTGCCGACTGGCAACTCTTTATCGAACGACCGGACGTGCGTGGCAAGGTGGCGTTTCTCGAGGACTACGACATGCGTGTGGCGCGGCATCTGGTGCAGGGCGTGGATGTGTGGGTCAACACGCCGCGTCGGCCATGGGAAGCCAGCGGCACCAGCGGCATGAAAATCCTCGCCAACGGCGGCCTGAACCTGTCTCAGCTCGATGGCTGGTGGGCCGAGGCCTGTACGGAAGAGGTTGGTTGGGGGATCGGCGACGGTGCTGAACATGGTCCGGAGTTCGACGCCAGGGATGCCGACCAGTTGTACGAGCTGCTTGAGCAACAGGTGGTCCCGGCATTCTACGAGCGGGACGGGCAGGGCGTGCCGAACCAATGGATCCGCCGCATGCGTGCGAGCATGGCGACGCTGGTGACGCAATTTTCCGCTGACCGTGCCGTGCGTGAGTACACCGAGCATTACTACCTGCCCGCTGCTGCGGCCTACCGTCAGCGTATCCAGGAACACAGCCGACTGGCCCGGCAACTGACCCAGGTCCGCGAGGATCTGCACAGCCACTGGTCCGCCATCCGCTTTCAGACTCTGGAAATGTCCCCCGGCAACGGGCGCTATCGGGCAAGCCTGAGCATGGACCTGGCCGGGTTGTCGCCGGTACACCTGCGGGTACAGCTCTACGCCGAAACCCGCAACGGCGGCCCGGCCCAGGCCTGGGACCTGCGCCTGGATCCTACCGCCCAGGCCGGTGGCTTGTCGGTCTATCGCGGCGAAGTACCGGATGACCGCCCGGACTCTGACTACACGGCGCGGGTGATCGCCGACGCCAGTGCCGGGTTGTCGGTGCCATTGGAGGTGGGATTGATTGCCTGGCACAGGTAGGCTCGTGCTTACTGAAATGAGATTTTTACAGGAGGTGCCGAAGGCTGCGAATGAATCTGCCTGCATACACCGCTTTCGCAGCCTTCGGCACCTCCTGCAGAGATGATTCCAACGCTATGGATGGTGTTGGTTTTGATGACCTGGCGCCTGTCATCTCACTCCCCTCTAATCTTCATCCAAACGTCATAAATCAGTGACACAATTTTTACAGTTGTTTCAGCAGTCTTTGCGCTGTTTCTGAACAGTTGTCTTGCATTCTTTTATTGACGGATTTCTATATCGGACGCCACGGCGTGCCGACGGGGAAGGCATGACGGTATTAATCACCGGCGTTGCGGGATTTATTGGTTTTCATCTGGCCAGGCGCTTGTGTGAGGAAGGCGTGGCCGTGGTGGGTATCGATAATCTCAACGACTATTACAGCGTCGAACTTAAACAGGCGCGCCTGGGGCAATTGGCAAGTTATTCAACTTTCAGTTTCCATAAAGTTGATATTGTCGCCAAGGATGCCTTGTTCACTCTGTTCAAGAACACTGCTTTCGCCCAAGTCATTCATCTTGCGGCCCAGGCCGGTGTGCGTTACTCACTGGAGCAACCTCAGGTCTATGCCGAGTCCAATCTGAATGGCTTTCTCAATATTCTTGAAGCCTGCCGTCAGTACCGGCCGGGGCATTTGGTCTACGCCTCCAGCAGTTCGGTGTATGGGCTCAACGAGCGTATGCCGTTCTCCACTGCCGACGCTGTGGAACGCCCTGCGTCGCTGTATGCCGCGACCAAGCGTGCCAATGAGCTGATGGCGTTTACCTATTCCCATCTGTACGGCATTGCCATGACCGGCTTGCGTTTCTTTACGGTCTACGGCCCCTGGGGGCGGCCGGACATGGCATTGTTCAAGTTCACCAGGGCGATTCTCGATGGCCGGCCCATCGATGTGTACAACGGTGGCGAGATGTCCCGTGATTTCACTTATATCGACGATATTGTCGAAGGCATCATGCGCCTGCGATTGCGCCCGCCACTGGCGGCGGACGGGCAAGTTGTACCAGGGCGGATCTATAACATTGGCCGTGGCGAGCCGGTGAAGTTGCTGCATTTTATCGAGTGTATTGAGGGCGCACTTGGGTTGCGGGCCAAGATCAATCCGTTGCCCATGCAACCGGGCGAGGTGCTGCGGACCTGGGCCGATATCAGCGAACTGGCGCAGTTGATCGATTTTCGCCCTGCGGTCAGTGTGGAAACAGGGGTCGAACGTTTCGTCGAATGGTATCGGGACTTTCATCGTGCCTGATGCTGTTTATTGATCGCACTTAATACCAGAACATTTATTCAGGTAACCCATGAACGACGCTATTTATGTTTCCGTGTTGATTCCGGCGAAAAACGAAGCGAGCAATCTGCCGCCGTTGTTGCAGGAAATTCGTACCGCCCTGGCCAATGAATTCTACGAAGTAATAGTCGTCGATGATGGCAGTACCGATGAGACGCTGGCCGAGTTGCGTGCGTTAAAGGAATGCGGGTTTAACCAGTTGCGCGTTCTCAGTCACGAGCGCTCCCTGGGTCAGAGTACTTCGGTCTGGCACGCGGCTACGGTTGCTCGTGGGCATTGGCTGGCGACACTTGATGGTGACGGACAGAATGACCCGGCAGATATTCCCGGCATGCTCGCGCTGGTTCGTGGCAGCGAAGGGCAAACTGGCGGAATCAAACTGGTGGCCGGCCATCGAGTCAACCGTCGTGACAGTGCCAGCAAACGCTGGGCATCGCGCTTTGCCAATGGCCTGCGCAGCCGTCTGCTCAAGGATGCAACGCCTGACACCGGTTGCGGGTTGAAGCTGATCGAGCGCGATGCCTTTCTGCGCCTGCCGTATTTCGACCATATGCATCGCTTCATTCCGGCGCTGATCCGCCGTCATCACGGCGAAATGCGCGTGCATCCGGTCAACCATCGCCATCGTCAGGCCGGGGTGTCCAAGTACGGTAATCTCGATCGGGCACTGGTCGGCATTCTCGATCTGGCCGGGGTCTGGTGGTTGATCCGACGTACTCGCCTGGATGCCGTACCGCGGGAGGTGCAGCCATGAACTTCAGCCGTGAAAGTCTCTGGCTGGCCCTGGGTTTCGCCGGGCAATTGGCCTTTACCGGGCGCTTTGTCCTGCAATGGCTGTATAGCGAATACAAGAAGCGCAGCATTATTCCAGTGAGCTTCTGGTACTTGAGCATCGTTGGCAGCGCCTTGTTGCTGGCCTATGCCATCTATCGCCAGGACCCGGTGTTTATCGCCGGGCAGTCCTTCGGTTTTATTGTTTATCTGCGCAATCTGCAATTGATCGCCCGTCAGAAAAACCAGCAGGAAGAACCCGGTGCCTGAGTATTTTTTCCGGGGCAAGTATTCCCTGAATATCGAGCGCTGGGGGCTGATGTTGCTGGCGCTGTTGTTGATCGCTGCCGGTCTTGGCCTGCGTCAGCCGTACAACGTCGATGAGGAGCGCTTTCTTGGCGTGGCCCTGGAGATGTTGCAGGACGGTTCCTGGTTTATCCCGCACCGTGCGGCCGAGATCTACCCGGACAAGCCGCCGCTGTTCATGTGGGTGATCATGCTGTTCACCTGGCTGACCGGTCTGCCGAAGATTGCCCTGTTCATTCCGGGACTGCTCTCGGCGGTAGTGACGACGGCCTGCCTGCATGATCTGGGCGCGCGTCTGTGGAATCGCCGCATCGGGGTGATCGCCGCGCTGCTGTTCCTGGCTACCTATCAGACCTACAGTATCCTGCGGGTCGGGCAGATCGACAGCTTCCTGGCCTTGTGGATCGCTCTTGGCCTGTACGGCATGGTTCGTCATTTACTGCTCGGCCCGGCGTGGGGCTGGTTCTATGTGGCCTGTGCGGCCATGGGCCTGGGGATTATCAGTAAAGGCGTGGGTTTCCTGCCGATCCTGATGCTGATCCCCTACGCCTATGCCGTGCGTAAGGGCTGGTCCGGTGTAGCCGTGATGCCGGGTCAGGCGGGCCGCTGGGCCTTGGGGTTGCTGGCCCTGCTGGCTGCAGTGTCGGTCTGGCTGTTGCCGCTTGGCATAAGCGTGGCCCTGAACGGCGATGCCGACGCGATCGCCTATCTGAAGAACATCCTGCTGCACCAGACGGCCGATCGCTATGCCGGGGCGTGGGAGCATAAGGAGCCCTTCTGGTACTTCCTGACCAATGTCATTCCGCAGTACTGGATGCCACTGGTGCTGGCATTGCCCTGGCTGGTCCCGGCCTGGCGCAAACAACTGCTCAAGCATGACGGCCGCGTGCTGGTGCTATTGGGCTGGGTGGTACTGGTGCTGGTGTTTTTTGCGCTGAGCACTGGCAAGCGCAAGATCTACATCTTCCCGGCATTGCCGGCTCTGGTATTGGTGGCGGCGCCGTTGCTGCCTTGGCTGCTCAAGCGCTGGTTTTCCCGTTGGCCATGGCTGCGTCGGGTTTTCCCGGTGGTGGTAGTGGTGTGGTTCTGTGCCTGGTTCGCCCGGGGCTTTATCGAGCCGATCAAGGACGGACGCAACCCCCACGATGAGTTGATGGAGGATGCGGCGCAGATGTCCGGCGGCGCTGACCTGGTGCTGGCCGGCTGGCGCGAAGGGCACTGGCTGTTTGCCCGTCAGCCGATCATTCATTTCGGCTTTATGCAGGGCTCTACCACGGATCAGGCCGCTCTGTACCTGCGCAATCATCTTCAGGCCGTGGCGCTGGTGCCGGCTCGTGATCTGGAGCGTTGCTTCCTGCTGCCAAAGGCCCGGCAGGTCGGGCATACCTCCAGGGCCGAATGGTTTCTGGTCGGGGCCGATGCCGACAATGGCCAGTGCAATCCGGCGCCGGCGTCGCGGACTTATCGGTATGTCTGGAACAAGGTTTTGTTCAAGGACTGAAGGTCATTGGGTATTACATATTTTTGACAAACACTCCTGTAAATTAACGCGCTTTGATCGGCGTTCATCCGTAACCCGTCTCGCTGCACCGTCCAGCTTTCGCTCCTTTCGATACGACCGCTCCCCCGGTCGATATCGGCGGGAGCGTTTGCCTGTGACGGTGTTTTTGTGTGGGGGGATGTTCGGCGATGCAATCGACGGTTGGCTGGGCACAGGGAAATGTGCTCGCCCGCATTCCGGTACAGGAGATCTGGATGTTCAAGCGCATTACTTCTACCCGCATGGTCCTGCTGTTTTCCCTGGCTCTGGTGGTTTTGTACAACCTGGCAAGCTGGAAGGCCCTGACCAGCCTGATGGAGTTGCAGGGTGTGAAAGCCCTGGCATTTCAGCTGTCCTTCGGCCTGTTTCTCTGGGCCACCTTTACCCTGTTGCTGACCCTGGTTTCGTTCCGTCCGCTGCTCAAGCCTGTACTCAGCATTATCGCCCTGTGTTCGGCGGCGGCCGCCTATTTCATGAACGATTACGGCATCGCCATCGATACGGTGATGATGCAGAACGTCCTGGAAACCAACCCCGGCGAAGCCAGCGCGTTGCTCAGCCCCAAGTTGTTCGGCTATCTGCTGGTATTGGGGGTGCTGCCAGTGATTGCCATCTGGCTGACGCCTGTGACCTATCGGCCGTTTTTCCGCGGCCTGCTGAACAAGCTGTTGGTCTGTGTCGGCTGTATTGTGGTGGTGGCTGTCTCGGTCGGCGCGTTTTATTCGACCTACGCGCCGATCTTCCGCCAGGAAGACAAACTGACCCATTTCATCAACCCGACCAACTACATCTATGCGGCCAGCAAACTGGCCAAGTCACGTTTCGCCATCAAGGAAAACGTCAAGATCCAGGCCATTGGTGAGGATGCCACCCTTAGCGCGGCGACCCTGGCCCGACCGAAGAAAAGCCTGATGGTGTTCGTTGTCGGTGAGACGGCCCGTGCTGATCATTTTTCCCTCAATGGGTATGAGCGTGAGACCAACCCGGAGTTGAAGAAGCTCGACATCCTCAATTTCACCCAGGTGCATTCCTGCGGCACATCGACGGCAGTGTCGGTGCCATGCATGTTTTCGATGTTCCCGCGCACCGACTACAGCGACAAGAAAGGCAAGACCTATGAAGGCCTGCTGGACGTCCTGCAGCGTGCCGGGGTGCAGGTGCTGTGGCTGGAGAACAACAGCGACTGCAAGGGCACCTGCCTGCGCGTGCCGAACAAGGACATTCCCAAGACCCAGCCGAGCGAGTTCTGTGACGGCAATAACTGCCTGGACGAGTCCTTGCTGGTGGGTCTGCAGGATTACATCAATAGCCTCAAGGACAATGCCATCATCGTCCTGCACTCGGACGGCAGTCACGGCCCCGAGTACTTTGATCGCTATCCGAAAGCCATGGAGCGCTTCCAGCCGGTCTGCCACACCAATCAGTTGGGCAGTTGCAGCAAGGAAGAGCTGGTCAATGTCTACGACAACACCATTCTCTACACCGACCATTTCCTGGCTAAGGTGATCGGCCTGCTGCAACAGAACCAGGACAAACTCGATACCTCCATGATCTACGTTTCCGACCATGGCGAATCCCTGGGTGAGAATGGTGTCTACCTGCATGCCGCGCCTTATGCCATTGCCCCTGAGGCCCAGGTACATGTGCCGATGGTGATGTGGTTCGGCAACTCGACCCTGGCCAATGCCGCCGTGGACCGGGGCTGCCTGCAGGCCAAGCGTGACGACAAGGACTTGAGTCACGATTACATGTTTCACTCGGTACTCGGTCTGTTTGGTGTACAAACCTCGGTTTATCAGCCCAAGCTGGATATTTTCCGTACCTGCCGCCCCGGCGCCTGACACAGCGCTGATCGGGCGGCGCGCTACGGCTTTTTGGAGAGCGCCGCCCGTGTACAAAACGATCATCGCCAGCCTGCTGCTGGCCTGTGCAACACCTGCGGCCATGGCCGACACTCCGGTTTATGGCCCGCAGCTCGAGGGCTTCAGCTACCCTCATCCTTTGCATAAATTCACGTTCCAGTCCCAGGGCCAGGCTTTGGAAATGGGCTACATGGACGTCGCGCCAACGGGGGCTGGCAACGGCCGTGTGGCAGTGCTGCTGCATGGCAAGAATTTCTGCGCCGCCACCTGGGAAGACAGCATCAAAGCCCTCAGTGGCGCCGGTTACCGGGTGATTGCGCCGGACCAGATCGGTTTTTGCACCTCGAGCAAACCGGGCAACTATCAGTATAGCTTCCAGCAACTGTCCCTCAATACCCATGCCTTGCTTGAATCCCTGGGTATCGACAAGGCCGCGATCATCGGCCATTCCACCGGGGGCATGCTCGCCACTCGTTATGCGCTGCTGTATCCGCAGCAGACCGACAAACTGGTGCTGGTCAACCCCATCGGCCTTGAGGACTGGAAAGCCCTGGGGGTACCTTATCGCAGCGTCGATCAATGGTATGAACGCGAACTCAAGCTCAGCGCCGAAGGCATTCGCAAGTACGAGCAGAGCACCTATTACGTCGGCCGCTGGAAGCCCGAGTTCGACAAGTGGGTCGATATGCTGGCAGGGCTGAACAAGGGACCGGGGCATCAAGTGGTGGCGTGGAACTCGGCGCTTATCTACGACATGATCTTCACCCAGCCGGTGTTCTACGAATTTCCCCAGCTCAAGGTGCCGACGCTATTGATGATCGGCGATGCCGACACGACGGCCATCGGCAGCGATATTGCTCCGGCCGAGGTCAAGGCGAAGATCGGTCACTACCAGGTACTGGGCAAGCAGGTAGCGGGGATGATTCCGGGGGCGCAACTGATGGAGTTCCCCGGCATGGGGCATGCACCGCAGATGGAAGAGCCTGAGGTGTTCAATAAGGCGTTGATTGCGGGGTTGGTCAAATAATCATTTCCGGGATCGACGTTGCCCTGTGAGAGCGGCCTAAGGCTGCGAACGGCTTGATGCCGTGTTTGCAGCCTGCGGCAGCTCCTACAGATGATCGCGGCTGGATCAGTTCAACAATTCAGCAAACGCCTTGTCCGCTTCCAGTACCGCAGGCAGGCCCTGGAACAGGATGTCCAGATCGATACCTTCCATCAATGGTCCGTTTACCGCTTGCTGGGCTTCTGGCGTCGCGCCGCCGTGGCTTTCGATGGCGTCGGAGATGGTGGTGGCCTGGGCAATGATCAACGGCTGCGGAGCGTTATCCGGGGCCTGGGACGGATGCGCCTGATGGGCGATGGCTTCGACGATGACGTTCGGCAGATGCCAGAGCTTGGCCAGATGAGCGCCGACTTCCGGATAGCCGAAGCCCAGTTGCAGGGTTTCATTGGCCACGTGGCCGACGGTACCGGCCTTGGCGGCTGCGTTGATGCGCTCGGCAACCTCGGGAGCGCCGGTCTGGATCAGCAATTCACCGATGTTGTGCATCACGCCACAGGTGAACGCGATTTCAGCATCGACGCCGGTTTGCCGGGCAAGCATGCGGCAGATGCCGGCAACCTGGAAGCTTTTCAGCCAGAAGGCCTTGAGGTCGAAGCTTGGGCTGGCCTTGAACGCGCCGGTCACTGCCGAGGCCAGGACCAGGGTGCGCAGGGTGTTGAAGCCAAGACGCATGGCCGCATCTTCGATGCTGGAGGACTCGCGCGAGCCGCGGAAACGGGCCGAGTTGGCCAGGCGCAGGATCTTCGCGGAAATGACCGGGTCTTTCTCAATGTTGCGGGCAACGCTTTCCAGACTGGACGAAGGGTTATCGAATTGCAGGATCAGGTCCTGGGCGACCTTTGGAATGCTCGGAAGACTGTGCAAATCACGAAATAGATCTTCAATTTTCATTGTGTTCATTGAGACGTCACCCTTTTTTCTAATACACCCGAATAACCCAAAGATAGGCAATTTTTACAGATGTGCACGTTTGGTGTTCTGGTCTTGCCAAGCGGTCTGCATAACTCAATAAATCAATGGCTATTTGCTATTAATGGCAAAAGCCGCCCCTGATTCTAGAGCCCTGTCATGTGCTTAGGGAAGATAGGCTTTTTTGACGTCAAACGATTAGCGTGGGTATACAGATTGTTTAAATAAACGAAGAAGAGGGAGCGGGTTGCAACCGCTGCCTCTTGATTGATTCATCTTAGTTTCAAATGCTCCACCGGCACGTTCAAGCCCGGGTCACCCAGAGGGTGGGTCTTGGCATCGAAGAACAGCAATTCGGTGTCCAGACCGTTGAATAGTTCGCGGTAGTGTTTTTTCTGATGGGCGATAAACGCCGGACTGCGCGGATAGATGGAAATGGCCAGGGTCTGCGGCCGTGCCTGGCGGATAGCCTCGACGATGTGTTGGTCCTGGGCGCCCAGAGCCTGGCCGAAAATGCATAGCGCGCCCTCATGCGTTGCCAACTGGCCATGGCACCAGGACAGGTATTCGGAGTGACGGATGATCTTCAGCTTCTCGGCGCTGCGGCCTTCGCTGACGAACGTCGGTACATCGTCCAGGGCATTGATGGCGAAACTGCCGAGCAGGGTGCTGCCGGAGGAGGGCAGCTTGCGCGTGGTGCCGTCGAGGTTCTTCACCAGATGCATGCCGCCGTGCAGGTACAGCAGGCGAGTGCATTCGGCCGTTGCCGGGCGCGGGCTGAAGCCTGTGTCTTCGTCGAACAGGTCATCGAAGGGCAACGGATCGTGCATCACCGCCCAATAAGCCAGCAGGTCGTAGTTGGTCGAGTACAGGTTGCGGTATTGCTGCAGCGCCTGGTTGAGCCGGACCAGGGTACTTTCCTGCATCAACTTCCAGGGGATGTGCACTGAACGGATGCCGTGGATCAGGGCTTCCTTGATGGCGAAGTAGCGATTGCGCGGTGAAGCCGAGCTGATGGTCAGGGCCGCATTGACCTGCATGGCGGTCTTCAGAGCGCTGAGCACCGGCTCGAAATTGTGCGTATCGAGAACCCGGAACACGCTCATCTCGCTGGTGCTCAGGGGCTTGTTACGGGTGGTCTGGGCCAGGTCGAACAGCGAGTCGTAGGCAAAGTTCTTCCACACGGCCTGACTTGCGCCGTTGCCCAGCAGCAATCCGGAAAAGTCGTGGCGCTCTTGCAGGGCGGGCCAGTGAGCGAGTTCAGCGTCCAGATCCACGGTTTGATCATCCCGATGCAGCGTTAAAAGAGCGGGGATTTTATAGGGAACCCCGTCCTGCGCCCACCCGTTCAAATAAAACAGCCTGCAGGACGGCTACTCAGCCCTGTAGTGGCACGTTAAAGTGCCTGTACTTCGGACCTCCCTCGGGCTGCATCATGACGTTCACCCGCAAAGCCGCGCTGCTGCCCCTGCTATTGCTGCCCGTCGTGACCTGGGCGGCGGAAGAAGTGCCGCTGTACAAGGACATCAAGAATTGGGTGGTAGTGTGCGACAACACGCGTCACTGCACGGCGATTTCCGCTGAAGAGGATCAGGAGCATGCGCCGCTGTCCCTGCGTATAGATCGCGATGCCGGGCCTCAGGGAGTGCCTCAGGTGGCCATTGCCATGACTGGCGCAGCCACTGAACAGCCGTTGCTTGATGGCAAACCGCTCAAGAGCGCATTGTCAAAGGGCAGTGGCGATGATGCCGACAACTGGGTCGCCAGCGGGCCGCAGGCGCTGGCCTTGATCGATGAATTGCGCAATGGCACGCGCCTGTCCATGACCAACAAGGATGACGAAGGCAGTACATCTCTGGATGGTTTCAGTGCTTCCTTGCTGCTGGTCGACTCGGTGCAGGCACGGGTTGGCACCCAGGGTGCGCTGCTCAAACGTGGCAACAAACCGGACAGCAGTGTTCCTGCTGCACCGTTGGCCCCGCAACTGGCGCCCTTTATCAAGGCCAAGGCGCTCAGCGAGGCCGAGCAGAAACGCATCGGCGACGCCGTGCTCAAGGCGACCCGGGACGATTGGGACGCCGATCACGATGCCGATGAAAATCCCGGTGTGACGGTGAATGCGCTCAATGACAGTACTGTCCTGGTGATCATCCAGACGAGCTGCGCGGCCTATAATTGCAACTACGCCCTGTATCAGACGTCGCCGGACAGTCCGGAAAAGGCTGAATTGCTCGATGTTGACGAGTTCCCGGGCGAGGACATGGCCGACGAATTGACCGGCTATGTCGAATACGACGCCGATACCGGCGTCTTGAGCAGTCACGACAAGGGGCGCGGCATTGGCGATTGTGGTGCGAGCCAGAGCTGGCGCTACGACGGCAAGGGGTTTCGCCCCCGCTCGTTTGCGATGATGAGCAGTTGCGCCGGCAGTCCGTCGCCGTGGCCGGTGATGTGGCGGACCCGGGACTAGCCGCGACATCCCCATGCGCATGCGCGGCGCGGCGGCGTGAGGGCATGACACTTTAGTTGCAGACAACTTCTCGCGCGCATGGCTTTGTGCTATTAAATTGGCAACGAAGGTGCTGGTGTCCAGCCCTTCAGCGGTCTTACTCGCAAGTGGTCCAGCCTTATGGGCATTACCAGCAGTCTTTCCGAGATTTTCGTTCAGACCCTTGAACAAGCCATCGACAGCGTCGTGGTCATCGATGCTGACAATAACGTGGTGCTGTTCAATCCGGCTGCTGAACACTTGTGGGCGCTGTCCCGTGATCAAGTGCTGGGGCACAACGTCAATGTGCTGATCCCCCACGATATTCGTCCCCATCACGATGCTTATGTAAACCGCAATCGCGTCACTGGCATCGACAAGTACGTCGGAGTCAGTCGCGATGTGCCGATCATGCGTGGCGATGGTGGCCAGCGGTGGGGCGCTATGTCGATATCGCGCATCGTCACCGATGGGCAGATTCTCTATACCGCTTTTATCAAAGACGTCACCGAACAGCATGAAGAGCGCGAACGCCTGCGCTTGCTGTCACTGGTGACCGACCAGACCGACAGCTCGATCATGATCACCGACAGCCAATGGCGGATCGTTTATGTCAACGCCGGTTTCCAAAGTATGTTCGGCTATTCTCTGGACGAGGTGCGCGGCCAGTTTCCGGATACCTTGCTGGCGCCTCACCTGTCGCGGGAAGTGCGCGACGGAACTCGGGAATTGTTGAGCATCGGTCAACCGATCAAGGCCGAAGAGCTGACTTATGTGAAGAGTGGTGAGCGCATCTGGTGCAGCGTGACCATCAACCCGATCCGTGACAGCGAAGGTCGCATCACCAACGCGGTAGGTATCCTCACCGATATCTCTCGCTCGAAAATGCATGAAGTGCTGCAACATCGCATGCTCAGCGCCATGGTCCGGGAAGAGCCTCTGGAGACGCTGATGGAGCTGGCGTGTCGGGAAATCGAACGGATTGCTCCGGATGTCACCACGTCGGTGTTACGGATCGATGAGCAGGATCGCCTGCGCACCCTGGCTGCTCCGCGCTTGTCCAGTGACTACTGCCGCCAGATCGACGGCGTGAAAATCGGTGAAGGTGTCGGCGCGTGCGGTACTGCGGCTTTTCGCGGCACACAGGTGATCTCCACCGATATCGCCAATGACCCGTTGTGGCTCGACTATAAGGGCGCAGTGCTGCCCCTTGGCCTTAAAAGCTGCTGGTCGACGCCGATCATGAGCACCGAAGGCAGGGCAATCGGAACCCTGGCGCTCTATTACAAAGACGTGCGCAGCCCCTCGGCATTTCATCAGCGGCTGGTGGACGTCATCGTGCCGTTATGCGCCCTGGCCCTGGAGCGGGAGAAAATCCGCGCCCATATCAGCCAGCTGGCGTTTTACGACAGCCTTACCGAACTGCCCAATCGCAGCCTGCTTCAGGCCAATGCCGAGCACGCCCTGAGCGATGCCAAGCGCAATAATACCGAGTTGGCCGTCTTGTTCATCGACCTGGACCGCTTCAAGCAGGTCAACGATTCAATGGGCCATCCGGCGGGTGATGAACTGCTGCAGATCGTTGCCAAACGTCTGTGTTTCGAGCGACGCCAGAGTGACATTGTCGGGCGTTTGTCCGGGGATGAGTTCGTCATGATCCTGCCCAAATGCGGCAGTCGTCATGTCACCGATGTGGTCGAACATCTGAAACTGAACCTCGGCGAACCCTGTCGCATAGCTGGCAAGACACTATCGCCGTCGGCCAGTATCGGTATCAGCGTGTACCCGGACGACGGTGACAACATGGGCGTGCTGATTCATCGCGCCGATATGGCGATGTATCAGGCCAAGAAGGCCGGGCGCGGACGTTTCAGTTTCTTCAGTCATGAGCTCAATCAGAAGGCCCAGGAGCGTCAGGCCCTGGAGCAGGCGCTGCGTGAGGCGCTTGGCTGTAACCAGTTTCGCCTGCATTATCAGCCCCAGGTCAATATGCAGGGGTGCACCCTGCACGGGGTCGAGGCCCTGGCGCGCTGGACCCATCCGCAGTTCGGCGAAATCTCCCCGGTGCGCTTCATTCCACTGGCCGAGGAGTGCGGTCTGATCGGCGATCTGGGACTGTGGGCGATTCGCGAGGCATGTCGGCAACTGGCAGCCTGGCGTGACAAGGGCCTGGTGATACCGATGATTTCCGTCAACCTGTCACCGACCAATTTCCACAATATCGAACTGCCCGGCATGATCGCCCGCACCCTTGAGCACTTCCGACTCGCGGCCAGTGACCTGACTCTGGAACTGACTGAGAACGTGTTGATGGACATCCACCCCAGTACCCTCAACGTACTCAATGAGGTGCATGTACTGGGTGTCGGCCTGGCCATGGACGATTTCGGTACCGGCTACTCCAGCCTCAGCTACCTGCGCCGCTTGCCGATCCGCGAGCTCAAGCTCGACCGCAGTTTCGTCATGGACCTGGAAAGTGATCCGACCAGCCAGGCCTTGAGCGATGCGGTGATTCATATTGGCGAAAGCCTGGGCCTCAAGGTGGTGGCCGAGGGCATCGAAACCGAGGCGCAATATCAGATCCTCAAGCGTCAGGGCTACCATGTGGCTCAGGGCTACCTGTTCTCCCGGCCCTTATCGGCCAGCGATCTTGAGATGTGGCTGATGGCCAGGCCTCAGCAGGTCACTTGATCGGTTTAATGAGCCAACTGCCGTACGCCCAAAAACAGGATCAGGCCGCCGCATAACCGGTCGACGGTTTTCTTGCTGCGTCGATAGGTGGCCGCCACCGTCGGTTGCGACAGGGCGACGGCGACCAGGGTGTACCAGCTCGACGACACCATGGCCACCACCGCCAGCATCGACAGGAAGGTGCCCGGCGAGGCATGGGCCGGTGCTGCCGAAGAAAATACTGCGGCGAAGAACGCCATGGATTTGGGGTTGCCGATATTGGTAATCACGCCTTGCATAAAGGCGCGACCCACGCTGCCGACCGCCCTTTGCTCAGGTGCTGCAGCGGCCCCCATGCCAGCCTTGAGTAACAGGCGCACGCCGAACCAGACCAGATAGCCGGCGCCAAGCAGTTTGATGCTCAGTGCCGCCCAGGGGAAGGCGGCGAAGACCACGCTGATCCCACCGATGGCGCAGCTCGCCCAGAACACATTGACCAGAACGATTCCCGCCACCAGCGCCAGAGCCCGTTGACGAGTATCCGACACGGCCTTGTGCACCACGGCCACGAAATTCGGACCTGGTATCAGTACCCCGGCGATATACACCATGAATACGGTAAGAACGGCCTGGCTGTCGATCATGGGGCTACTCCTGTAAAGACGGTGCGCCACGTTACCCTGAAATTGCTGACCCATGCAGCACGGATGTTCCGTTAACGCTTCGGCTGGTTTAGTGTCGGGATATATCGGCTGGTTTTGCAGTCTGAAGCTGGCGCTTTGTTCACAATGCGCAATGCTTCAACCAAGAATACGAAAAGGAGATCCCCATGTTCATGCGATCACTGACGCTGATCACCGCCCTGGCGTTTGCCAGCCCTCTGTTGGCGGCTGACAGCGATTCCCCCCTGAATCAGGACCGGGGCCGTTCTCGTCCTTTGATCGTGATTGTACCCAGCACGGTGGATCCGACCCTGGTCAGCCTGAAAAAGGCTCTGGCCGAGCCGGACAATCGCAAGGCCTTCGACGAGCGCAACATGGTCCTCTACACCGTGATCAACACCGTCGGCCAGCGCAACGGCAAGGACCTCGACGCGCAATCGACCATGTCCCTGATTCGTGAGCTGAAGCTGAAAGTCGGTGCCCCGGTCCAGATCATCCTGCTCGGCAAGGACGGTGAGCAGAAACTGAGTCGCGATAAATTCGTCGAGCCCAAGGAGTTGTTCAGCACCATCGATCAGTTGCCTGCAACTGAAAAGCAGGCCTCGGCACCGCCGCCACCGGCTGCGGTTCCAGAAGCCAAGGCTGCGGCGCCGGAGAAGGGCGGCAAACCGGGCAAGGGCGCTGCGGCTGCGCCGAAGGGGTTGGATGACTGAGCAACTGTGGGACCCGCTTTAGCCGGGAAGACCCAGGTACGGATGACAGAGATGTATCGGATGTACCGGCTTGTTCCCGGCTAAAGCCGGTCCCACATATATCATGCCAATTTGACCCGGTTCTCCGGCAACCCCGACACATCCGTCTCGATCATCCACAACGACCCTGCCAGGCGATCCCTTGGGTGGGTGTCGTTGGCCGCCGAGGTGATAAACAGGGTGCTCAGGTCCGGTCCGCCAAACACACAGGTGGTCGGGTTGAGGGTCGGCATTTCGATGAACCGGTCCAGTTGTCCGTTCGGGGCGATGCGGGCGATGCCGCCACCGCCGTAGCGGCAGTTCCATAGATAACCATCACTGTCGATGGCTGAGCCGTCCGGTTCGCCACGTTCGAACCCACTGAAAAATGGCTGACCAGGGCCGATATCGCCGGTGTTGGCGTCGTAGGTGTAGGCGCGAATTTCGTTGGCCGGGCTGTCGCCAAAGTAGAAAGTCGTGCGGTCCGGGCTCCAGCACAGGGTGTTGGAAATCTGCAAGCCATCAACTCTGGGGCTGGCAACGCCGTCCGCGCCAAGACGGTACAGCACTCCCGGTTTGCCGCTGCCGCCAATGCTCTCGCCTTCAGGCGATACATTGTTGAACATCGAGCCGACCCAGAAATTACCCAGCGGATCGCAGCGTCCGTCATTCAGTCGTGCCTGAGGCGAGGCAGGCAGAGTAAAACCGTGGTCCTGGCGTTCGTCGTTGTGAGGCCACCACCAGATCAGCTTCGAACCAAGGGCGACCAGCAGGCGTTGCTCATCCTCGGTCAGCGCCAGGGCCACCACCGGCTCGTCGAAGATCCAGGTCTGCAACCGGCGCGACGGGTAGTCCAGGCGGTGTATCAGAAAGCGGTTGATATCGACCCAGAACACCGCACTTTGCGCTGCCGACCACACGGCACCTTCGCCGCAACGGTCGCCGACGATGGCGATGGGGGACGGTTTGGAGTAGTTCATTGTTGTTATTCCTTGGCTGTCCGAGGTCCCTATCTTAGAGGATTTTCAGCGATTGATTACGGGAGCCGGGCTTGTCCGGCTCCAACGAATCTTCGTTGGTATTCCATTTGGTAATTGGCTGTATAAAAAACATGAATTTTATTTATGAGGAGCAAAGCGCTAGCGTACCTGGCTTGGATCCCTGGAGAGAATTCATGAGCGCAGTACCGGACTCAAGCCCCGTCGAGCAGCATTGGCAACGCAACCTGGCGGTCTGTGCCCTGGGTTCATTCACCACGATTATCGCCATGACCTTGCTGCTGCCGTTCCTGCCACTGTATGTCGAGCAACTGGGCGTCAGCGATCCGGCCGACATCGCCCAGTGGTCCGGTGTGGCATTTGGCGCCACCTTTCTTTCCGCAGCTCTTACCGCGCCCTTGTGGGGGCGTCTGGGGGACCGTTACGGACGCAAGCTGATGCTGATTCGCGCCAGCCTGGGCATGGCCGTGGCGATGTCGCTGATCGGCCTGGCGGAGAACGTCTGGCAACTGGTGTTGTTGCGACTGCTGGCTGGCTTGTTGGGCGGCTATGCTTCCGGTGCGACCATCCTCGTCGCCACTCAGACCCCCAAGTCGCGCTCGGGCTGGGCTCTTGGGATGCTCTCGTCGGGGATCATGGCGGGTAATCTGGCGGGGCCCCTGATCGGTGGTTCCCTGCCGCCGCTGATCGGCATTCGCAATACGTTCTTTCTGGCCGGAGCGGCGATTTTCGTGACTTTCCTCGCTACCCTGTTCCTGATGAAGGAAGCGCCGCGGCCACCGCGCAGCAAGGAACACAAGGCTGCTGCCAGGGCCAGTGTCTGGGCGGGTATCGATGATCGCAAGCCGGTGCTGATCATGCTGGTGGTCGCCAGTCTGCTGATGTTCGCGGTCATGTCCATCGAGCCGATCATCACCGTCTACCTGATCCAGCTCAAGGCCGAGCAGGTGACGGTGGCAGCCGGGTTGGTGATGTCTGCCACGGCACTGGGCAGCATTATCTCGGCCTCGCGCCTGGGCAAGCTGGCCGACCGTATCGGCCATTGGACCGTGGTCACCGGTTGCCTGACCGTGGCCTCACTGTTGTTGATCCCCCAGGCCTTTGTTACTCAGGAATGGCAGCTGGTGTTGCTGCGCTTTCTCATGGGCCTGGCCCTGGGTGGGCTGCTGCCGTGCATCGCCGCGATCATCCGCCATGCCGTGCCGGAGAACGTGGCCGGGCGCATGCTCGGCTATTCCACCTCCAGTCAATATGTCGGCCAGGTGCTGGGGCCATTGGCCGGTGGCTTTCTGGGCGGGCATTTCGGCATGCGCGTGGTATTTCTCGGCACCTGTGTATTACTGGCTGGCTGTGCTGTCGCCACCTGGATGTTCAAGCCGCGTCGCGGAGTGGTGGTCACCGAATAAGTAACAGGATTTGTCTTCACGAAATATCGAGCGGGCCTTCAAGATAAGCCGTCCAATGCCGATGCAGCGAGAACATGTCCAGTTGTGACAGGCGCCGAGGTGCGCCTGACTGGTAGTCGTTCATCGTGCGTTTTTCTGGAGATTCACCCATGGCTCGTCCCGCAGGCAGTGTGCTGGGCAATATCAGCGTACGTGCAAAGCTGGCATTCGGTTTTGCTCTGGTTCTGTTGTTGACCCTGATGATCAGCCTGACCGGGTGGAGCAGCTTGAGTTCGCTGACCAGTCGCAGTGACAAATTGGTCAGCATTGCCAAGATGGCCGAGATGTACCGTGACCTGCGGGTTGCGCGTTTGTCCTACACGCTCAATTACGATGCCGAACATGCGACGGCCGTGGTCAAGATCATGGACGCCCTCGATCCGCACCTCAGCAAACTTCAGGCCCAGTTGGCGTTTCCTGAAGACCTTAAATTACTGAGCGAGGCGCAGAAGCAGCTCAATGATTACCGCAGCGTCTTCGGTAAATACCGTCAGGCGATTGATAGCCGTGAAGCTACCCGCGATGTCTTCGGTAAATACGCCGATGCCGGCGCCGCTGAACTTGAGCAAATGAACAGCAGCCTGGCCAAGCTGCCAACCGAACCGGATGCACTGTTGCAACGGGAAATCCAGGAAAAAACCGTGGTTGAGCAGGAGCGTCTGTTCCAGGGCGCACGTTTCGCCCTGCGCGGTTTTACCTACAGCGGCAAAATTTCCATGTATCCGGGCGCCCTGGCGGCTATTGATGCGGCCCGGGCCAATATCAAGAAACTCGCCGAAGCCTTGCCGCCATCGCTGGTCGATGGCGCTGCGCGTCTGGATCAGGCCCTTGTCGGCTATCGCGCGACGGCAGACCAGTTCCGTGCTGCCCAGGCGGACAGCGAGCAAGCGGCAAAGACTCTTGGCGACAGCATGATCGCGATGCTTTCACTCAGCGACAAGCTGACGCAAAACCAGATTCAGTGGCGGGAAGCCGATACGCAGCAGGCGCGTTACATCCTGATTGGTGCGGCCATTGGTGCGCTGTTGCTGGGCGTTATTGCCGCCATGCTGATCACCGGGCAGATCGTCACGCCCTTGAATGAAACCTTGCTGGTCGTCGAGCGTGTTGCGGCGGGTGACCTGACCGAGCACGCCCGTACCGAGCGCGGCGATGAACTGGGCAAACTGCAGGCCTCCGTGCACGGCATGACCACTAACCTGCGTGGGCTGATCGGTGGCATTCGTGACGGCGTTACGCAGATTTCCAGTGCTGCAGAGCAACTGTCGGCGGTGACTGAGCAGACCAGTGTCGGGGTCAATACCCAGAAGATCGAAACCGATCAACTGGCCACGGCCATGAACGAGATGACCGCGACCGTTCAGGAAGTCGCACGCAACGCCGAGCAGGCCTCGGCCGCCGCAGCCGGTGCCGACCGCGAAGCCCGTGCCGGTGACGAGGTGGTGAACAAGGCCATTGCCCAGATCGATCGCCTGGCCACGGAAGTCGGCCATTCGACCCATGCCATGAATGAACTCAAGCTTGAGAGCGACAAGATCGGCAGCATGCTCGATGTGATCAAGTCAGTGGCCGAACAGACCAACCTGCTGGCCCTCAACGCCGCCATCGAAGCGGCCCGTGCCGGTGAAGCCGGACGTGGTTTTGCCGTGGTCGCCGATGAGGTGCGCAGCCTTGCCCAGCGCACGCAGAAATCCACCGAGGAAATCGAAGGGCTGATCTCCGGTCTGCAATCGGGCACCCAGCAGGTGTCCACTACTCTGGAAAACAGCCGCGCCCTGAGCGACAGCAGCGTCGAACTGGCCCGTCAGGCCGGGCAATCCCTGGAAAGCATCACCCGCAGCGTGGCCGCGATCCAGTCAATGAACCAACAGATTGCCACTGCCGCTGAAGAACAGACCTCCGTGGCCGACGATATCAACCGCAGTGTGATCAGCGTGCGCGATGTGTCGGAACAGACCGCGACGGCCAGTGACAAGACCGCAGCGTCCAGCGTCGAGCTTGCGCGCCTGGGGACGCATTTGCAGACGCTGGTGTCGCGCTTCCGCGTCTGAAATGACATAAAACCCCCTGCAAACCATTGGCAGGGCGTGCAAATACTGTGGAAGCAAATTCCAGTTCGGATAGTGGCCTCACCCGCTAATGCGACGACACATAAATTGACGACGCCGCCGGCGGCGGCAGGGCGAAGGACTGCTGCATGCGCATGATTTCGTCGCTGGGCGTCAGGCCGAACAGACGCTTGAACTCGCGGCTGAACTGCGACGGGCTTTCGTAGCCGACCTGCAGCGAGGCAGTGGAAACATTGAGGCCATTGCGCAGCATCAATAATCGCGCCTGATGCAGGCGGGTGGCTTTCAGATATTGCATGGGCGAGGTCTGGGTAACGTTCTTGAAGTGAGCGTGGAAGGTCGGCACGCTCATGTTCACCTCCCGGGCCAGTTGCTCCACGTCGAGTGACTCACCCAGGCAGGTATGGATCTTGCGGATCGCCCGTGAGATCTTCCCGAACTGGCCTTGGCGGCCGAGGGCGGCCCGTAACGAACCGCCCTGGGCGCCGGTCAGTACCCGATAATAAATCTCCCGTACCAGCGCCGGCCCCAGCACGCGGCTTTCCACTTCCGACCCCAGTACCTCCAGCAGGCGCAGCACCGACTGTTCCAGGGGCGTTTCCATGGGCGAGGCATACAGGCCCTTGGGTTCGCTGTGCTCGTCGGCGCCTTGCTCGCTCAGGGCCAGCAGTACTTCGGCGGCCACGGTGAAATCCAGATGCAGATAGATGGCCAGCAGCGGCTCTGCGGCGCTGGCCTCGGTCTCCATGGTGAAGGGCACCGGCACCGCCACTGCCAGGTAATGCCGGGCGTCATAGACGAACAGTTCGTCACCCCAGTAACCGCGCTTGCGGCCCTGGCATACGATGACGATGCCCGGGTCGTAGAGCACCGGCGTGCGGCTCAGGGGGCGGTTGGAACGTAGCAGGCGCACATCGGCCAGGGGCGTGAGGTTGTAGCCCTCGACGGGGGCGAGCTGTTGCAGCAGCGCCACCATCTGGCGGGATCGGTGCGGGTCGTCGGCGAATCGGTCAGTCATGACAAGCAAACCGGGCAGCGGTATAGACCCTGAATCTGCGCGTGACCCGCACAAAACACAACCCGCCTCAGAGGATCAGGCAAGGATGCCAGAGCCTCAGCGGTCGGCGACGCCAAAGTCCAGCAGCACCTTCATTGCCTGGCTCTTGTCCGCCGCCAGTTCGAAAGCCCTGACCGCTTCGCTGAAAGGCACCGAGTGGGAGATCACCGGGCGCACATCGATCACCCGACGATTGAGCAAGTCCACGGCCTGGGCAAACTCCGGGTGGAAGCGGAAGGTGCCGCGCAGATCCAGTTCCTTGCCGACGATCAGGTTCAGCGGCAGGGCGACATCGCCGCCCAGGCCAACGGTCACCACCACACCACGGGGCGCGACGCAGTGCAACCCGTCGTGCAGGGCCTTGGCGCTGCCGGAGACTTCGAACATCACGTCGAAATAGCCTTTCTGCGCGGTGTAGCCTTGCAGGGCATCCGGCGTGCTGGCCAGGTTGTGAGTGCTGCTGGCGCCCATGCGAGTGGCGCAAGCCAGGGCCGAATCGCTGAGGTCGGCGGCGACGATCTCGGCAGCTCCGGCGGCGCGCAGGCTGCCAATCAACAGATTGCCGATCGGGCCGCAGCCGGTAACCAGAACTTTCTTGCCGAATACCCCACCAGCACGGGCGATGGCATGCAAGCCCACTGACAGTGGCTCGGCCATGGCGCCTTCACCCAGACTCAGGCCGTCGGCGAGAAGATGTGCCTGGCTGGCATCGATCATCAGGCTCTGGCGAAACGCCCCCTGGATATGCGGGAAGGGCATGGCGCTGCCGTAGAAGCGCATGTCAAGGCAATGATTGGGTTGACCCAGATGGCAGAAGCGGCAGCCGCCACAAGGGCGCGACGGCGACACCGCAATGGCCTGACCGACCGTGAATGGGCTGTCGCTATCGCCGACAGCATCGATCACCGCCGAAATTTCATGCCCCAGCACCATCGGCTCGCGCAGGCGCACGGTGCCGAAGCCGCCATGCTGGTAGTAATGTAAGTCCGAGCCGCAGATCCCGCCACGGGCGACACGCACCCGTAGTTGATCTGGGGCGGGCAGGGCAGCTTCATCTTGCGCTTCAACCCGCAGATCTTTGGCTGCGTGGCAAACAATTGCATTCATGACTGACTCCGAAAATCACAGTGAGGCGGTGATGCCGCCGTCGACATAGAGAATATGGCCGTTGACGAAACTGGCTGCGTCAGAGGCGAGGAACACCGCGGCTCCTGCCAGTTCTTCAACATTGCCCCAACGGCGGCTTGGGGTGTGCTGGACCAGCCAACTGCTGAAGTCGGGGTTGGCGACCAGGGCGGCGTTGAGTTCAGTCTTGAAATATCCGGGGCCGATGCCGTTGATGTTCAGGCCATGGGGACCCCAGTCCACGGCCATGCCCTTGGTCAGCATCTTCAGCGCGCCTTTGCTTGCGGTGTAGGGGGCGATACCGGGACGGGCCAATTCACTCTGCACCGAACAGATATTGATGATGCGCCCGCGCTGGCGGTTGATCATGTAGCGCGCCACGGCCTGGCCGACCAGAAAGGCGCTGTCCAGGTTGGTGCGCATCAATTCGCTCCAGTGCACCTCGCTGAATTCTTCCAGCGGGCCACGGCGCTGCATCCCGGCGTTGTTGACCAGGATCTCGATCGGGCCAAGGTTCTTTTCGATACCGGCCACGGCGTGACGGATGGCATCGGTGTCGGTCACGTCGAAAATTTGCGTATGCACCTCAAGCCCTTCGCCGCGCAAGACTTCTGCGGCGGCCTCCAGGGTTTGCGCAGTGCGACCATTGAGTACGACCCGCGCCCCGGCCTGGGCCAGACCGCGGGCTATGGCCAGGCCGATACCGGCGCTGGAGCCGGTGATCAGGGCCAGTCGGCCATCGAGGCGAAAGCGCTCGCTAACGTTGGACATGCAGTGATCTCCTGATGATCGGTATGAGGCGTTGAATGCCGCCCAGTTCAGCCTGGTTTCAGGATCACGGCCAATGTTTATTGGTGATAGGGTAATCACAGATTTTGATAACCATTGATGGGTCAGCATGGAACTCAAGCATTTACGCGCCTTTGTCGTCCTCGCCGAGGAGCTGCATTTCAGCCGTGCGGCGCAGCGCCTGGCAGTGGTCCAGCCCGCCCTGAGCATGCAGATCAAGGCCCTGGAACAGGAGTTGGGCGTGCGCCTGCTCGAGCGCAATCGCCATTCCGTCAGCCTGACCGAGGCGGGCAGGGTGTTTCTCCCGGAGGCCCGGGCGACCCTGCATCAGGCCGCCCATGCCGCCGATATGGCCAGGGCATCGGGGCGCGGCGAGATTGGTCGGGTACGCCTGGGTTTTGTCTCGTCGGTATTGCCTGAATTATTGCCGACGCTGATCCGCAGCGTGCATGAGCGTTTCCCGCGCATCGAACTGCAACTCAAGGACATGCCCGGGCCGGACCAGGCGGCGGCGCTGCAGGAAGGCCAGCTGGATTTCGGCCTGATGCGCCTGCCCGCTGCCTATGCCGGGATTCAGACCCAGGTGGTCCTGCGCGAGTCCTTCGTGCTGGCCCTGCCGTCAGGACATCCGTTGGCGGTTCGCAAGAGTCTGCTTGCCGAAGACCTGCAAGCCTTGCCGATCCTGGTGCTGGGGCGGCGTTATGCGCCGGGTTTCTACGATGAGTTGATGCGGGCGTTGCGCACCCAGGGTGTGGCGTTGCCCATTAGCTCGGAGCTGGGTGAGTTCACCACCATGCTGGCGCTGGTCGCGGCGGGGCTGGGTGTCGGTCTGTTACCTGCCCATGCAGCCCTCGCGGTGCCGCCCAATGTGGTTGCCCGACCATTGCAACTGGGCGGTCACCGCGCCGCGACGGGGCTGGCCTGGGCCGGGTTGGATACGGCAGTCAAGGTGACCTTGTTCGAGTTGATGCGGGAGTTGTTCTCCAAGGTCGAGCCATAGGGTGGGCGAGCTGGGAGCTGGGCCTGTGGGAGATTCTATGTTTGCTGTAAAACCAGAGCAGCCTCTTCGCGAATGAATCCGCTCCCACAGATCCGATGATATTCACGCCCTACTGTGGGAGCGAATTAATTAGCGAAAGCTTTATTACGGACGCCGCCAATGTGTTGGATGTTCTGGCCCCCTCGCGG
>NZ_JBGLYM010000022.1:0-112649 GCF_047303955.1 Pseudomonas sp. Pseusp88 | reverse complement strand
TCCCTGTTCATTTTGTCACGAGTGCCCTTGACCAGGTGATTGTCGGCCGTGTGTACCACCACTTTTTGCTCTGCCGGGTGGTCCTTGCCGATGACCTGGACGATCAACTTGCCGGCTTCGCAGGCCGGTCCGTCACTCAGGCTGCCAACGATTCTGCTCATGTCAGAGACTCCTTGCCCTGAGGGTTATGTGTGAGGTTCTGCTGCAGCTGACGCAAGCGTTCGGTATTGCTGCCTTGCGTGGGGAGGGGCGGTGGTTGTTTGGCGGGGTAGTGGGCGCGCAGCGACAGGTACTGCTCAAGGTGGTCGGCCTCGACAAAGCCGTTGCTGATGGCTTCCTGCTGAAAAGCAGCGGCGTCGGTGAACGAAACCACTGCCTGTTTTTTCCACCATTCATGTGCGAAGTGGTCCATCCGTTGACGTTGCAAGGCCGCCTCCTGCCGTTCGCTCAAATGCAGGACGTACGGCTCGGCGGGTTGTTTCCAGGTGGGGGCGGCAGGGTTTTCGACATTGCACCAACGCAACGCGCCTTGCGCGGAATCCGCCCAGGTTCCGCCGAACCAGCTCAGGCGAGAGATCGGCCCCATCCAGGTGCTCAGGGTTGCTGCATCGTTGACGCTAAAGAAATAACTGGCAGTGGTTGGGTTCGAGTAGCGCAGTAGCGCCTTGCGCCCATTGTCAAAACGAACCACGAGAATGTGGCGTAGATGGGCCAACAGCATTTCCCTTGAGGCTTGGCTCTCGACGATAAGACCGGCCCATTGTCCGGGGGCACCTCGCATATGCTCGAGAGCGACGGTACTGGTCGCGCACTCCAGCCAGAGCGGGCTTTGCTGCGCGTAGCCGTGCAGCTCGGTAGCGTCGAACAGGTATGTCGGCTGCGGGGGCGGCGAGCACTGGTAGAGCTTGCGCAGGATATCGTCGGTGTGTTCAAGCAGTATCGAAATCGTCATGCCCCGGCTCCTGCCAGTAAGGCCTCTCTGCAAGGGCAATCAGTTAGCGGACACTGCATGGGCGTGCCACCCTTGGGCTTTTGACACATTTCGACAAGGGGGGTGTTTTCACCCAGGTTGTTCTGCAATAGCAGGCCTGGTTTATCTGTATCCGCCTGTTTCAATGGCCCTGGTAACAGAGGCGCCGCCGCAGTGCCGCCGCCCGGGCTGCCGCCACCATTGATGCTGATCAGCGGCCCGCTTATGGTCACGCCACCGGCATCGGTCTTGATAAAACAACCGCCCGCCTTGAGGGTCAGTTCGGAGCCTGCTTCCAGTACCAATTTCATGCCGCTTTCGAGATGGATCTCCTGTCCGGCTTCGATGAACTGGCCGACGCCGACCTTGACGTGCTGTTTCGCGCCGACGGTCAGGTGATCGTCCATGCGCACCTGGACCTTGCGGTCGGCGCCGGTGGTGCGATGTTCTTCGGCCTTGAATTCGCTGTAGCTGTCGGCTTCGACGGTGTCGTGACGTTGGTGGCCGACGTGGATTTTCTGGTCGTTTTCGATGCGTTCGTCCCAGTCACGCTGGGCGTGGATAAAGATCTGCTCGGCGCCTTTCTTGTCTTCAATGCGCACTTCGTTGTAACCGACGCCGCCCGGTGAGCTGAGAGTCTTGAAGACGGTGCGGGTCTTGTGAGCAGGAAGCGCGTAGGGCGTCTCGTTTCGCTTGTGGTACAGGCAGCCGCTGACGACGGGCTGATCGGGGTCGCCTTCCAGGAAGGACACCAGCACTTCCATGCCGACACGGGGGATGGCGATGCCACCATAGCGGTCGCCCGCCCAACCGGAGGACACCCGCAGCCAGCAACTGGCCTGGTCATCGCCCCGGCTTTCGCGGTCCCAGTGGAATTGCACCTTCACCCGACCGTACGGATCGCAGTGGATGTCTTCGCCCTCGGGCCCGGTGACGATGGCGGTCTGACTGCCAAGCACGCGAGACTTGGGGTGGTTCAACGCGGGGCGGTAGAACGCCGTCCACGGCGTGGCGAAAAAATGGTTGCGGTAGCCCTGGTGGAAGTCGTCCTGGTTGGCGCTGGTATCGCTGGGCGTAGACTCTTCCAGCACCTGCGGCTGTTTGCCCTCGTGGGCGATCCTGGTGAGCAGCCAGAGGTCGTTCCACTCGCTGCGTGGGTGGTCGCTGAGCTCCAGGAAATGGCCGCTGACCAGTCGGCTCTGGTTGCTGTGGCCCTCGGCTTGCTGATAGTCGGTACGGTGGCGCTCCAGTGCGCGCCGGCTGAGCAATTTGCCTCGTGCCTCGTCGTCGAAACGACCGGGATAGTCGTAGTCTTCCAGATCCGGTTGCTTGCTTTGACCCTCGAGCTTGCAGGCGCCTTCGAGTTGCAGCCTGGGTTGCTCGAAGTCGTAATCGCGGCGGGTGACTCGGCCGGTACGGGTTTCCAGGCGCAGTTTGAAGCGCTTGATTACCGGTTCATCGGCGACCATGCCGCTGTCTTGCACATACGCCGTGGGCTGGCCCAGTCTGGGGAAAAAGGTCTGATCGTCACCGAAGGCCAGCACGTGGGCGTCGCGGCTGTGCTGGAAGTGGTAGTGAATGCCTTCCTCTTCGCACAAGCGCTGTATCAGGTGCAGATCTGTTTCATCGTATTGCACGCAGTAATCACGTTCTGGGCAGGCCTTACCGAGGTTGAATCGGTAGGCGTCGCTGAGAATGCCATGTTCTTCGAGAATCGCCGCGATGATGGTCGGCACCGACATTTGCTGGAAAATGCGCTGGTTGGTGCGGTGATGCAGGTATTGCAACTGCGGTACCAGAGAGACTTTGTAACGGCTCAGGCGCTTGCCCGCATCGCCCTGGGCGACGCTGTAGATCTGACCGTGGATACCGGCGCCGTGCTGATCGAAAGCCAGGAACGCCTGCTTGTGCAGCAGGGTTTCCAGGTCCAGGTTGCTGCGCTCGCTGACCAGTTCGAGGTCGAAACGGTAGGGCTGGCTGATGCCTTCGGTGCCAGTGAACGACAGCACTTGCAGATCGTGCTCAAGATCATTGATGGTAAGACTGAAGTGAGTCTGATTGGCAGGTGCGAACATCCGCTGTTCCTCATTAAGAAAATGACATTCACGGCAAGGGCATTGAAAGAAGTGCGCAAGAAGTGGCGCATAACGGCAAAGCGCTATTGCTCACTCAACTTCAATGCGAAGTAGCGGATACTAAAATGCAAGCTACAAACGACGCTGTAGGGCATTTCTTTAATGTATGAGGGAATTTTCTTGAGAGGTTTATTGCGCTATTAGATAGGCCAATAGAATGAGGATTAGATGAGCCGGCTTGCTGGCGATGGCCTCGGTTCAGCCACTGACACTCTTACGAGCGCTTTGCACTCGATCGCCACCAAGACGGCTCCTGCGCAATCTCATTCCAATTCTGAGAGCACCAACGATCAATGAAACCGCGGCAGTACATGCTCCGCCAAATCGTCGATGACCCTGGCCACATCCCGCTGTGAACGGCGTAAATGCAGGCCAACATGCTGCACACCTGCCTCACGTAGCGCTTCCAGCTCCCTGATCAGGGCCTGGGACCCGCATTGGCCACCAAAGCGGAAGCGGCGCATAGGTGCGTGTGGATCTTCGTCCAGGTCCAGATGGATAAACGAGATGTAAGGTTTGTCACCCGCCACCTCACGCCACAAGGCCACGCGCTTGCGGTGTTCGTCCGGTGTGCCTGGATAGCTCAACCAACCCTCCATGTGCTCACCGACCCAGGCCGGTGATTGTTGCGCCAGCCCCGCGACCAGCAACGGCAATGGCTCAAGCGGTTGCGGCAGCAGTTGCGCGGCGTCGGGCAAGATGCCCCGGCCTTGGGAGCGGATCAACTCGACCGTTTGCCGAAAGCTTTCACCGCGTGCGGCGAAGTCCTTGTTGAACAACGGGTATTCCATGGGCCGATCGCCGCTGGCAACACCCAGCAACAGTCGGCCATCGCTCAATTGATCGATGCTGTTCGCCGCCTTCAGGGTCAGCCAGGGTTGGCGCAACGGCAGGACCACTGCGGCCGTGCCGAGCATGGCGTTGCGGGTAATACCTGCCAGGTAGCCGAGATAGGAAAACACCTCGAATACCTGCGCCGCATCACCGAAAGCGGGGTCATACAGCGGCACGTCACGTAGCCACAGGGCCTTGAAACCACTCTCATCGGCTTGTCGGGCCAGTTGGCCGTGACGCCGCATGTCAGGTACGCCAAAGGGACGATGATCCTGTTCGCGAAGCTGCTGGCCAGCCGTTGACCAGTCGTTATCCAGTGGCAGCTCCAGGCCTATGGAGAAACCGGTGGGGCCCAGCAGGCGCTCGAATCTTGGGTGCATGGGAATGTGCTCCTGTATTGAATTAGTGGGCCGATACGCTGACTGGCGCGGTGGAAATGGGCTGGCTTTTGTCCAGTCGACCGCTCAATACGGTCAGGGCATAGGCCACCAATACCACCAGGCCGCCGATCCACGCCGTGTGAATCAGACCGACATTGGCGACAATCAGGCCACCGCCCCAGGCGCCACCGGCAATACCCAGGTTAAATGCGGCGATGTTCAACCCCGAGGCGACGTCCACGGCTTGTGGCGTATGCAGTTCGGCCTGGCGCACAACGTAAACCTGCAAGCCCGGCACATTACCGAATGCCACCGCACCCCACAGCAGGACTGTTGCCAGGGCCAGCCATGGCGAACTGGCAGTGAAGGTCAGCAGTACCAGCACCGCCGCCAGCGCCAGGAAGATGATTTTCAGCGCGCCGACCGGTCCCTTGCGATCCGCCAGTTTGCCGCCCCAGATATTGCCCACCGCAACCGAAACGCCATACACCAGCAAGACCAGGCCAACGGTTGCAGCGCTGAAGCCTGATATTTCCTGAAGGATCGGCGCCAGATAGGTAAAGGCGATGAACGAGCCGCCGTAGCCGATCGCAGTCATGGCGTACACCAGCAACAGGCGCGGCTGTTTCAGCACCTGCAACTGCTGCAGGATCGACGCCGGCTTGCTGTGGCGAATGGTGTTGGGCACAAAAATCAGGCTGCCGATAAAGGCAATCACGCCCAGGGCCGACACCGCGAGGAAGGTTTCACGCCAGCCGAAATGCTGACCGATAAAGGTGCCCAGCGGCACGCCCGTCACCAGGGCTACCGTCAGCCCGGTAAACATAATGGCAATCGCACTGGCGGCTTTTTCCTTGGAAACCAGGCTGGTGGCAATGGTCGAACCGATGGAAAAGAACACGCCGTGGGCCAGGCCCGTGACGATGCGGGCGATGATCAAGGATTCATAACCTGGCGCTTTCCAGGCCAGCAGGTTGCCGACGGTGAACAGCACCATCAGCGAGAGCAGCAGCACCTTGCGCGGAACCTTGCCGGTCAGGGCGGTGAGTAGCGGTGCGCCGACGGCGACCCCCAGCGCATACAGACTGACCAGCAGGCCTGCGGACGGAAGGGTGACGCCAAGATCGGCAGCGATGGTTGGCAACAAGCCAACGATCACGAATTCTGTGGTGCCTATGGCAAAGGCACTCAGGGTTAACGCAAGTAATGCGATGGGCATGGTAAGCGCTCCAGTGGGTTGAATGGAGCGCATTATGGGAGGATGATTTGTGCTGAAAAATATGGATATTGGCAAATGATATTTGCTCTGGATTCATGAATGTAAGCATGAACCCACGCAACTGCCTCAACGCTGCGATGCCGTGCAAAATAGACACATGGCAAAGTGGGAGATTCTATGTTTGCTTTAAAACCAGAGTAGCCCCTTCGCGGATGAATCCGCTCCCACAGATCCAATGATATTCACGCGCTACTGTGGGAGCGAATTCATTCGCGAAGGCTTTATTTCGGACGCCGCCAAATGTGTTGGATGTACTGGCCCCTTCGCGGATGAATCCGCTCCCACATAATTCGCGATACCTCGTACGCAACACTTAATGCAGACAGAGCCAATGAATTCGCTCCCACAGAATTTCCTCTAGCGCCCTGCCAAGTGTTTGCTGCGCAACAACGTGGCGTCGAAGACGGGATGGGATCTCCCACAAAAGCGTGATTTATTTGAGCTATTAATGCCGCTCCTGCAGCAATCGCCCTCCAGTTCAGGGGACTGTGCTGGCCGCGATATCCCTGAGATAGGTACACAACATATCCGCCATGGCCCCGGCATATTCATTGATCTCGGCAGCGCTGCGTGGCTGTTCGGAGAAGCGTTTGCCCACGGCGCTCAGGGTCTGGTTGACCAGATCGGCGGCCAGCAGCTGTCTTGCTTCGGTCGCGTTTGGCAGGGCCTCGCGGATAAACGCCTGGATTCTCTGCGCACCCTCGGCCCTGACTTCATGAACTTCGGGGGCGTGGCGATAGAGCGGGGCGGCGTCGCTGAGAGCCGTGCGCATGGCGGCTTCCTCGCATTCGGAGTGCACGAAGGCATGGATCAGCAGGCGCAGCCGTTCCAGAGGCGGCTTCTGGCGATCCTCGAGAATACTGCTCAACAAGTCCGTGGTCTGGCGCCACTCATCGCTCTGCAGGCGAAACAGAATCGCCGCCTTGTTGGGGAAGTACTGGTACAACGAGCCAATGCTGACACCGGCCCGTTCGGCAACCCGCGCGGTGGTGAACAGCTGCGCGCCGTCCTTGGCCAAAACCTGAGTGGCGGCCTCCAGAATGATGCTGATCAGCTCGGTTGAACGGGCCTGTTTAGGCTGCTTACGCTGGGAAATCCTGGGGTTCTGGCGGTTGGTCATGGCAGCCCTGGAAACGCGAATATTAAATGTGAGTGATTCGTCGCATTCTAATCCGGTGTTCACATTAGTGCATCTGAACGGAGAATTGCATGAATACCTTGACCACTATCACTGCCTTGTTGGATCGCCTGTTTATTGAGTCCGAAGCCACTTCACCGATGAACAGCGCCGCCTTCCGTGACCTGCCGGAAGGCGAGCTGAATCGCCTGATGCACAGCAAGACCGAATATCAACAGCTGTACTCGCATCTGAAGGATTTCGCCCTCCCGGTATCCCGGGAAACCGGTGCGCTGCTGTATATGCTGGCGCGCAGCAGCAAGGCGCGAATTATCGTCGAATTCGGCACGTCGTTCGGGATTTCCACGCTGCACCTGGCTGCCGCCTTGCGTGATAACGGTGGTGGACGCTTGATCGGCAGTGAGTTTGAAGCGCAGAAAGCCCAACGCGCACGGCAGAACCTGGCGGCGGGCGGTTTGCAGGATCTGGTGGAGATTCGCGAGGGGGACGCCTTGCAGACCCTGGCGGTGGATCTGCCCGACGGCATCGACCTGGTGCTGCTGGACGGCGCCAAGTCGCTGTACATGGAGGTATTGGCCCTGGTGCAAAGGCATCTGCGTCCCGGCGCGCTGATCGTCGCCGACAACGCCGATTACAGCCCTGAATACCTGGCGCTGGTACGGGCCCCAGGCAGCGGCTTCATGTCGATTCCTTTCGCCGAGGACGTCGAGCTGTCCATGTGGCTGGGCTGAATCAGGCCAATGCAATTTGCACATGAGGGCCTCGGTGTTCAGTGGGTCAAAGCCCGGCGCCATGGTGTGCTGTTGCACTGGCTGCCCCTCGGGCTTTAGTTCCCGGCCAGTAGACGCGATTCATCCACGCGGATAAACGGGCTGGCTGTCCCGACACTTCGGACTCTTTGGGCGCTAATGCCGTCAACGATTACCCAGCAGGCCCAGGCATTGCTGCAAGACCGGCGATACATCCCCGGCGCGATAACTGACCACAATCGGCGAAGTGGCGCTGCTGTCCAGCAATGCGGTGTAGCCGATATCGTCGCGATGCAGGCGTTGCACCGAGGCGGGCACCAGGGTGATGCCGATACCTGCGGCGACAAGGCCTATCGCGGTCTGCAGTTCGTTGACGGTCTGGGCCACATGGATATGCAGGCCCTGGGCGGCAAATATGCCAAGGACATGGTCGGCATAACTCGGCCGTGGACTGCCTGGATAGAGCACGAAGGGTTCGGCGGCCAGCTGTTCCAGAGTCGCGGGACCGGCCAGCAGCGGGTGCCCGGCGGGCAGGGCGGCGACCAGCGGATCTTCCCGGAGAATCTGCTGGGTAATCGCCGGGTCGTCGAACAGGATGCGGCCAAAGCCGATATCGATGCGCCCGCTTTTCAGCGCTTCGAGTTGTTGCAGGGTGATCAGCTCCGACAGGCCCAACTCGATATCCCCCAGGCTGCGCAGCCTGCGGATCAGGTCGGGCAGGGCGCCGTACAGGGTCGACGGGGCGAAGCCGATGCCCAGCCAACGTTTCTGGCCTGCCGCCACTCGCCGGGTATCGTCACTGATCCGCGCCAGTTGCTCGAGCAACTGGCTGGAATGCTCGTGGAAGAAGCGCCCGGCCTCGGTCAGGCGTAATGGTCGTGAACGCTCCAGCAAGGCCACCCCCAGTTCATCCTCCAGTTGCTGGATCTGTCGGCTCAAGGGCGGCTGGGCGATATTCAACTGTTCGGCGGCGCGGGTGAAGTTGAGGGTCTGGGCCAGCACCCGGAAGTAGCGTAAATGACGAAGCTCCACGATACCTCCAGGGTATTAAACCAGACTTAATCAATATTGGACGTTGTGTGGGGCCAGCGTCAATCTGTGGCCAAGAACAAACACAACACATCCGGAACGTCCCATGACCGCCATTACCATCGAACGCTTCGATACCCAGATTGTCGATCTGCCCACCATTCGCCCGCACAAGCTGGCGATGCACACCATGCACGGCCAGACCCTGGTTATCCTGCGCATCTATAGCAGCGACGGCATCGTCGGCGTCGGCGAAGCCACCACCATCGGCGGCCTTGCCTACGCCGGGGAAAGCCCGGAAAGCATCAAGGTCAACCTCGACAAATGGTTCGCGCCGCTGCTGATCGGCCAGGATGCCAGCAACCTCAATGCCGCCATGCAGCGGGTGGATCGCGGCATCCGGGGCAACACCTTCGCCCGCAGCGCCGTGGAAACCGCCTTGCTCGATGCCCAAGGCAAACGCCTGGGCCTGCCGGTGGCAGAAGTGCTGGGCGGCCGGGTGCGCGACGGTGTTGAAGTGGCATGGACCCTGGCCAGCGGTGATACCGGCAGGGATATCGAAGAAGCCGAACGCATGCTCGATTTGCGTCGCCATCGACATTTCAAGCTGAAGATCGGTGCCGGCGAACCGGCCCGGGATATCGCCCACGTTGCCGCGATCAAGCGTGCTCTGGGCGACCGCGCGAGCGTGCGGGTGGATATCAACCAGGCCTGGAGCGAGGCGGTTGCGATTCGCGCCTGCTATCTGCTGGCCGATGCCGGGGTCGAGCTGGTCGAGCAACCGCTGTCCCGCTACGACCGCGCCGGTATGGTGCGCCTGAGTGCCCACAGCCCGATCCCTTTGATGGCCGATGAAGCCATCGAATCGGTGCCGGACAGCTTCGCTCTGGCGCAGATGGGCGCGGCGTCGATCTTTGCCCTGAAAATCGCCAAGACGGGTGGCCCCAAGGCCGTGCTGCGTACTGCGGCCATCGCCGAGGCAGCAGGTATAGGCCTGTATGGCGGCACCATGCTCGAAGGCAGCATCGGCACCCTGGCCTCGGCCCATGCCTTTGCCACGCTGGACAAACTGGAGTGGCACACCGAGTTGTTCGGCCCGTTGCTGCTGACCGAAGACATTCTGGTCGAGCCACCGGTCTATCGTGATTTCCAACTGCTGGTGCCGCGCACCCCGGGCCTTGGCCTGGAGCTGGATGATGAACGCCTGGCGCGCTTTGCCCGCCGCTGATTATCTCTAATAAAAAGGACACCACGCGATGCTCTTTCAAGTCCGCATGACCGTCAAACTGCCGCCCGATATGCCCGTCGAGCAGGCCAACCGGCTCAAGGCCGACGAAAAGGAACTGGCCCAGCGCCTGCAGCGCGACGGCATCTGGCGCCACCTCTGGCGTATTGCCGGGCTGTACGCCAACGTCAGTATTTTCGATGTGGCGGATAACCAGGCACTGCACGATACCTTGATGCAACTGCCGCTTTACCCGTACATGGAGATGGAGGTCACGGCGCTGTGTCGACATCCGTCTTCGGTTCACGACGACGATCGTTAATATCGCGCGATCACTGTTCCAACAAAAATAAAGATGAGGACCACCGCCATGACCATCCGTATCTCGCAAACTGCCGAAGTCCAGCAATTCTTTGAAAGCGCTTCCGGCTTTGACCAGGCCGGCGGCAGCCAGCGCATGAAGAATGTGGTGCACCGGGTGCTAAATGACAGCATCAAGATCATCGAAGACCTGCAGATCACCCCTGAAGAGTTCTGGAAAGCCGTCAACTACCTCAACGAACTGGGCAGTCGCCAGGAAGCCGGGCTGCTGGTAGCAGGTCTGGGCCTGGAACATTACCTGGACCTGTTGATGGACGCTGAAGACGAGCAGGCCGGGCATGTCGGCGGCACGCCGCGGACCATCGAAGGCCCGCTGTATGTCGCCGGCGCGCCGCTGAGCGAACATTTTGCCCGCCTCGATGACGGCCAGGACCCTGGTACCGTGTTATACATGACCGGTCAGGTTCGTGACACCGATGGCTCCCCCCTGACCAATGCCATTGTCGACGTCTGGCACGCCAATACCGGCGGCACTTACTCCTATTTCGACCCGTCGCAGTCGGAGTTCAACTTGCGTCGGCGTATCCAGACCGATGCCGAAGGCCGCTATCGCTTTCAGAGCATCGTGCCGTCCGGCTATGGCTGCCCACCGGACGGCCCGACCCAGAAGCTGCTCGATCAACTGGGGCGTCACGGTCAGCGTCCTGCGCATATCCACTTCTTTATCTCGGCGCCCGGTCATCGCCACCTGACCACCCAGATCAACCTGGCCGGGGACAAATACCTGCACGACGACTTTGCCTACGCCACACGTGATGAGTTGATCGCCGAGATCCATTTCAGTGACGATGCCAATGGCCGCCGTGCCGACATCGACTTTGATTTCGTATTGCAACCCACCGCCGCGCCCAAGGACGAGAATCGGCATGAGCGGGTGAGGGCGCTGGAAGCCTGATGCACGGTATTATCTGAACCAGCCGCCCCCACAGGTCTTGCCTGCGGGGGCGTTTTGCCTTGAGTCCGAGCCCAATACAACTATAAGAGGCGCAACCATGACCGTGCTATTGAGTGAGCGCAGCCGGATATTTGACCGTGCGGATGCCTATGCCGTGTCGGATTACGTCAACCAGCATGTGGGCAGCCACTGTATTCGCCTGCCACGCCGTGGCCGCCCCGAGGCGAGCATCAGCCACCGCACTTTTTCCAGCCTGGACCTGTGTCGCATCAGCTACGGTGCGCCGGTGCAGGTCACGTCTACGGCTCTGGAAACCATCTATCACCTGCAAATTCTCCTGCACGGTCACTGTCGCTCCAGCGCTCGGGGCGAGGAGCAGGTGTTCGGCCCTGGCGAGGTGTTGCTGATCAACCCCGATGACCCGGTGGACCTGACTTATTCCGCCGACTGCGAGAAATTCATCGTCAAGTTGCCGGTGCGCCTGCTGGAAAACGCCTGCCTGGAGCAGCACTGGACCCTGCCGCAGCAGGGCATCCGCTTTGTCGCCGCGCGCCATGAACTGGCAGAAATGAGCGGCTTCCTGCAACTGCTCGGCCTGATCTGTCACGAAGCAGAGAACGCCGCCGTAGCGCCGATGCAGGAGCTGTACGAGCGCATCGTCGCCAATAAACTGCTGGCACTGTTGGCCAGCAATGTCCTGCGAGTGGTTCCCCGGCCCGACGAAAGCGGCGGTTTCGAGGCGGTACGACAGTTCATCGAAGAGCATCTGTGCGAAGACATCAGCATCGAGCAATTGATGGCTGTGGCCAGGGTCAGCGAGCGCTCGTTGTATACGTTGTTCGAACGCCAGGTCGGGCTGTCACCCCGTGACTACATGCGCCAGCGCAAACTGGAAAAGGTCCATGCGGCACTCCAACTGGCCACCGCCCGCAGCGTGACCGAGGTGGCGCTGGATCATGGTTTTCTGCATCTCGGACGCTTCTCCGAGGCTTATCGCAAGCGCTTTGGCGAGTTGCCGTCGCAGACCTGGCGGCGCGCAGCTGCCCGCTGATCCGTACACCATAGGACCGGCTTCAACAGACACGACGCATGAAATGAGATTTCGTGGGAGCCGGCTTGTTTCTCCCGCCAAAGCGCAGTGTCAGGGACACGGCTGCGGCTTCAAAGAAAGCATTGCAGCAGACGGATAACGATTTGCAGCCAGCGGATATTGGAGGGCAAGGCAAGCACATAAGGTGAGGGGGCCTGATACAAGAACAACCGAGGGCCTACCCCATGATCAGCACACTCGACCGACTCGCCCGGCAACTGCGCGACTCCGTCCAGGAAGACCCCGCCACCGGCGTCTTCCGTTGCCGCCGCGACATCTTCACCGACACCGAACTCTTCGCCCTGGAGATGAAGCACATTTTCGAAAGTGGCTGGGTTTACCTGGCCCATGAAAGCCAGGTGCCGCAGATCAACGACTACTTCACCACCTGGATCGGCCGTCAGCCGGTGGTCATCACCCGGGACAAGCAGGGCACGCTGCACGGCCTGGTCAATGCCTGCGCCCACCGTGGCGCCATGCTCTGCCGCCGCAAGCAGGGTAACAAGGGTTCGTTTACCTGCCCGTTCCACGGCTGGACCTTCAGCAACGCCGGCAAACTGCTCAAGGTCAAGGACGCCAAGACCGGCGCCTATCCCGACAGCTTCGACTGTGACGGCTCCCATGATCTCAAGCGCCTGGGCCGTTTCGAGAACTATCGCGGCTTCCTGTTCGGCAGCCTCAGTGAGGATGCCCCGGAACTGAGCGACTATCTGGGCGAAACCCGGATCATCATCGATCAGATGGTCGATCAGGCCCCCGAAGGCCTGGAAGTGCTGCGCGGCAGTTCCTCCTATGTCTACGACGGCAACTGGAAGCTGCAGATTGAAAACGGTGCCGACGGTTATCACGTCAGCTCCGTACACTGGAACTACTCGGCGACCATGGGCCGCCGTAACTATGAAGCCGAAGGCACCCGCACCGTGGACGCCAATGGTTGGTCGAAAAGCCTGGGCGGCGTCTATGCCTTCGAGCACGGCCATATCCTGTTGTGGACGCGCCTGCTCAACCCTGAAGTGCGCCCGGTGCACGCCCACCGTGAAGCCCTGGCCGAGCGCCTGGGCCAGGAGCGCGCCGACTTTATCGTCGACCAGACCCGCAACCTCTGCCTCTATCCCAATGTGTACCTGATGGATCAGTTTTCCACGCAGATCCGTGTCGTGCGGCCCATAGCCGTGGACAAGACCGAAGTGACCATCTACTGCATGGCGCCCAAGGGCGAAAGTGCCCAGGAGCGCGCGACGCGGATTCGGCAGTACGAAGATTTTTTCAATGTCAGCGGCATGGGGACGCCGGATGATCTGGAAGAGTTCCGCGCCTGCCAGACCGGCTACCAGGGCGCGACCACCTTGTGGAACGACCTCAGCCGCGGCGCCAAACAGTGGATAGAAGGCGCCGACGACAATGCCAGGGCCATGGGCATGAACCCGCAGCTCAGTGGCGTGAAAACCGAGGATGAAGGCCTGTTCGTGCGCCAGCACGCCCACTGGGCGGCAAGCCTGCAACGGGCCATCGAACGGGAGCAGCAAGGCTTGATCGCCACCGACAAGGAGGTGCACTCATGAGCATTTCCCGTGACCAGTTGCTCGACTTTCTCTACCGCGAAGCGCGCCTGCTCGACGATCGTCAGTGGGACGAATGGCTGGAGTGTTACTCGCCCAAGGTGGAGTTCTGGATGCCAGCGTGGGATGACCACGACAGCCTGACCGAAGATCCCCAGAGCGAAATCTCGCTGATCTACTACCCCAGCCGTGATGGTCTGGAAGACCGGGTATTCCGCATCAAGACCGAGCGCTCCAGTGCCAGTACGCCGGAACCGCGCACCGCGCATTTCGTCAGCAACCTGGAGGTGCTGACCAATGACGGCCAGTCCGCCGAGCTGCGCTTCAATTGGCAAACCCTCAGCCATCGCTACAAGACCACCGATACGTATTTCGGCACGTCCTTCTATCGCCTTGATGTGCGCGGCGAGCAACCGCTGATCACGGCCAAGAAAGTGGTGCTCAAGAACGACTACATCCACCAGGTCATCGATATCTACCACATCTGAGGGCAAGCCCATGACGTACGCCATTGCCTTGAATTTCGAGGACGGGGTGACCCGTTTTATCGACTGCAAAGTGGGCGAGAAGGTGCTGGACGCGGCCTTTCGCCAACGTATCAACCTGCCCATGGACTGCTCCGACGGTGTTTGCGGCACCTGCAAATGCCACTGCGAAACCGGCGCCTATGACCTGGGTGATGACTATATCGAAGACGCCCTGAGCGAGGATGAAGCCCAGGAACGTCAGGTGCTGACCTGTCAGATGGTGCCGCAATCGGACTGCGTGATTGCCGTGCCGGTGCCGTCCAGTGCCTGCAAGACCGGCACCGGGCAATTCAGCGCCACGGTTGCCAGCGTCACCCGGCATGCCGATGCCGCCGTCGATATCAGCTTCGAACTGGACCAGGCGCCGGTATTCCTGCCCGGCCAGTACGTGAATATCGGCGTTCCGGGCAGTGGCCAGAGCCGTTCCTACTCCTTCAGTAGTCGCCCCGGCGACAAGTGCGCCAGCTTCCTGATCAAGCAGGTCCCCGGTGGCCTGATGAGCAGCTGGCTGGAACGGGCCAGGATCGGCGATACCGTGTCCATGACCGGGCCGCTGGGCAGCTTCTATCTGCGCGAAGTCAGCCGACCATTGCTGTTTCTCGCCGGGGGCACCGGCCTGGCGCCGTTCCTGGCCATGCTGGAAGTGCTCGCCGAGGGCAAGGCCCGCCAACCGGTGACCTTGATTTACGGTGTGACCCGGGATCAGGACCTGGTCATGGTCGAGGCCTTGCAGGCATTCGCCGCGCGCTTGCCTGATTTCAGCTTCGTGACTTGCGTGGCGGACCCAGCCACCGGTCATGAACGACAGGGCTATGTCACCCAGCACATGGCCGCCGAGGTCCTCAATGACGGCGATGTCGACGTCTACCTGTGCGGTCCGCCCCCCATGGTCGATGCCGTGCGCCAGCACTTCAAGAATCAGGGCGTGAATCCGGCCAGCTTCCACTACGAGAAGTTTACCCCGAACGCAATCTCTGCCCCCGTGACCACTGGCGACGCCGCCTGAGGGATTCACCATGAACTCACGTTTCAACCATAAGGTTGCGCTGGTTACCGGCGCAGCCCAGGGCATCGGTCGCCGAGTCGCCGAGCGTTTGCTGGAAGAGGGCGCCTTGCTGGTGGCCGTCGATCGCTCGGATATCGTCCATGAACTGCAGCACGACAACGCCCTGATCCTCACCGCTGATCTTGAGCAGTATGAAGACTGCGCACGGGTCATGGCCGCTGCCGCCGCGCGTTTCGGCCGCATCGATATCCTCGTCAACAACGTTGGCGGGACCATCTGGGCCAAGCCGTACGAGCATTACAAGCCCAACGAGATCGAGGCTGAAGTGCGCCGCTCGTTGTTCCCGACGCTGTGGTGCTGCCATAGCGTGCTGCCCTACATGCTCGAACAGGGCAGTGGCGCCATCGTCAATGTTTCCTCCATTGCCACTCGTGGCGTCAATCGCGTGCCCTACGGCGCGGCCAAGGGCGGCGTGAATGCCCTGACCGCCTGCCTGGCCCTGGAAACCGCCGGCAGCGGCATCCGCGTCAACGCAACCGCACCGGGCGGCACCGAAGCACCGCCACGACGCATCCCGCGCAACAGCCAGGCGCAAAGCGAGCAGGAGCGCGTCTGGTATCAGCAGATCGTCGACCAGACCCTCGACAGCTCCCTGATGAAACGCTACGGCAGCATTGACGAACAGGCGGGCGCGATCCTGTTCCTGGCCAGCGATGAAGCGTCGTACATCACCGGCGTGACCCTGCCGGTGGGAGGTGGCGACCTGGGCTGAAGCAACGGCCTTACTGCGGACACTGACTCACAACAACAATAATGAGAGCACTGCCATGCGTACCCACGATGTCCATTCGCTTATCGATAATGCCCGTTTCAGCCGCTTTCACTGGCTGGTGATGGGCCTGTGTGCCTTGCTGTTGATCTTCGACGGCTACGACCTGTTCATCTATGGCGTAGTCCTGCCGGTGCTCATGAAGGAATGGGGCCTGTCGCCGCTGCAGGCCGGTGCCCTGGGCAGCTATGCGCTGTTCGGCATGATGTTCGGCGCCTTGGCATTCGGCAGCCTGGCCGACAGGATCGGCCGCAAGAAGGGCATTGCCATCTGCTTTGCCCTGTTCAGCATCGCCACGGTGATCAACGGTTTCGCCAGTTCGCCCACCGAGTTCGGCATTTGCCGCTTTATCGCCGGGCTGGGCTGCGGCGGGCTGATGCCCAATGCCGTGGCGCTGATGAACGAGTACGCGCCGAAGAAAATGCGCAGCACCCTGGTGGCGCTGATGTTCAGCGGCTATTCCCTGGGCGGCATGCTCTCGGCGGGTGTCGGTATCTTCATGCTGCCGCGCTTTGGCTGGTCGTCGATGTTTTTTGTCGCGACCATTCCGCTGTTGTTGCTGCCGCTGATTCTCTATCTGCTGCCCGAGTCCATCGGCTTCCTGATTCGTCAGGGGCGCACGGAACAGGCCCGGTTGCTGCTCAAGCGTCTCTCGCCGGAAGCTGTGCTGGATGCAGATGATGTCTTGCACATCAGCGACGGCAAAGGCCGCGGAGCTTCGGTGCTGGAGCTGTTTCGCCATGGCCTGGGTCTGCGCACTCTGGCGATCTGGGTGGCGTTTTTCTGCTGCCTGCTGATGGTCTACGCCCTGAGTTCCTGGCTGCCCAAACTGATGGCCGGGGCGGGCTACAGCCTGGGTTCGAGCCTGTCGTTCCTGTTGGCGCTGAATTTCGGCGGGATGGCCGGGGCCATTATCGGCGGCTGGCTGGGGGATCGGCTGAATCTGATCAAGGTCATGGTCGGCTTCTTTATCGCCTCTGCAGTGTCGATCAGCCTGCTGGGGATCAACAGCCCGATGCCGGTGCTGTACCTGCTGATCTTCGTCGCCGGAGCGACCACCATCGGCACGCAGATCCTGCTGTATGCCGGCGCCGCGCAGCTATATGGCCTGTCGATCCGCTCTACGGGCCTGGGATGGGCCTCGGGGATTGGCCGCAATGGCGCCATCGTCGGACCGTTGCTGGGGGGCGCGCTGATGGGCATCGAGCTGCCGTTGCAGCTGAACTTCCTCGCCTTTGCCATTCCCGGCGCCGTTGCGGCCCTGGCCATGACGGCCTATGCGCTGAGCGAGCGCCGGGGTGCGGCAAGCATGGTCAGTACGCAAAGCGCATAACCCACTGAGCTGACGCGATTTTATGGAACCCGGCTTGCTGTCGATTGATTTCTGTCAGGCGACATCGTCATCGCCTGGCCCGGCGCGATCGCCAGCAAGCCTGCCCCTACCTGTTCTCTGTACCTGTCCTTCTATAAAAATAAGACAAAGAGCCACGACATGAATCAGCAGACTACGCAACGCATCTGGTTTTCCCTTATCGGCGTGCCCCTGGCGGCCAGCGCGGGTGAGGGCGGTTTTATCGAGGGATCCAGCGCCACCTTGCAGGCGCGCAACTATTACTTCAGCCGCGACTTCTCCGATATCGTCGGCGCCAATAAACAGTCCAAGGCAGAGGAATGGGCCCAGGGTTTTATCCTGACGTTCAAGTCCGGATACACGCCGGGGCCGGTCGGTTTCGGTGTGGATGCGCTGGGCACTCTGGGCCTGAAGCTCGACAGCAGCCCGGATCGGGTCAACACCGGCCTATTGCCGGTCAAGGACGACGGTCGCGCTGCTGACGACTACAGCCGCCTGGGCCTGACTTTGAAGGCAAAGTTCTCCAATACCGAGCTGAAAGTCGGTGAGCTGCAACCCAACCTGCCGGTCCTGGCCTTCAGTGATATCCGCCTGCTACCACCGAGTTATCAGGGGTTGAATATCAGCTCCAGTGAGATCAGTGGCCTGACCGTACAGGCCGGGCACCTTACCCGCACCAGCCTGCGCAACGAGGCCGGCGACGAGAAAATGCTCGCTATGCTCGGCCATGTGCCGCAACGCCAGGCCGAGAGCGATGCATTCAACTATGTGGGCGGCGACTATGCCTTCAACGACAAGCGCACCAGCGTCAGCGTCTGGCATGGCCAGCTCAAGGATATCTACGCCCAGGATTTCATCGGCCTAAAGCACAGCCAGCCCGTTGGCGACTGGGTGCTGGGCGCCAACCTCGGCTACTACGATGCCCGGGAAGACGGCTCGCAGTTGCTGGGCAAGATTGATAACCGTGCCTTTTTCTCGCTGTTGTCGGCCAAACGCGGAGGGCACACCTTCTATGCCGGTTATCAAGGCATGTATGGCGACAGCGCCTTCCCCCGGGTGTTTGCCAATATCACGCCGCTGGGCAACGAAGTCCCCACCTATGAGTTCGCCTACACCGACGAGCGTTCCTGGCAGGCCCGTTATGATTACGACTTTGTGGCGCTGGGCGTGCCGGGGCTGACCACCTCCGTGCGTTATATCAGCGGCAACAATGTCGATACCGGCGCCAGCTTCGAAGGCAAGGACCGCGAGCGCGACCTGGATGTCGGCTATGTGGTGCAGAGTGGCATGTTAGGCGGCTTGGGTATTCGGGTGCGCAATGTCATGGCCCGCTCGAATTACCGCTCGGATATCGACGAGAACCGTCTGATCCTCAGTTACACCTGGAAACTGCTGTAAATCAGACGCCGCCCTGGCAGGTAAGCGTGTAGCGCATGCCCTGGCTGTCGAGATAGACCAGGGTGGCCGGTTCCACCTGGCAACTGGCGGGTACTGCGTTAGTGGACACGACGTGCTGGATATTCGGCACGTTGCTGTTTGCGGCGGCCATGCCACCACTGAAGCGCGGGGCACCCATCTGAATCCACTTGGGCGTCATCTTTGCGTTGTATCGGTCCCGACGTTTTCTTGAGCCAAGGTGCGGACCTGAGTGTCGTGGTGATCTGTAGGAGCTGCCGCAGGCTGCGAAGGTTTTTGTCTGACACACCCCCTTCGCAGCCTTCGGCAGCTCCTACAATTATCACCCCATCCAGCTGCTGCGATCAGGCCAACAGAAAGTCCAGCACCGACCGCGAAAACACCTCGACCGCCTCGACACTCGACAGATGCGCCGCCTCAAGTGTGACCATCCGCGCCCCGGCAATACGCTCCACCATGAAGTGCCCGTCATCCGGAGTCGTCACCGGATCAGCCATGCCCGCCACCACCAGCACCGGCAGCTTGATGACCGCGATCTGCTCGCGGAAGTCGGCATCACGCACGGCAGCGCAACTGGCGGCGTAGCCTTCGGGAGAGGTGTTCTGCAGCACACTGACCACAGTGTCCACTTTGTCCGGATGGGAGGCGGCGAAGGCCGGGGTGAACCAGCGCGTGATGGTGCCTTCACGCAGCGCGCGCATGCCGGCGGCACCGTCGCGCAGGACGCTGTCGATACGCGGGTTCCAGATCTCCGGGGAACCGATCTTCGCGGCAGTGTTGCACAACACCAATCGATGCAAACGCTGCGGGGCATTGATGCCCAGCCATTGGCCGATCAGCCCGCCCATGGACAGGCCACAGAAATGCACGCGCTCAAGGTCCAGGGCGTCGAGCAAGGCCAGGACATCGCGGCCGTGCTGTTCGATGCTGTAGGGACCTGGGGTGACCAGAGAGCGGCCATGGCCACGGCTGTCGTAGCGCAGCACGCGAAAATGCTCGCTGAGCGCAGGGAGCTGCGCGTCCCACATGTGCAGGTCCGTGCCCAGGGAGTTGGACAGCACCAACAAAGGCGCGCTGGCGGGGCCGTCGAGTTGATAGTGCAGGTCGCCGTCGGCAAGAGTGACGGTGGGCATGAGCTGATCCTTTGTCTGTTCAAGTGCAGGAACTCTAGAACGTCGACCCGGACAGCTCAATGACCGCCGGTATTTCCTGTTCGCTGACCGCACATTAACGGCTTACAGATCGATCACCAGGTCCGAGGTCGGCTTGCTGCAACATAACAGGCGCAGGCCCTTGTCGATTTCCCGCTGGCGGATACCACCCTTGTGCTGCATGTCCACGGTGCCTTGCAGCAGCGCAGTCTTGCAGGTACCGCAGACCCCCTGGCTGCAGGACGACGGCACAATGGCCCCGGCCTTTTTCGCCGCCGCCAGCACGGTCTGCTGTCCGGACATGCTGAAGCTTTTGCCGGAGCGGGACAGAGTGACGGTGAAGGTATCCGCCTGCTGGCCAGGCTCTGTCGCCACTTCTTCCAGGGTCTGTTCGTCGAGCTGGGAAATATCGAAGCTTTCCTGATGGAAGTGCTGGAAGTCGAAGCCTGCTTCCTTGAGCAGCGCATTGACTCCGGCCATATAACCGCCTGGCCCGCAGACAAATACTTCCCGTTCCATGAAGTCCGGCACCCAGCGCGCGAGCAGGGGCAGGTCGAGGCGGCCCAAGGGATGTGGCCAGTCGCTGTGTACACCCAGGCGCTCACAGAGATTGAGCACCCGCAAACCCGGAGAAAGCGTCTGCATGCGTGTCAGTTCAGCATTGAAAATGATATCGGACGGCGTGCGGGCGCTGTGCACAAAGGTGATATCCAGGTCCGCGCCGAGATCGACACTGGCCCGGGTCATAGACATCAGCGGCGTGACGCCGGAGCCGGCCGACAGGTAAAGCATCTTGCGCGCTGGATGGCCGACCGGGGTAAAGCTGCCTGCCGGGCCGCTGGCGCGCAATGTATCGCCGGGGCGCAGGTTATCGTGCAGCCAGTTTGATACCGGGCCGCCCGGTACACGCTTGACCGTGATGGAAAAGGTGAACGGGCGGGTCGGCGAAGACGACAGGGTGTAGCAGCGCGCCAGAGTCTGCCCGTCGATGACCGGCGAAACAGTGATGAACTGGCCGGGCTCGAAACTCAGGGCGCGAAAGTCCGGGCAGGTGAACCAGAAGCTTTTTACGTCGAGGGTTTCATCATGCACGGCGCAGCAGTACAGGGTCTTCTGTTCGCCGCTGTTCCACTGGGCGCCATAGGCGTTCCATGTGTCCGGGTCGGTGAGACGTGGTACGGACTGTTCGATAATCTTTTCATGAGCGGTCATGGCAGGCCTCATACACCATGGGCCGCGAGACGAGCGGCGTACCAGCGGGAGAATTGGTCGACATAGGACTCGGTAAAGGCCGAGAACGGGCCGGGTGCATAGGCCGGGTCTTGGGTGCCGCTGTGGGTGATGGCGACCAGATCGGCGTCCTGCAGGTTGGTGGCATTCCACACCTCGGTCAGGGCCTCGCGGTTGTAGTCCACGCCCTCGACCGCATCGGCATGCACCAGCCATTTGGTGCGGACCAGGGTCTTGTCTGCGGCCAACGGGATGATGTACGAGATCACCGCATGATCGCTCATGACATGGGTCCAGGAGTTGTGGGTCCACAGGTGCATGTCGCCCAGATCGCGGCGGGACAGATCGGCGAACAGGCGGGTGCAGGCGACGCGGGTGTCGAGGGTCTGGGACTCGCCATTGCCAGCGATTACCAGGCGTTGGGAGCGGAACTGGGTCACGGCATCTTCGCCCAGGTGCTCGACGGCATCACAGATGAAACCGTCGTCTTCCCAGTTCTGTTTGGTGGCGGCGTTGCGCTGGTGATACTCGTCCAGGGCCTGCAGGGACTCCTCGCTGAGGCCATCAGTGCAAAAGCCGAAGTCTTCCGGCAGGAAGGAGGCGGTCAGTTCCGGGTGTGTCCCGGCGCAGTGATAGCATTCGCGGTTGTTCTCGATGACCAGCTTCCAGTTGCCGTTTTCGATGATTTCCGATTCATGGGCGATCTTCGCGCGGCTCAGATCGTACTGGGCAAAGCGCGGGGCCATGGTCTGCTCCAGCAGCGAGATATCCGCTGGTGCTTCGTCCGCCAGGCAGACGAAGATATGCGCCCCGACCACTTTGGTGTGCACGGTAATCAGGCTGCGGCAGGTGGAATCAAAGTCCTTGCCCATATGCGCTGCGTGCTTGAGGCTGCCGTCCAGGTCGTAGGTCCATTGGTGGTACGGGCAGACCAGCATACCCACAGTGGATTTGCCGGCAGGCTTGAGACGTGCGCCGCGATGACGGCAGACATTACGAAAGGCCTGCACCTGCTCATCGTCGTCCCGTACCAGGATGATCGACGACTTGCCGATATCGATGGTCGAGACATCGCCCGGTTCCGGAATATCCGCCGTCACGCCGACCAGGATCCAGTGCTTGGTAAAGAAAATATCGACATCGTTGGCAAATATATCTTCGCGACCAAATAAGTCGCCGGGCATGCCATGACCCGGAGTTCGAGCCTGGACAAGTTCACGATGGGATTTAATGGCGACAACGGTCATGGAAACCTCACAGGCTGGATCTAATAATTAAGTTTTAATGGGGGAGAGTATTGAATTGCCGGAAATTATCGTCAATGCGCCTTATTCTTAACTTCGCATAACTTCAAGTTATGCGACCTGGGAAAGTAACTTCGAGTTATTCAGCGTCGGTGCATCACCTCGCAGCCATTCGATCAGCGCCAGCATCATAGGCGTTGGCGTACGACCATTGGGCACCACGACGTAGTAGGCATCCCCGGGCCTGACCACCAGTGACGTCAGGCGCACCAGCTGGCCGCTGGCAAGCATGGGCTCCAGCAGGCGGCTCCAGCCCAGGGCAATGCCATGGCCTTGCAGGGCGGCCTGAATGGTGTCGGTATAGGCACTGCAGCGCAGGCTGTACTTGAGTTTTGGCCGACTCGCGCCCAGTTCCTTGAACCAGCTGTTCCAGGTCATCCAGCCTTCCAGAGTGGTGTCGGAATCGATCAACTCCACATGCAGGAAGTCTTCCGGTGACGCGGGTGGCGGATGACTGGCCAACCAGGCTGGCGAGCACACTGGAAACACTTGCTCATCGAACAGATGAATCGCCGTACCGTCATCCCACTTGCCATTACCAAAGCGCACTGCCAGATCAATATCATCACCGCGCAAGTCCGGGGTCAGTTGCTGGGTGATCAGGCGAAGTTGTAATTCCGGTTGTTGCAAACGCAAGGTGCTGAGTTGCGGCAATATCCGCAATTGCGAAAATGCCGAAGTACTGGCCAGCACCAACTTCTGTTCGGTAATACCCTCGCTGATCTTGTCGAACACACTGGCCATGCGCTGCATGGATTCGGACACTACCGAATACAGCACATCGCCTTCGCCGGTCAGCTGAATAGCCCGGTGCAGGCGATGGAACAGCCGCGCCCCGAGGGTCTCCTCCAGATATTTGATCTGCTTGCTTACCGCTGCCTGGGTGACCCCCAGTTCCTGGGCGGCCAAGGTAAAGCTGCTCAGCCGGGCGACCGCTTCGAATTCCAGCAGGGCGGTCATGGACGGGATCAACCGGCGGTAGCCCTTGACCTTTTTATCTTCGGGCATGGTGTCTTTACTCCGGTAATTGAATAGCGGTCATGCGTTACCTACCCTCCCGTAGGACCGGCTTTAGCCGGGAGGGCGGTCTCGCGGCTGAAGCCGCTCCTGCAGAGGTCTATTGCAGCTCAGGCGATCTGTGTTGTTTTCAACGCGCCTACCGGCGCAGCACTGACTGCCGGCGCCGGCGGCGCCAGGTTCTTGCCCAGCAGCGCCCGATACAGCTCACCGTCGCCAAGCACGCCGACGATGCCCTTGTCGCTGTCCTGCACGATCAGCGGATGGCCGGTTTCATAGCGGATATTCAGGGCATCACGCATGCTGGTATCGGCGGCGACCAGCGTTGGCAGGCGGGCGAGGGTGGCGGTAGCCTGGCTGCCGTTCCAGACCTGCACCTCACAGGGCGCCGTGCCTTTGCGGGCGCTGACCAGACGCCGGGACGGGCCCACGGTCAGCCACAGGTCTTGCCCGGCATCCAGGCAATACTCGCCAACCCTGGCCTGGCAGTCCTGCAACGACGTCATCAGGCTGCTGGCGCGCAGCACATTCAGCGGGTTGGTATGGGCGACGAAGGCCCGTACGTACTCGTCCGCCGGGTTCAGTACGATTTCCTCGGGTTTGCTGTACTGGATGATCTTGCCGTCTTTCATAATGGCGATGCGTGTGCCGAGTTTTAGCGCTTCGTCCAGGTCGTGGCTGACGAACACGATGGTCTTGTGCAGTTTTTTCTGCAGGTCCAGCAATTCGTCCTGCAAACCCTGGCGGATCAGCGGATCGAGGGCGGAGAAGGGCTCGTCCATCAAGAGGATATCGGCGTCCATGGCCAAGGCACGAGCCAGGCCGACCCGCTGTTGCATGCCGCCGGACAGTTCGTCGGGCCGTTTGTTGCGCCAGGCGGTGAGGCCTACCAGTTCGAGTTTTTCATCGACCCGCTTGCGTCGCTCCTGCGGTGCGCGACCCTGCATCTCCAGGCCGAAGCTTATGTTTTCACTGACCGTCAACCAGGGCATCAGAGCGAATTTCTGGAACACCATGGCAATGCGTTGGGTGCGCATCAGTTTCAGTTCGGCGCCAGAGCAGCGGGCGATATCGATCTGCGCCCCATCATGTTCGACGAACAGCTTGCCGCGGCTGACGCTGTTCAAACCGTTGATGCAGCGCAACAGGCTGGACTTGCCCGAGCCGGACAGGCCCATGAGCACGCATATCTCGCCTTTGTTGATCTCCAGGCTGGCCTTTTCTACACCGACGATAAGGCCGGTCTGCTTGAGGATCTCGGGACGTGACAGGCCTTGGTCGAGCAGGGCCAGAGCAGGTTTGGGCCGATCGGAGAAGATGACGTCGACGTCTTCGAAACGAATGATGCTCATGCGTCACCTCCCAGGGTACGGTCACGTTGTTTGCAGATGCGGTCGAGCATGATCGCCAGCAGCACAATAGCCATGCCGGCCTCGAAGCCCAGGGCGATATCGGCGGTGTTCAACGCATTGACCACTGGTTTGCCGAGGCCGTCGGCACCGACCAAGGCGGCAATCACCACCATGGACAACGACAGCATGATGCACTGGGTCACCCCGGCGGCAATGCTGGGCATGGCGTGGGGCAGTTCGATGCGCACCAGCAACTGCGTCGGCGAGCAGCCGAAGGCCTTGCCGGCATCCAGCAGCTCCTCAGGCACATCACGGATGCCCAGGTAGGTCAGGCGGATCGGCGCGGCGATGGCGAAGACCACGGTGGAAATCAGCCCCGGCACCACGCCCAGGCCGAACAGGGTCAGGGTCGGGATCAGGTAGACGAAGGTGGGGATCGTCTGCATCAGGTCGAGCACCGGGCGGATCACGGTGTAGAACGTCGGTTTGTGGGCAGCGAGGATACCCACCGGTACTCCGACGATGACGCAGACCAGGGTGGCGAAGCTGACCTGGGCCAGGGTCTCCATGGTTTCCTGCCAATAACCCAGATTCAATATCAGTAAAAATGAGAATGCCACGAATAGGGCCAGGGATAACTTGCGTTGTACCCACCAGGCAAAACCGGCAAACAGCAGGATCAATATAAACGGGTTGAACCAGAGCAAAGCGGAGGAAAAGGTGGTCATGGCGGCGGAGAGGACGAGAGAAATAAAGTCAAACAGCTTCGCACCGTGTTGCGTCAACCATTCTACGTAGCGGGCGATATGGGCGCCCAACGGAAGTTTATCGTCAGTGATCCACATAATGTCACTCTGTCAATTTGCTTAATTGAGTCATGGTCGCGAAAACAACCATGTCGTTAGTTATTGATTGGCAGTCGTGGTGCAGGAAGGAAGTCTTTACGGGACGGATTGGTCATCTTGATTATACGCTTTTATTATTGATTGATTGTTGGGCAGCGCTGGAGCAGATAATTATATAAATGCCAGGGATTCACAAACTATTTAATTGCGCGCAGTAATGAGAAAATCTCATGAGTACCGGCGTTCGTTGCAACTGTGGGAGATTCTATGTTTGCTGTAAAGCCAGAACAGTCCCTTTGCGCACGTATCCGCTCCCACAGATCCGACGATATACACGCGCTACTGCGGGATTCATCCGCGAATGACGTCAGTATATTTGATCCATCTGTGGCGCCTGTTACGGCATTTCGCGAATATATCCGCTTCCACAAAGGCGTGTCAGGGCACCTGCTGCAACAACCACTCGCGGAAATGCCTCACCAGCGAATGATTGCCCGCCATCCCCGGTCGCTCCAACAGGCAGAACTGCGCTTCGGTGCGCAGTACCTGGCTGACCGGTCGCAACAGCGCACCGCTGTGCAGGTGGTCGCCGATCAGGTTGGACCAGGCCAGGGCAATACCCTGGCCGCTCAAGGCGGACTGGATCAGCATCGAGTAGTTATTGATATTGACCCGATGTCGCGGCGTGCGCGGTGCCAGGCCCTGGTATTCGAACCACTGCTGCCAGCCGATCCAGTCGCGCTGCGGGTCGTCCAGGGTCAGCCAGGTGGCCGCCGCCAGTTGTTCGATATCTTCCAGGTGCGGATGCTTGGCCAGATAGGCCGGACTGCATACCGGGAACACTTCTTCAGGGAAGAGTGGGGTGACAATCATGTTTTTCGGCGGGGTGCTGCAGTAATACAATGCCAGGTCGCAGTCCAGACGGGATGGATCCTTGACCTGGTCATGGGCGATGATACGCAGGTCGACGTCTTCATATAATCGCTGGAAGTCGCCGACCCTGGGCAATACCCAGAGCGCCGCCAGGGCCGAACTGGTCATCAGGGTGATCTGTCGTGCGCCTTGCCAGCGGCGGATCTCGCCGGTTGCAGTGGCCAACTGCTTGAGTAACCCTTGTACGGTCTCAAAGTAGCCGCTGCCGATATGGCTCAGGCTGACTTCCCGAGTGTTGCGGGTGAACAGGCTTTCGCCCAGGTATTCTTCCAGCAGGCGGATCTGCCGGCTGATCGCACCCTGGGTGACATTCAGCTCCCGGGCCGCCGCGGTAAAGCTCAAATGCCGCGCAGACGCTTCAAAGGCCACCAGGCTATTGAGCGGCGGTAACGGCTGGATTTTCATAGATGGCCCTGTGTCGTGCGAATGTACAAAGGTGTACATCAAAAGGTCATGAGCGTACAGTAAATTAACGGATATTTGACTAAGGTGAGTCGCGGATGTCGCAAACAGGCAAGGCACGCAGTAAAACCCAGGATTCCGGCTGGCGGGGCTCGCCTGAGGGCTGGCTTGAAGCCGCCTACGATGCCTTGAAGGAATCCGGTGTCGATGCGGTGCGGGTCATGCCCCTGGCCAAGCGCCTCAACCTGTCCCGTACCAGCTTCTACTGGTTCTTCGAGGACCGCGAGCAACTGCTGACGGCCTTGCTGACGCGCTGGCGCGACAAGAACAGCGGCGGCATGGTCAAGCAGTGCGACAGCTATGCCGAGAACATCACCGAGGCGATCCTCAATGTCTTCGAGTGCTGGTTGAACCCTGAACTGTTCGATTCCCAATTCGAGTTCGCCGTGCGCAGCTGGGCTTTGCAGTCCGCTGAAGTGGCAGCTGAAATCGCCATCGCCGATGAAGCGCGAATCGGTGCCCTGGCGCTGATGTTTCGTCGCTTCGGCTACGAGCCGGAAGGTGCCGACGCCCGGGCGCGGACTATTTACCTTACGCAGATCGGCTATATCTCGATGAAGACCACCGAGGACATTACCGAGCGCTTCCGGCGTATCCCGCATTACGTCAGCATCTTCACCGGCAAGGCGCCGAAACGCCGCGAACTGGACCGCTTCTTTGGCAAGTTCGGTTTCGCCGAAAAGACTCCCGGTGAATTCGTCGCCCTGAGCGATACCTTCGAAGAGGCGCCGCTGGAAAGCTGAGTTGACGGCAGATCAACAAAGGCCCTCATGAAGAGGGCCTTTGTGTTTCTAGAGCAAGCGCTTACTCGGCCTTGAAGCAGTACACGGCGAGTTTGTTGCCATCCAGGTCGCGGGCGTAGGCAGCGTAGGCATTCTCTGCCCAGCCACGGCCACCTGGCAGGCCTGCGCAGGTGCCGCCATTGGCCAGTGCGGTTTCGTGGAACGCCTGCACGGCGGCACGGTTCGGCGCTTCAAAGCTGACGGTCACGCCATTGCCGACGTTGGCCGCCTTGCCGTCGTTGGGCTTGAGGACGAAGAACGAAGGCTTGTCGACGCCCCAGATGGAGCCGGCGTCGTCGAGGTCGGCTACGCGGTTCAGGCCGATTTGCTTGAGCACGATGTCATAGAAGGCGCGGGCCTTGTTCAGGTCATTGGTGCCGACGGTGACATGGGTAAAGACAGACATGGTTTTTCCTTTGGCTTGGGTTGTTGTTATTTAAATGTCTTTGAGCAAACGCAGCGCATCGAAGATCGCCGCATGGGTGTTGCGGGCCGACACGGCATCGCCGATGCGGAACAGCTGGAAGCGCCCCTGCGGATTAGTCACCAGGCCCTGCACCTTGCCGGCGATCAGGTTGTGCTGCTCTACGGCGCCGCCGTTGCTTGAGTGCTCGCGCAGATCGAAATACAGCTCGTCCAGGGGTAGGGTGCCGTGGTTGATGACCACCTGATCAACGACACGCTGCTTGTTGACCTTGCCGTAGTCACTGGCGAAAGTGACCAACAGCTTGCCGTCGCGGCGCTCCACCGAGTCGACCCGATAAGTCACGGTAAAGGTTACGTCCAGGTCCTGCAGGCTGCGCATGTAGGGCACCAGGTTCATCGCCATAACCTCGGGGGCGAATGACCGGTCCGGGGTGACGATTTCCAGGGTCGCGCCGCTGTTGGCGATGACTTCGGCCGCCTGCAGGGCGGCATGGTCGCCGGCATCATCAAAGATCAGCACGTTTTTACCGGGTTTCACGTCGCCGGAAATGATGTCCCAGCTCGATACCACCAGCTCATTGCCAGCGCTCAACACTTCGGTATGAGGCAGGCCTCCGGTGGCGACGATCACCACGTCCGGCTCATGGGCCAGCACGGTGTCGGCCTCGGCCCAGGTATTGAAGTGGAATGTCACGCCCAGTCGCTCGCACTGGGCCATGCGCCAGTCGATGATGCTGATCATCTCGCGACGGCGTTCGCTTAGTGATGTCAGGCGAATCTGCCCGCCGGGCTGGTCGGCCGCTTCCAGTACCGTGACGCTGTGGCCACGTTCGGCCGCCACTCGCGCGGCTTCCAGGCCAGCAGGGCCGGTGCCGATCACCACCACCTTGCGCTTGACCGCCGCCGGGGCGATCTCGTGGGGCATGGTGGTCTCGCGACCAGTGGCGGCGTTATGGATGCAATATGCCGCGCCGCCTTGATAAATGCGGTCCAGGCAGTAATTGGCACCCACGCACGGGCGGATTTCTTCTTCACGCTTCTCGATGATCTTGCGCACGATATGCGGGTCGGTCATATGGGCGCGGGTCATGCCGACCATATCCACCTTGCCTGACGCAATAGCGTGGCGGGCAGTGGCGACGTCGGGGATCTTTGCCGCATGGAAGGTCGGGAAGCCGGTGGCGGCGCGGATTTCTCCAGCAAAGTCCAGGTGTGGCGAGTTGCGCATACCTTGGATTGGAATCACATCGGTGAGCCCGGCATCTGTATCGATATGGCCGCGCACCACGTTGAGGAAGTCGACCAGACCACTATCCTTGAGCATATGGGAGATCGCCATGCCTTCCTGAGCACCGAAGCCACCGGGCAGGTCTTCGTCACCGGTGTAGCGCACACCGAGCAGGAAGTCTTCGCCGCACTGTTTGCGGATACCACGCAGGATATCGAAGGTAAAGCGCATACGGTTTTCCAGTGAGCCGCCGTACGGGCCATCCAGGTCATTGGTCAAGGGTGACCAGAACTGGTCCATCAAGTGGCCGTAGGCTTGCAGCTCCAGGCCATCGAGACCGGCAGCCTTCATGCGTTCGGCGGCATCCACATAGTCCTTGATGATCCGCTCGATATCCCACTCTTCCATCTTCTTCGGAAAGGCCCGGTGCGAAGCTTCGCGGCGGTGCGACGGCGAGACCACGGGCAGCCAGTCTGCCTTGTCCCAGCGCGTACGGCGGCCCAGGTGAGTCAGCTGGATCATCACGGCGGCACCATGCTCATGACACTCATCAGTCATGTCCTTGAGCCATTTGACCACTTCGTCCTTGTACGCCAGCACGTTGTTGAACACCGGCGGGCTGTCCCTGGACACCGCGGCGGAACCGGCGGTCATGGTCAGGGCCACGCCGGCCTTGGCGCGTTCGACGTGATAGGCACGGTACAGCTCCTTGGGCATCCCGTCGACCGGATAAGCCGGCTCATGGGAGGTGGTCATGATGCGGTTACGCAGGGTCAGGTTCTTGATCTTATAGGGCTGCAGCAGCGGATCGCTGGACATGGTGTTGCGCTCCTTGTCGGGAACATCAGGCTTGGTTTGACGCGAAAGTATGCGAACTGTACATGTGTGTCAATCTCTGTGACGTATGTGTACATTTCTCTTGCCTGGCCATGAATGCCTCGCTAAGATCGGCCGAAATGGCAACAGGGACCGAGCGTTACCTGGCTGTCGAGACAACAGGGGGTAACCATGAAAGTGCTCGTTGCGGTGAAACGTGCCATCGACCCGAACGTCAAGGTTCGGGTCAGGGCCGATGGTGCGGATGTCGAGTTGAACGGGGTGAAGATGGCCTTGAATCCGTTCTGCGAAATCGCCGTGGAAGAGGCCGTACGCCTGAAAGAAAAAGGCCTGGTGACAGAAGTTGTGGTGGTATCGGTAGGTGCGCCTGTTGTTCAGGAGCAATTGCGTACCGCCCTGGCCCTGGGCGCCGATCGGGCGATTCTGGTGGAAACCACTGCGGTGCTTGAGCCGCTCAATGTGGCCAAGTACCTGGCCAAAATCATCGACAACGAAAAGCCCGACCTGATGCTGTTCGGCAAGCAGGCCATCGATCAGGAAAACAACCAGACCGGGCAGATGGTTGCGCAACTGACCGGCATGGGCCAGGCCACGTACGCCTCTGCGCTTGGCTTTGTCGATGGCGAATGGCGCGTCGAGCGGGAAGTGGATGACGGCGCCCAGACCCTCGCACTCAAGGCCCCAGCTATCGTCACCTGCGATCTGCGCCTCAATGAACCGCGCTATGCCTCGCTACCGAACATCATGAAAGCCAAGAAAAAGCCGCTGACCGTGGTGTCTGCCCATAGTCTCGGGGTCAGCACCAAGGTTCATAGCCGTCTGCTGGAAGTGTTGCCACCGGTGGTGCGCAAGGCCGGCATTACCGTCGGTTCGGTGCCTGAGCTGGTCGACAAACTGAAAAACGTCGCGGGGGTGATCTGATGCGTACTCTGGTTATCGCCGAGCAGGCCAATGGCATGCTCAAGACCGGCAGCCTGTGTGCGATTGCCGCGGCTGCATCCCTCGGTCAGGACATCGATGTGCTGCTGATTACCGGGGTCGATCGCGCTGCGGCCGAACAGGCTGCACTGACGACGGGCGTCAGCCGGGTATTGCTGTGCCAGACCGCGCACGCACTGGCCGATAACCTGATCCCGCTGATCAGTGCCCTGGTGGCTGATGGTTACAGCCATGTCCTGGCCGATGCCAGCAGTCTTGGCCGTAGCGTACTGCCCGGGGTCGCCGCCAGCCTGGATGTGGGCATGCTTTCCGATGTGGTGCAGATTGTCAGCGCCGACACCTTTCTGCGGCCGATCTACGCCGGTAATGCCATCGCCAGAGTGCAGTCCCTTGACGCAATCAAGATTCTGACGACACGCGCCTCGGCCTTCAGCGCGGCGGGTGCTGCTGCGCAGCCTTGCGACATTGTGGTGCTCGATGGTGGTCAGGCAGCGGCCAATGTGCGTTTTGTCGATGAGCGCATCAGCGTCAGCGAACGTCCCGACCTGACCAATGCCCGGGTCGTCGTATCTGGCGGGCGCGGCATGCAGAACAAGGACAACTTCGCCCTGATCGAGCGAGTCGCCGACAAGCTCGGCGCGGCCGTGGGCGCTTCCCGTGCTGCCGTGGATGCCGGCTATGCCGCCAATGATCTGCAAGTCGGTCAGACCGGCAAGATCGTTGCGCCGGAGCTGTATATCGCCGTGGGCATCAGCGGCGCGATTCAGCATCTGGCCGGTATGAGCGGATCGAAAATTATAGTCGCGATCAACCAGGACGCCGAAGCGCCCATCGCCCAGGTGGCGGATTACATGCTGGTGGCGGATCTGTTCGAAGCGTTGCCGGCGTTGGAGTTGGCATTGTGACAACTACCCGCTCTGCGGGAGCCGCCTTGATGGCGATCGAGTGCGAAGTGCCCGCAATAATTGCGGTGACAGATCAGCCCTCATCCCCACCAACCGGCTCCCACAAAAGCGCATTCCCGCTAACAACCGTATTCCAGCCACACGGCACCGGAGATAGATAAGTGCAACGCGAGCAGATGGAGTTCGATATCGTCATTGTCGGCGGTGGTCCGGCCGGGCTGTCCACCGCGTGCCGCCTGAAGCAGCTCGCCAACGCCGAGGGCCGGGAGCTGTCGGTGTGCCTGGTGGAGAAAGGCTCGGAAATCGGCGCGCATATCGTCTCGGGTGCGGTATTTGAAACCCGTGCCCTGGATGAACTGTTTCCCGACTGGCAAACCCTCGGCGCACCGCTGCATACCCGGGTGCTGCGCGACGATATCTACTGGCTCAGCGATGCCGAAATCGGGCGCAAGATCCCTCAGTGGGCGGCCCCGAAGACATTGCACAATCAGGGCAACTACATAATTTCTCTAGGCAATCTGTGCCGCTGGCTGGCCGAGCAGGCCGAGGCTCTGGGCGTGGAGATTTATCCCGGCTTTGCCGCCAGTGAGTTGATCATTGAAGACGGTGTGGTGCGGGGCATTGTCACCGGGGATATGGGCGTCGGCCGTGACGGCGAGCCGAGGCCGGGGGTGTATACGCCGGGTATGGAGTTACGCGGCCGCTACACGGTGTTCGCCGAGGGCTGTCGCGGCCACCTGGGCAAGCGCCTGATCGAGGCCTTTGCCCTGGACCGCGATGCCGATCCGCAGCATTACGCCATCGGCATCAAAGAAATCTGGCAGGTCGACCCCGCAGTGCACGAAGAAGGCCTGGTGGTACACACCACCGGCTGGCCTCTGGATGATCACAACCCCGGCGGCTCGTTTCTTTATCACATTGCCGATAGCCAGGTGGCGGTGGGGCTGATCGTCGATCTCAGCTACGAAGACCCGCATCTGTCGCCTTTCGAAGAGTTCCAGCGCTACAAGCATCACCCCCTGATCAAGCGCTATCTGCAAGGCGGCAAGCGCACCAGTTACGGCGCTCGGGCTATTGCCAAAGGCGGCTATAACTCCCTGCCGAAGATGATCTTCCCCGGCGGCGTGCTGGTGGGCTGCGATGCAGGCACGCTAAATTTCGCCAAGATCAAGGGCAGCCATACGGCGATGAAATCGGGCATGCTCGCGGCGCAGTCGATGTTCGAGGCGATCAGCGCCGACGCCGATCCGGCCCGGCCATTGAGCAGCTACGAGCAGGCCTTCGCGGACAGCTGGCTGGGTGAGGAACTGCGCCAGAGCCGCAATTTCGGCCCGGCCGTACACAAATTCGGCGCGCTGCTGGGCGGTGCCTTCAACTATATCGAGCAGAAGTTTTTGCAGACGCGTACGCCCTTTGTCCTGCGTGACCTGGCCCGGGACCACGACAAGCTCAAGTTCGCGGCCCAATTGCGACCGCGCAATTATCCGAAACCGGACGGCATCATCAGTTTTGATCGACTGTCGTCGGTATTTATCAGCAATACCGCCCACGATGAAAATCAGCCGATACACCTGAAGTTGGCATCGACCGCCATTCCCATACACACCAATCTGAAACTTTATGATGAGCCCGCCCAGCGTTATTGCCCGGCGGGGGTCTATGAGGTCGTTCACCTGGAAGGCGAACCCTCGTTACAGATCAATGCGCAAAACTGCATTCATTGTAAAACCTGCGATATCAAGGATCCGACGCAAAACATTACCTGGATTGCGCCGGAAGGCGGAGGGGGACCGAACTACCCGAATATGTAATGACCGTTTTACTGAACCTGAGTCTGTCCAGATACGAGTGCTTGATAAGGCTCTACTGTTAATAACAAGAAAGCGTTATCGCTTGAACTGCCAAGCCATATCCATAAATTGATAGGGGAGATGCACAATGGTTGCTTATTTACCGTATAAGAAAATGCTGGTCGGCTTGTTCGCCGGGGTCACGCTGGCCACTGGCAGCCTGTTTGCCCAGGCCGCCGAGCAGGAGCCGATCAAGATTGGCTGGGTCAACTGGTCCGACACCGAAATCGCCGTAAAGCTGGCCAATATCGCTATTGAGGATCAGCTCAAGCAACCGGTGAAACTGGTCATGGCCGATATCGGCATTCAGTTCCAGGCCATGGCCAACGGCAATATCGACCTGATTCCGATGGTCTGGCTGCCGAGCACTCACCAGGCATTCTGGGACAAGTACAAGGACAAGCTCGAAGACCTCGGGGTGCTCTATGAAGGGCGTATCGGCATGGCCGTACCGACGTCGATCCCGGTCAGCGAAGTGGCGAGTGTCGAAGACCTGAACAAACCGGAAGTGAAGAAAAAGTTCGAAGGCAAGATCCTCACCTCGGAAGTGGGCAACGGTCAATACAAGTTGACGCTCAAGGCCATCGAAGAATACAAGCTTGACGGCTACAAGATGGTCGCTTCTTCGGAAAGCGGCATGTTGAGCGAACTGGATCGTAATAACAAACGCGATAAATGGTCGTTGATCAACGCCTGGAGCCCGCACTGGATGTTCTCCAAGTGGTCGTTGCGCTACCTCGATGATCCCAAGCATATGTTTGGCGGTGTAGAACAGATCCACGCCGTGGCCCGTAAAGGCTTCAGCGCTCAGCATCCGGAAGTGGCGCGGTTCTTCAACCATTACGCCATTCCCCAGGCTGACCTGGAAAAACTGATGGCCCAGGCGCGTGACAGCTCGGCAGACAAGGTGGTGGCTGAGTACTACGCGGCCAACAAAGCCAAGTTTGCGGCGATGTTCAAGGAGGGGGCGGTGGCTGCGCAGTAACCGGTAAACGGGTATGCAACGGGTGTAGGAGCCGGCTTGCTGGCGATAGCGGTGGATCGGTCAATGGATGTATTGCCTGCGCCGCCGTCATCGCCAGCAAGCCGGCTCCCACGAGGTGTATTTCAGAACATTTGTCGAGAACGCCTGGTGCAGCCATGCTGCACCGGGCTTTTTCGTTTTCAGTGCGTACCGCGAGGGATGGTCTTGAGCAAATCGGCAGGGCTGATATGGCCGACCACGGCGCTGCCCGGTTGCGGCAGACCGAGGATATGGCCCTTCATCTTGCCGATCACGTGCATCTCGCAAGGCTTGCAGTCGAATTTCAACGTCAGTACTTCGTTGCCATGAATCAGTTGCATCGGCGCAACTTTGGTCTTGACCCCGGTGACACCCTTGGCCTGTTTCGGGCAGAGGTTGAAGGAGAAACGCAGGCAGTGCTTGGTGATCATTACCGGCACTTCACCGCTTTCCTCATGGGCCTCGTAGGCCGCGTCGATCAGCTTGACCCCGTGGCGGTGGTAAAAGTCACGGGCCTTTTGATTGTAGACGTTGGCGAGGAACGACAGGTGTGCTTCCGGGTAGACCGGCGGCGGGTTGGTCTCGGCCTTGCGTCCACCTCGTGGATGAGCCTTGACGCGCTCGTTGGTCAGGGCTTCGATCACTTCCCTGCGCAACGTCTTGAGCTGCGAGTTGGGGATGAAGAACGCCTGGGGCGCATCCAGCTCGATGGCGGTGGCGTGGTACTGGGTAGTACCCAACTGGCCGAGCAGGTCATGCAGTTGTTCCAGGGCCTGCTCCGGTTTGTTGGCCGCACCGAACGGACCATCAAGTGTAACGCTGGCGCTGATGCCCTCTTCGCTGGTGGCAGTCAGTTCCAGGCGATCTTCGCGCAGGCGGGCAATCCAGGACAGGCCAATGCGGCGCTCGGCGGAGGTTTTTTGCAGGGCCTGTTGCCAGTTATGGTCCAGGTTGCGGTTCAGCGGATGACTCGGGCGCAGGCGGAACAAGCCTTCAGGCATTTCGTTGGGCTCGACGCGATAGCGATAGCGCTTCTCGCCGTCTTCCTCGAACTCACCCTTGGCTTCGGCGATATTGGCGCGGAAACCCACGACCTCACGCTTGACCAGCACATTGAGGCCGTCGCCGTTGGACAGTGGCTCATGGGTGATTACCTGCATGTCGCGCTTGCCGACTTTCTCGACCACGCCCACGGCCAGGCCGGTGAAGGTCGGCGAATCGAAGGCGCCGATATCGATCTTGCGATCGCTGACGAAGTAGTCGGTGCTGCCGCGATGGAAAGTCTTTTCCGGGTCCGGCACGAAAAAGTGCGCGGTGCGGCCGCTGGACGCGCGCGCCAGATCCGGGCGGTCTTCGAGGATTTCGTCCAGGCGCTGTCGGTAATAGGCAGTGATGTTTTTCACATAGCCCATATCCTTGTAACGGCCCTCGATCTTGAACGAACGTACACCGGCATCGACCAGGGCGCGCAGGTTGGCGCTCTGGTTATTGTCCTTCATCGACAGCAGGTGCTTTTCGTAGGCGACGACGCGGCCCTGATCATCCTTGAGGGTGTAAGGCAGGCGACAGGCCTGGGAACAGTCGCCACGGTTGGCGCTGCGCCCGGTGTGGGCATGGGAAATATTGCACTGGCCGGAGAAGGCGACGCACAAGGCACCATGGATAAAGAACTCGATGGCGGCATCGGTCTCGGCGGCAATGGCGCGGATTTCCTGAAGGTTCAGCTCGCGGGCCAATACCAGCTGGGAAAAGCCGGCCTGATCGAGGAACTTGGCCCGATCCAGGGTGCGGATATCAGTCTGGGTGCTGGCGTGCAGCTCGATGGGCGGTATATCCAGCTCCATCACCCCCAGGTCCTGGACGATCAACGCATCGACACCGGCATCGTAGAGCTGATGGATCAGCTTGCGCGCCGGTTCCAGCTCGTCGTCATGCAGGATGGTGTTGATGGTGGTGAAGATCCGCGCGTGATAGCGCCGGGCGAACTCCACCAGGGCGGCGATATCGCTCACGTCGTTGCTGGCATTGTGGCGGGCGCCGAAGCTCGGGCCACCGATGTACACGGCATCGGCGCCGTGCAGGATGGCTTCGCGAGCAATGGCCACGTCACGGGCAGGGCTCAGCAGTTCCAGATGATGTTTGGGCAGGGACATGGTTTTTAATTTTCTGGTCAGGTTGCACGGTCAGGTCGCGCATTGTAGCGGCGAAACGCCTGACCGGCACCCTTGGACTGCCCGATGGAAGCGGCTTTAAGCTTTTGCCGCCATCGCAGTGACCTCGACACGCATCCCCTCAACCGCCAGAGCAGCCACACCAACCGCCGCACGAACGGGCCATGGCTTGGCAAAAAACCGATTGTAGACCTCATTGAAAGCAGGGCGGTCAGCGATATCGGTAAGGTAGATGGTCAGGTGCAGGACCCGGTCCATGGAGCTGCCGGCACGCTCCAGCGCGACCTTGAGGGCCTGCAGGGTGCATTCGCTCTGGGCAGCGATATCGCCCAGCTCAAGGCTGCCATCGGCGCGAGTCGGGACCTGGGTGGAGACCAGCAGGCCGCCAAAGCCGGCGACGTCGGAGGAAATGGAGTCGGCATCCGGGTCGGGAGTGAAGGTGATGTCTTGGTTTGCCATGGGGCTCTCTTGTCTGCGGGTTGACGGGCGGGACGAACAACTGCGCCCGACGCCATTTGATCATGGGACTTTTGATGCCGACAACCGTCACTCTTGCGCCCCCTGTTGAACGTATCAAGGTCTATGCTGGTCAGCTTGTACTCAACCGCTGAATCGAGAGGGGATTGCAATGACCAAGACTTACAGCTACGCCGCCAGGGATGCCAAGGACTCGCTCAAGCCATTCACCTTCGAACGCCGCACACCGGGCGCCGATGACGTACAGATCGAGATTCTTTACTGCGGCGTCTGCCACTCCGACCTGCACACTGCCCGAAACGAATGGCACAACACCCTTTATCCGTCGGTGCCGGGCCATGAAATCGTTGGTCGAGTGACTGCCGTGGGCGCTGCGGTCAGCAAGTTCAAGGTCGGCGACCTGGCCGGTGTCGGCTGCATGGTCGACAGCTGTCAGCAATGCGCCTCCTGTGCCGAGGGCGAAGAGCAGTACTGTGAAAACGGCTTCACCGGCACCTATAACGGGCCGGTCTTCGGTGGCGAAAACACCTTCGGTGGCTATTCGGACAATATCGTGGTGAAAGAAAAGTTCGTTTTGCACATCGCCCATGGTGACGCCAACCTGGCGGCTGTGGCACCGCTGCTCTGCGCCGGGATCACTACCTACTCGCCGTTGCATCACTGGAAGGTCGGACCCGGTAAGAAGGTCGGCGTGGTCGGTCTGGGCGGCCTGGGGCATATGGCCGTGAAGATCGCTCATGCCATGGGCGCCCATGTGGTGCTGTTCACCACCTCGCCGAACAAGCGAGAAGACGGCCTGCGCCTGGGGGCCGACGAGGTGGTGGTGTCGAAGAATCCGGATGAAATGGTCGCATTCGCCAATACCCTGGACTTCATTCTCAATACCGTGGCCGCACCCCATGACCTGGATGCCTTCCTGGCGCTGCTCAAGCGTGATGGCACCATGACCCTGGTCGGTGCACCTGACAGCCCGCATCCTTCGCCGAACGTTTTCAACCTGATCTTCAAGCGCCGCAGTCTGGCCGGTTCGCTGATCGGTGGTATTCAGGAAACCCAGGAGATGCTGGATTTTTGCGCCAAACACGGAATCGTTTCGGATATCGAGATGATCGACATGCAGAACATCAACGAAGCCTACGAGCGCATGCTCAAGGGCGATGTGAAGTACCGCTTCGTTATTGATATGGCCAGTCTGAAGAGGGAAGCGGCCGCGGCTTGATGCCCTCTGACCTGACGTGTTAATTGACTGAACCTGGTCGGTTGGCGCATGGAGTCTGGTACATCCAATAGGGGGGCAGAGGCTGGAATAATGCTTTCGCGGGCAAGCCTCGCTCCTACGGCTGTTCCGTTTCCACAGGCATCACGCAATCTCGTTGGCGCCGGGCTTGCCGGCCAACGGCACGACCTGTTTTTCCGGGCTGAGTATCAGCTGGAGCTGATGACCCGAGGTTGCACGCTGCTGCCGCGTACCGTCAGGACCACGGGGAAGCGGTGAGACTGCACCGGTTCGCCGGCAATTCGCTTCAGGAGCGTTTCCACGGCGCACACACCCTGTGCATGCATGCTGGTACTGATACTGGTCAGTTGCAGGTGCGCCGCCAGGGGCGTGTCGTTGTAGCCGACAACGGCAATATCGCGGCCAACCGTCAGGCCGCGATTGCTCATGGCGCCGAACAGGCCAATGGCGAGGAAATCGTTGACCGCGAAGATCGCCGTGGGTGGCTGCGGATGAGCCAATAACTGTTCACCAATGCTGAAGCCCGCCTGGGTATCGAAGTGACCGGTAATGATCCGTTCAGGCGCGATATCGATCCCGCGCTCGCGGTAATACTCGACGAAACTGGCTGTGCGTTCCCGGGCGTTGCTGCTATGGGCTTCGCCCGCAATCACCGCAACCCGGGTGTGACCCTGGGCGAAGAGGTGTTCAGCGGCCAGGCGTCCGCCCATTTCATCGTCTGCCGTGATCGAGCAGTGCTGGCCGCGTCTGCGGCTGACCAATACGAAGGGCACCTGGCGCTGTTCCAGTTCTTCAAGAAAGCCCGGCTCTGCGGTGCAATGCACATCACTGATGATCAAACCCTCGACGTTGCGCGCCAGCGCGCGCTCTGCCAGTTCGCGCTGGCGTTCGGGGCGGTCCAGGGTATTGGCGACGAACGAAGTGTAGCGCCGGGCACTGGCGGCCTCATCGATGCCTTCGTACACCGTGGCCAGGACAATGTCCGACAGCCTTGGTACCAGGATGGCAATCTCGCGGCTGTGTCGGGTCTTGAGGGTGCGGGCGTGTGTGTTGGGCTGATAGTCCAGGCTTGCCGCCAGCGCGCGAATACGCTCGATGGTTTCCTTGGAGGCGGCGCGTCCGGCGTGATCGAGGCTGCCATTGAGCACCCGCGAGACCGTGGACACATGCACGTTGAGTTGTTGGGCGATACCGCGCAGCGTAGCCGGACGTCTGTTCATGGGGTGCCTGAAAACGCAGAAGAGCAGGGCGCAAATACTCGCATTTGGCGATGTGTATGCACAGATTGGGCTGCCCGTGGAAGGCGGACAACACGTTTGCGCCAGGATGGAGCGCGGCGTACCAAAAGATTGCACAAACGTTTGGGCAACGCTACCCAAACGTTTGGGTGAAGAAAATTTTCAATTTTTGATGACTCATAACTCTCTGAAAAATAGGCCAATCCTGGCAGTCGGGTAAGCGTTCTACAGAACAGCGATTCAAGTTGGTATGAGCATTGCCTTGACCCTGTCAGCTCTGCTTACCTGACTGATGGGAAACTTGCCATGACGCTTGCTTCAGCATTTCGCGCACGTAGTTTTACCCGACTGGCACTGGCCTCTTCGGTAGTGATGGGCACCCTGTCGCCACTCACCGCCATGGCTGAAAGCACGTTGCGGATCGCCATGACCGCCGCCGATATTCCGCTGACCCACGGTCAGCCGGATCAAGGTTATGAAGGCAACCGTTTCACCGGTATCACCATGTTCGACTCCCTGGTGGAGTGGGATCTTTCCCAGAGCGAAAAGCCCAGCTCATTGGTCCCGGGCCTGGCCACCGAATGGGCGGTGAAGCCCGATGACCACACGCAATGGGTGTTCAAGTTGCGTCCGGGGGTCAAGTTCCATGACGGCACACCGTTCAATGCCGATGCCGTGGTATGGAACGTCAACAAGGTGCTGGACAAGCAGGCACCACAATTCGCCCCGGGGCAGATTGGCGTGACCGTGTCGCGGATGCCGACGCTCAAAAGCGCACAGAAGATCGATGACCTGACCGTCGTCCTGACCACCAGTGAGCCGGATGCGGTGCTGCCGTTCAACCTGACCAACCTGTTCATGGCTTCGCCCACGGCCTGGCAGAAAGATTTTGCCGCCGTGCCGGCAACCGTCACTGACCCGGCCGAGCGCTCCAAGCTGGCCTGGACTGCCTTTGCTGGCCACTCGGTAGGCACCGGCCCGTTCAAGATGGACCGCATGGTGCCGCGCCAGGAACTGGTGCTGGACAAGAATGCGGGCTATTGGGATCCCAAGCGTGTGCCCAAGGTCGATCACGTAGTACTGATCCCGCTGCCTGAGGCCAACGCGCGTACTGCGGCCTTGCTGTCAGGGCAGGTTGACTGGATCGAAGCGCCGGCGCCGGACGCCATGGATCAGATCAAGAGCAAGAAATTCAAGATCTACGCCAACGCCCAGCCGCATATCTGGCCGTGGCAGTTCTCCTTCGCGCCCGGCTCGCCATGGCTGGACAAGCGCGTGCGCCAGGCCGCCAACCTGTGCCTGGACCGCAGCGAACTCAAAGCCTATCTCGGCGGCTATATGCAGGAAGCCACCGGCACCTACGAGAAAGATTCGCCCTGGTACGGCAACCCTGACTTCAAGATCCGCTTCGATCAGCCTGCCGCGCAAAAACTCATGGCCGATGCCGGTTTCAGCAAGGACCATCCGGTCAAGGTCAAGGTGCTGACGTCTGCCTCCGGTTCCGGACAGATGCAACCGCTGCCGATGAACGAATACATTCAGCAGAGCCTGAAAAACTGTTACTTCGACGTCGATATCGCCGTGACCGAATGGAACACCCTGTTCAGCGGATGGCGCCTCGGCGCCAAGGACCCGGCCGCCCAGGGCGCCAATGCCATCAACGTCAGTGCAGCAGTCATGGATCCGTATTTCGGCATGGTCCGTTTCGCCAGCGCCAAGGCTTTCCCGCCAGTTTCAAACAACTGGGGCTACTTCAGCACACCGAAAGTCGAGGAGCTGATCACCTCCGTGCGCAACTCGTTCGAGCCCAAGGCACTGGATGAAGCGGCGGGCAAGCTCAACGCGGCCATCGTCGACGAGGTTCCGTTCCTGTACGTCGCCCACGACATGGGCCCGCGGGCCATTTCGCCGAAGGTCAGTGGCGTGGTGCCGGCCCAGAGCTGGCTGATCGATCTCGCGTTGGTCTCCAAGCAGGATTGATAACCGCATGTGTGGGAGCGGACTCATCCGCAAAGAGGTCGGCACATTCACCATCGCGGTGACTGGCAGACCGTATTCGCGAATGAATTCGCTCCCACGAAAACGTGCCTGCCCCCTGACTGACAGGAACCGACCTTATGCTTGCCTATGTCCTGCGTCGTCTGTTGTTGACGACGCCAATTCTGTTGGGCGTGGCACTGGTGTGTTTCATGCTCGTGCACATGGCCCCCGGTGATCCCCTGGTATCGGTGATGCCGCCGGATGCTTCTGAAGCCCTGCGTGAACAGTTGATTCAGGCCTATGGCTTCGATAAGCCGCTGCCGGTGCAATTCGGCCTGTGGGTCTGGCATGCGGTGCAGGGTGATCTGGGCATGTCCATTGCCAGTGGCCGCCCGGTCGCCGGCGAAGTGCTCGGTGCCGTGAGTTACTCCCTGCGCCTGGCGATCCTCGCGACCTTGATCGGCTTCGTGCTCGGCAGTCTGTTCGGCTTTGTCGGTGGTTACTTTCAGGACAGCTGGCTGGACCGCATCGCATCTGCCTGTTCGGCCATCGGCGTCAGCGTGCCGCACTACTGGCTGGGCATGCTGATGGTGATCGTCTTTTCCTCACAGTTGAGCTGGCTGCCCGCGACCGGCGGCGGCCCCATGGGTCAGCTGGCGTGGGCATGGGACTGGGCGCACTTGCAATTCATGATCCTGCCCGCGATTACCCTGTCAGTGATTCCCACCGGCATCATCGCCCGCACCGTGCGCGCCCAGGTAGCTGAAACCCTGTCCCAGGAGTTCATCATTGGCCTGCGCGCCAAGGGGCTGGGCGAATGGGGACTGTTCCTGCATGTGGTGAAGAATGCTGCGCCCACGGCCATGGCGGTGATGGGTCTGCAGATCGGCTACCTGATGGGCGGCTCGATCCTGGTGGAAACCGTCTTTGCCTGGCCGGGCACTGGCCTGCTGCTCAACTCGGCGATTTTCCAGCGTGATCTACCGTTGTTGCAGGGCACGATCTGGGTCCTGGCGCTGTTTTTTGTCGTGCTCAACCTGCTGGTGGATATTCTCCAGACGTTGCTCGATCCACGAATCAAAAGGGGCTGAGCATGAATCTGTCAATGCTGCGTACCTCCACCCCGGTCATTGCCCCGGTTGAAAGTTCGCCGGGCTACTGGCGTGAAGTATTCGGCCGGGTGCGTCGCGATCCGGTGGCCCTGGCCGTCGCTGCGGTGATTCTGGTGCTGCTGATTCTGGCGCTGCTTGGGCCGTGGATCGTTCCCGGAGATCCGTTCACCACCTCGATGTTCAAGCGTCTCAAACCCATTGGCACCCAGGGTTTTCCGCTGGGCACCGATGAGTTGGGCCGGGATTTGCTGTCACGCCTGATGTTGGGGGCACGGCTGTCGCTGTTCATGGGCATCACCCCGGTGATCCTCGCCTTCTTCATCGGTGGCGCCATCGGCGTGATTGCCGGTTACTTCGGCGGCCGCCTGAACAGCCTGATCATGCGCAGTGTGGATGTCTTCTATGCCTTCCCTTCAGTGCTGTTGGCCATTGCCTTTTCCGGCGCCTTGGGGGCCGGGGTCAATAACGCGCTGCTGTCGCTGACCCTGGTGTTCGTGCCGCAAGTGGCGCGGATCGCCGAAAGCGTCACCACCCAAGTGCGCAACCGCGATTACATCGAGGCTGCACGGGCATCCGGGGCGGGAGCGTTCACCATCATTCGCACCCAGGTGCTGGGCAACGTGCTGGGGCCTATCTTCGTCTTTGCCACCGGCCTGATTTCAGTATCGATGATTCTCGCCTCGGGTTTGTCGTTCCTCGGGCTTGGGGTGACCCCACCGGAGCCGGAGTGGGGTTTGATGCTCAACACCCTGCGCACGGCCATCTACACCCAACCTTTGGTGTCGGCGTTGCCCGGCGCGATGATCTTTATCACCTCGATCTCTTTCAATGTGCTCGCCGATCGCTTGCGGGCGGCCATGGCAATCAGGAGTTGAGCATGACCCAGCTTGATATTGGCGGCCCTGCGCAGCCACTGCTGACGGTGACGAAACTGGTCAAACACTTCCCGGTAAAGGGCGCGCTGGGCAAGCGTAGCGTCGTACGCGCGGTGGATGGCATCGATTTTGTCGTGCGCAAGGGCGAAACCCTCGGCGTAGTCGGCGAGTCCGGTTGCGGCAAGTCGACCACGGCCCGGCTGCTCATGCAGTTGATTGAGCATGACAGTGGCGAGCTGGTGTTCGATGCAATGACCGTTGGCGGCCATCAGTTACCGTTGCGCGATTACCGGCGTCAGGTGCAGATGGTGTTTCAGGACAGCTACTCTTCCCTCAATCCGCGCATGACCATGGAGCAATCGGTGGCGTTCGGGCCTTCGGTGCATGGCATCAGCCAGCGTGAATCACTGCAACGCGCTCGCGACCTGCTGGGCCGGGTAGGGCTGGAGCCCACGCGTTTCGCCGGGCGTTACGCCCATGAGCTGTCCGGGGGGCAGCGTCAGCGGGTGAACATCGCCCGAGCTCTGGCAGTAGATCCGCGTCTGGTGATTCTCGATGAGGCAGTTTCCGCCCTGGACAAGTCTGTGGAAGCCCAGGTCCTCAACCTGTTGCTTGATCTCAAGGACAGCCTGCAACTGACTTACGTATTCATCAGCCATGACCTGCATGTGGTGCGGTATCTGTCCGACCGGATTATTGTCATGTACCTGGGCGAGATCGTTGAAGTCGGCCCGGCCGAGTCACTGTTTGCCTCGGCGCAGCATCCCTATACCCGCGCGTTGCTGACGTCGATGCCGTCCATGGATCCGGCACAGCGCACACTGGTTTCACCCTTGTCCGGTGATCCACCGAGCCCCATCGACCCGCCCTCAGGCTGTCGCTTTCATACCCGTTGCCCTCATGCCGAGGCCATTTGCGCACAAACCGCCGCACCCTTGACCTTGATCGACGACGAGCATTACGCCGCCTGCCTGATGGTCAAACCGGGGGCAGGGCATAGCCGCAGTCCGGCGGCCGAACTGATTTACCAGGGAGCGCAGGCATGAGCGAACAACCCATGGTCGACGTGCGCGACCTCAAGGTGCGTTTCAAGCGCGGCGGTCAGACCCTGTCGGCCGTCAACGGCGTGAGTCTGCAAGTGGCACGGGGTGAAGTGCTGGCCTTGATCGGCGAGTCCGGCTCCGGCAAGAGCGTGACCCTGCGCGCCCTGATGCGCTTGCACTCTGAACGTACCACCCGAATCGAGGGTCACATCAAGATTGCCGGGCAGGACCTTATGGCCCTGTCCTCCAAACAATTGCAGGCGCTGCGCGGGCCGATAGCAGCAATGATCTTTCAGGAGCCGCTGCTGGCACTGGACCCGGTCTACACCATTGGTCAGCAGATTATCGAAGCCCTGCGCCGCCATCAGCCCATGTCTCATGCAGAGGCGCGCGCGGCAGCGGTGGAGGCCTTGCACCGGGTGCGCATCCCCAGTCCCGAACTGCGTCTGGACGCCTATCCCCACGAGATGTCCGGGGGCATGCGGCAGCGGGCAATGATCGCTCTGGCGCTGTCATGCCAGCCCAAGCTGCTACTGGCGGACGAGCCGACTACGGCCCTCGACGCCACGGTGCAGATCCAGATTCTGATCCTGTTGCGCGAATTGCAGCAGGCCCTGGGCCTGTCGATCATTTTCGTCACCCACGACATCGGCGCCGCCGTGGAAGTCGCCGACCGGGTCGCGGTGATGTATGGCGGGCGTATCGTCGAGCAGGCGCCTCTTGCGGAACTCCTGAACAACCCGCAGCACCCCTATACCCGTGTGCTTCTGGGCACGCGGCCAAAGGACGGGCTGCGCAAAGGCGAGCGCCTGACCAGTATTCCCGGGGCACCGCCAGACCTGGCCAATCTGCCGGTCGGTTGCGCCTTTGCTCCGCGCTGCTTGTTGGCCAGCGAACTGTGTCAGCGCCAGGTGCCCGCCATCGAAGACGTCATTGCCGAACACTCAGTGAGCTGCCATCACTGGAACCAGGTGCCTGTTCAACTTTCTCGCGAGACTTTGTCATGAGCGATTCTGCGTTTGCCTTCATGCCTTATCCGGCTGTTGATGTGCCCCGTGCGGCAAGCGGGCCTCTGGCGGGCTATACCTTTGCCGCCAAGGATCTGTTCGATGTCGCCGGTTACCCGACCGGGGGTGGCAACCCCCACGTGCTGGCCATGTCCGGAATCAAGACCGCTACAGCGCCGGTGATTCAGCGCCTGCTGGATGCGGGTGCTGAATTGATCGGCAAGGCCCATACCAACGAGATGGCGTTCTCCATGAGCGGCAAGAATGCCCATTACGGCACGCCGCGCAACGGTGCAGCCCATGACCGCATTCCCGGGGGCTCCTCTTCCGGCTCGGCGTCGGCGGTTTCCAACGGTTTGTGCGATTTCGCCATGGGCAGCGATACCGGCGGTTCGGTGCGTACCCCTGCCAGCTACTGCGGCCTGTTCGGACTGCGTCCCAGCCACGGGCGCATTTCCCTGGAAAAAACCCAGGCACTCTGTGAAAGCATGGACACTGCCGGTTACTTCACCCGTGACGCAACCTTGTTCGGCCAGGTCGGCGAGTGCCTGTTGGGCGACGACCCGCAGCCATTGCCCGACGTTCCCGAGCTGCTGATCTGTGATGAGCTGTTTGCTCTGTTGCCTGCCGCCTCTCTGGATGCACTGGCACCGGCCATCGCCCGGATCGGCGCCCACAGTGGACCGTTGTACAAGCTGACCGGCGAGCTGCCATCGTTGAAGGAGGCTTACTGGGCGTTCCGTTATATCCAGGGGCGCGAAGCCTGGCTGGCCCAGGGCGAACTCATTGAGCGCGAAGGCCTGACCCTTGGCCCGGATGTCGCGGCACGCTTTGCCTGGGCCAAGGCCGTCACCGATGAGCAGTATGAAAACGCCTGCGCCTTTCGCGAAGACTTTGCGGCGCGCTGGAAAGCGCTGCTGGGCAACAGAGTATTGGTGATGCCCACGGTGCCGGATATTGCACCCTTGCTGACCGCCAGGGATGAAGAAATCGAAGAGACCCGGCAAATCTCCCATCACCTGCTGGCGATTTCCGTGTTATGCCGCACGCCACAATTGAACATGCCGTTGACCATCAAGGACGGTGCCCCCCTGGGCATCTCGTTGATGGGACCCAGAGGCAGTGATCTGAGCCTTGTGCGTCTGGCCGTGGCAATTGCCGGGAGCCCCTTATGAATACTCGACTCAATCCCCATGCAGCCTTCGACAGCAACGCGCCGCTGATCAATAGCCAGCGCCTCTGGCAGTCGCTCATGGACCTGGCGCAATTGGGTGCCACGGTAAAAGGCGGTGTGTGTCGTCTGGCGCTGACGGACCTCGATCGCCAGGCCCGGGATCTGTTCGTACAGTGGTGTGAACAGGCTGGTTGCAGCGTGAGCATCGACGCCATCGGCAATATTTTTGCCCGACGCCCCGGTCGGGATCCGCAGCGCGCCCCGGTAATGACCGGCAGCCATATCGACACGCAGCCCACAGGTGGAAAATTCGACGGCTGCTTCGGGGTCATGGCAGGACTGGAGGTGATCCGCACCCTCAATGATCTGGACCTGGAAACCGAGGCCCCCATTGAAGTAGTGGTCTGGACCAACGAAGAGGGCTCGCGCTTTCCTCCCTGCATGATGGGCTCGGGAGTGTTCGCCGGCAAACTCGATCTGGCCGAGACCCTGGCCAAGCAGGATGAACAAGGCCTGGGGGTGGGCGAGGAATTGCAGCGCATCGGCTACGCCGGCAGCCGCCCGGTGCTCGGGCATCCGGTGGGCGCCTACTTCGAGGCGCATATCGAGCAAGGCCCGATTCTTGAGGATCAGCGCAAGACCATCGGCGTCGTCATGGGCTGCCTGGGACAGAAATGGTTCGACCTGACCTTGAGCGGTGTCGAGGCCCATGCCGGGCCGACGCCCATGTCATTGCGCAAGGACGCGTTGGTAGGCGCTGCCGATGTGGTCACGGCGGTGAACCGCATCGCCCTGGCCAGCCAGCCCCATGCCTGCGGTACGGTGGGCTGCCTGAACATCCATCCCGGCTCACGTAACGTGATTCCCGGTGAAGTGAAAATGACCATCGATTTTCGTCACCTGCACGGGGACAAGTTGCAAAAGATGGTCGACGACTTGCGTGAAGTCATCGAGCAGACTTGCAAACGCCACGGTCTGAGCTTCGAGCTGACGCCAACTGCGGACTTCCCGCCACTGGACTTTGCGCCACTGTGTGTTGACGCTGTGCGCCAAGGTGCCGAGCAGCTGGGTCTGAGCCATATGGACATCGTCAGTGGCGCAGGGCATGACGCGATATTCATCGCCGAACTCGGGCCGGCGGGTATGATCTTCGTTCCTTGTGAAGGCGGTATCAGTCACAACGAGATCGAAAACGCCACGCCGGAAGATCTCGCGGCGGGCTGCGCGGTACTGCTGCGGGCAATGGTCAGCGCGGCTCGGTAGTGCTGTCGGGCAGTGCCTTGAGGAAACGTCGCTCGTGCTCTGGCGATGGCATCAGACAGGTGTCATAGCGACCAAACCAGCGATAGCGATTGCGCGCGATGCGGTCATAGACCCAGTCGCGCCAGCTGCGCGGGATGAAACGGGCAAGTTGTAGCCAGCGCCAGGGCGCGGAAAAGTCCCCGACGATCGCCAGAAAACCATCTGAGCGCAGGAACAGATGGTTGTCGCGGATGACTGCCATGGTGTCGAAATGGTCCAGGGGCAGGGCGGCCCAGGCCAGCAGTGCCTGGCCTTCGGGCGATTGCACCGTGGCCAGTTTGATCCGCTGTTGGTGATCATGCTCAATGATGAATCGGGCCGAGCCATTGCAAAGTTTGCAGACACCATCGAAAAGCACGACCGTCTCGCCGGGCTTGAGGAAGGGCGCGGATGTATTATCGGGCGCGGTCATTTCGCACATCCATTGAGTGGAAAAAGTTGACTGGACTTCAGCTCGCCAGCAGCAAATTGTAAAATAGTAATCAACTTATGCATAACGCTATAAGTTGACGCAGAGTGTTTTTTCTTCGGTTATCGGGTGGCTTTAAAACGTTGGTAATATATTGCGGCGCTCACAGATATCCCCTATGTTAGCGGTGTTTTTCGCGAGTCCAAAAAAACATAACTATAACCTGACCATTTGGACAATAACCATTCTGCGATTGATCTTGTCGAGACGGCGGGCGTATCTGCAACTACTTAAATTCATTGATAAAGAGTGCCCCATACGATGTCCATCCAACGGTTTTTCAATCTCATTTTCTTCCTCATCATTGGCTGCGCAGCCTTGCTGTGCGGTTTGATCCTGCTGCTGGTCAACAACCAGCTCGCCCTCAGCGACCGCCAGGACAACCGCTATCAGTCCTACCTGCTGGCCGACCAGTTGCGTCAGAGTTCGGATGACCTGACGCAAATGGCGCGGGCGTTCGTGGTCACAGGTAATCCCGATTATGCGAAGCGCTATAATGACATTCTGGATATACGTAACGGCAAACTCGCACGCCCCGTGGATTATCAACGGCCGTACCTGGACTTTTTATTGGCCAACGAATCTGCGCCACGTGGCAATGGCGACACCGTTGCACTCAAAGAGCTAATGCGACAGCAGGGCTTCAATAGCGCCGAGTTCGACAAGTTGACCGAGGCCGAAGGTAAATCCAATGGTCTGGTGACGCTGGAAACCCAAGCCATGGATGCCGTGCGAAAACAGGGCGGGGCCGTTGCCGGTGGAGCGAATCAGCCTTTGATGCAGGTGTACAGTCCGCAATATTTCGCTGAAAAAGCCAAGATCATGCATCCGGTAGATGATTTCTTTCAACTTCTGGAAAAACGCACCTCGGGTGAAGTCACCCAACTTCGCAATCTTGGCGAAAGTTACATGTACGCGGTCATCGCTTTGGTCATCCTGCTGATCATCGTTGCGGTAATCGGTATTCTGGCGATTCGGCGCAAGGTCAGTGGCGCCCTGGAGCGCCTGACCGACGACGCCAGCAAGGTCGCCAGTGGCAATCTGAATATCAGCATGGACCCCAACACTCAGGGGGATTTCGGCGAGCTGTCCAGCGCCTTCCACAAGATGGTCAAAAGCTTGAAGGAAGTGGTGGGCAGTGTGATTTCCTCCAGCGAGCAACTGCAGGTATCTTCCGGTCAGTTGAACCGTGCAACTCTCAATACTCAAGCCAATATCCGTCAGCAGGAACTCCACACCACCGAAGTTTCCGCAGCCATTAACGAAATGGCTGCGACCGTGCATGAAGTTGCAAGACATGCCGCCGAAGCAGCCTCCACCGCACGCGAGGCAGACAGCGCTGCCGCCGACGGCCAACGGATGGTGGGGCAAATGGTTGGCACCATTCAGCAGTTGTCGGTGGATATATCCGGAGCATCGGACGTGGTCCGTGCGGTTGCCGGCGATACTGCCAGTATTGGCGGCATTCTCGAAGCCATCCGCGGTATTGCCGACCAGACCAACCTGTTGGCCTTGAACGCCGCGATCGAAGCGGCCAGGGCAGGGGAGCAGGGACGCGGATTTGCCGTGGTCGCGGACGAGGTGCGCAGCCTGGCCCAGCGTACACAGTCGTCGACTATGGAAATCCAGGCCATGATCGAGCGCCTGCAGGCCAGTGCGCAAAAGGCCGTGGAGGTCATGAACCAGAGCAGCATTCAGGCTGAGACAGGCGCTCGTCGGGCAGAGAGCGCCAGCGAAGTGTTGGATCGCATCACTGCGACCAACCAGACCATCAGCACCATGTCCATCCAGATCGCCAGTGCTGCTGAACAGCAGGCAGTGGTCGCCCAGGACATCAGTGAGCGTGTGGAGAAGATCCGCAACCTGGCCAATGACAATGCCGTCAGCGCCAATGAAGTGAATGATTCGAGCATCAACCTCTCCGACCTGGCCGGTCAGCTGCATGCTCATGTGCGGCATTTTTCGGCGCGCTGATGGTGGGGAACATTAAAGCTGCAGGAGCCGCCTTGGTGGCGATAATCAGCTGACTAAATACCATTGCTGGGGGAGCGATTTCATTCGCGAAGAGGACAGTCGACGCAGTGTTGGCGTCTGAAACACCGCCTTCGCGAATGAATTCGTTCCCACATACTCCACCCCGTGGGCGGCCCGGCAGCTCTGCGCTACGGCATACGAGAGCGGCAAAGGGTGAGCGTTACTCCTGCACATCCATAAACTCTTTCGCCCAGGCCACATAGCTTTCAGGCAGGGTGTAGGTGTGGGTCAGTTCGGTAGCGCTGAGATTCGAGGTGCTGTGGGTGATCTGACGCTGCGCGCGCAGGCTGTCGTAAGTCGCTTTGATTGCAGCGAAGTAGGCACCATGGCCGGCTACCACGACGCGCACACCCAGGCTCGCCAGCAGTTGCATGTCAGTGAGCTTGGGATTGCCATAGGTCACCAGCATCAGCGGTACACTGAGTTTTTCCGAAATCTGCCGCAGATGGTCGACGTCCTTGATGCCGACGATGCAGATGCCGTCGGCACCGGCTTTCTCGTAGGCCTGGGTGCGCAGAATGGCGTCTTCGACAGAAAGCACGCCAGCGTTGGTGCGGGCAATGATAGACAGCTCGGGATCGACACGGGCTTCGAGTGCAGCCTTTACCTTGCCGATACCTTCTTCGATGGCGATCAGGTCGGTGGATTTGCGGCCGAATTGCGCAGGTAGCAGGGTATCTTCGATGGTCAGGGCCGCTACGCCTGCGCGCTCGAGTTCTTCGACGGTACGCATGACGTTCAGGGCATTACCGTAACCGTGATCGGCGTCGGCGATGAAAGGCAGTTGCGCCACACGACCGATGCGCGTGGCCTGCTCGACGAATTCACTCAGGGTAATCAGGGCAAAGTCCGGCGCTGCCAATACCTGCAACGACGCCACCGAACCGCCCAGGATGCCGACCTCAAAACCCAGGTCCCCGGCAATGCGCGCGGACATCGGGTCGAATACCGAGGCAGTTTCAAAGCATTTCTGCGAGGCCAGCAGCTCTCGGAAATTACGGCGCAACGCTGAGTGGGAGATTCTGGACATGATGTTTCCTGGTTCTGGTCATCATCGAAAAACGATCAATGCCAATTCAAAAGTGGCGGCGAGACTACCATGTGGGAAAACACAGGGTTATGACGTTTGAGCATGGCCTATGCGTGAAACACATGAGGCGGATTCGGCGCGCGCAAACCTTTGCGGCGGCTATGGTAAAAATGTAGTGGCGTTGCTGGCCTGACGCCAGTGTTTTCCGTGAAGCAGCGCCTGTGGACCAGGTTTTCTCCCTCTGCGGCATGGATGAGCGCGCACCAAAAATGGGCGTAAAAAAGCTTGCCACGCTGAGTGCTGATCGTGGTGATGAGGCGCGTGCTCATGACCGCCTGTCATTGCCAATGCACTCAAGCGACTTTGAGGTATCCAATCTGAAACCCCAATGAAACCATGCCCCGGAGGTATTCATGAGTGATCATGAGCTGGAACGCGAAGTATTGACCCGACTGTTGCATGCCCACCCAAGCGGTCTCGGCAAGGAAATACTGGATAACTATCGCGGTGAAAAAGCCGTATTGGCCATTATCAAAAGTTTCCAGGAGCGAAACTTTATCCAGGGCAAGCCATTGGCGGCAGAGCACCAGACTTCATCTCTGGAGTTTCCTATCAAATTGACCAGCGCCGGTGTCGATGAAGCGAAAAAGCTTGCGGCTTGATACCGAGCAATAAACATCTCGGCCGCCGGTAATCCCGCGCTGTCTCAAACGTAATGCTGCGACGCAGCAGACACCGGACAGGCGGGACCCAAACTATGGCAGCGAATTCATGGGTTAACAGGCCACTGCAGGCGTCGCATTTGTGTCGTCTGCAAGACTGCTTTCGCGAATGAATTCGCTGCCACAGTCTTGCACGGATTCAACAGGTTTTAGCGTATTCACATGGCCGGCTGGCCCATCATGGTTTCAGGCTCGGGCACTACGATGGTAGAGGAGCCCGGTGTCAGAATCACCTTGCGGCAATCCTCTTCTTTCTTGTCAAAGAGCGCGTAGCCCAGAGCTGCATCTTCAAGGGACATCCGATGGGTAATGATGGCTTCAGGCGACAGGCGACCGGCCTCGATGTGCTGCAGCAGTTCGGGGAGGAAACGCTGCACATGGGTCTGGCCCATCTTGAATGTCAGTCCTTTGTCGAACGCATCGCCGAACAGGAAACCGTGGATAAAACCTGCATATACCCCAGGCACGCTGACCACCCCGCCACGTCTTACGGCTGCGATGCACTGGCGCAATGCCTTGCCGCTGCTGCCTTCCAGTTTGAGTGTGGTCAGTAGCGTTTCGGTGGCACTGCCCTTGGCTTCGAAGCCGACCGCGTCCACTACACCATCGACGCCACGCATGCCCGGAGTCTGGCGGATGATGGTGTCGGCCGGGTCATCATCCTCATCGAAGTTGATCGGGATTACGCCGTAGGTGCTCTGCGCATAGGAAAGGCGGTAGGCATGGTGGTCGACCATGAAAATGCGTTCCGCGCCGAGCATTCTCGCGCAGGCTGCGCTGAGCAGACCGACGGGGCCGGCGCCGAAGATTGCGATGCTCGAGCCCTGACCAATCCCGGTATTGCTGACCGCCTGAAAGGCGGTAGGCAGGATGTCCGAAAGAAACAACACCTTTTCGTCGGCCAGGGTCCCTGGCACCTTGAATGGTCCGGTGTTGGCCTTTGGCACCCTGACGTACTCGGCCTGACCGCCGGGGATCCCGCCGTACAAGTGACTGAAGCCGAACAACGCGGCGCCCGGTGGGATGGCCTTTTTGTTGAGAATGGCGCCACGCCCGGTATTGGTTGTCTCACAGGCGGCGAACAGGTCCTGCTGGCAGAAAAAACAATCACCGCAGGCGATTACAAAAGGGATAACGACCCGGTCGCCGCGTTGAACGGCAGTCACTTCTGAGCCGGTTTCTTCAACGATACCCATGAACTCATGGCCGAAAATGTCGCCGTTCTCAACCGACGGGATCTTACCGCGATACAGATGCAGGTCCGACCCACAGATCGCTGTGGCGGTGACACGCAGGATGATGTCGTCCGGCGCTTCAATCACTGGGTCGGCTACGGTGTCCACTCTGACGTCATGGGCGCCGTGATAGGTGAGTGCTCTCATTGATGAGTTCTCCGTTTTACAAATGTTTTTGCCCCAAGCATTAGAGCGGCGGGTGAGAACCCGGCAGCAAGGAACAGCACTTCATAGATGATGTTTTTGCCGTAGCTTCATCGGCACTTACTGGCGGGCGGGTCAGCTTGAGTCGGGGTATGTAAGTTCTGCATAAGGCCGTCCATGGCGCGTTTGTATCCGTCAGTCACTTGGTTTTGCGCGTCTGCGTTGTTTTCGGTAGATCGTTTGGCAACACTGTACCTACGCCGAATACATTGACCGCCATCGAGACCTTAAAACCCCTGCGCACTTGGCGAGCTGCAATCTCGAAGCGACTCAAAGTTGTTGCAAATCTGCGGTGGGGGTTGATGTTGTCTTCCAGGGTTTCATCTGTTATCAGCACTTTGTCAGTCTCCAGCGAAAAAATAGAGCAACCGCCACGCGGACGGTTGCAGCGCTTTTAGTCATCCTTGCCCTGGACCATGCCCGACCCCAGATCTGCCCCGGTGACCGGATCAGCATCCGGATTGGACTGAGTTCGCAGCTTCATCTGTTCCAGCAACTCCTGGTCTTTTGCCGACAGCGTCACACTGGCCGAGCCGTCGCCGCCGTCCACCGCAGGCTGTGGATTTTCCACGTATTCCCATTGATCGCCTTGATTCCATGGACCGCGCACATTCGGCTCGCCCGACATACTGAAATAAGTGTTGGTAAACTCGGGCATGCCGGGGAGCTTGCCCTGTGGAAAGTTTGGCTGGATGGCGTGCAGTGCCTTTTCGAAGGAGAGCTGGTGGGCGATTTCCCGAGTCATCAGGAACCCCAGCGCTTCTTTGACGCCCGGATCGTCGGTCACATTCATCAGGCGCTCGTAAACGATCTTGGCCCGGGATTCGGCCGCGATATTGGAGCGCATATCAGCTGTAGGTTCGCCAATGGTGTCGACGTAGGCAGCGGACCAGGGCACCCCGGCGGAATTGGTCAGTGGAGCACCTGCGCCGTACAGCAGGCTGGTGATGTGGGAATCATTACCGGCGCCATTGATTGCCCGATACAACTCGCCTTCCTCTTCGACACCTTCGGCCAACCGGCCTTTGGCGCCTTTGTTAAGCATGACGATGATGGAGCCGACGATCTCCAGATGGCTCAGCTCTTCGGTTGCAATGTCCATCAGCAGATCCTTGCGACCTGGATCTTCCTCTGCCAGTGCCTGGGTGAAGTAACGCCCCGCAGCGGCGAGTTCGCCTTGTGCACCACCGAATTGTTCCAGCAGCAAGTTGGCCAATCCAGGATTGGGCTGGGCGACACGAACGGTATATTGCAGACGCTTGTTATGTAGAAACATGGTGGCTTCCTCGGTTCAGGCTGAATGTTCGGTTTTATACGAGTGCAGTAGTGCTTGCATAAAGTGTGAGGCGCTTATTTGGAAATCGATTCTTTTAGTTTTTCGGCGCGCGACGAATGGTTCTCGCAGGAAGTTCAAGAAAATTATCAGTTCATCAACTAAACGGTCATTCAGGCCTGACTCGAAACAGAATTTTTATAAGCGCCGTCGCCAAGACATGCCGCAGATCGGCTGCCGGCGAACTAACAGCAGTGCGACCGGTCGGCTCTCATTCAATAAAGCCCAACGCAGATCAATGAGGTAATCGCCGTCCGTGTCCAGAATTCTCACTCACGCCGCTGATGAAAACGAACTCACCGAACATAACGCCAAGATGTTTGGTTCGCCCAAGGAGCGCCTGGATTTCTACCGCCGGGAAATCCAGTACGAAACCAGCATCCTGGCCAATCGCACCGACGCCTATCTGGCCGCCCAGTCATTCCTGGTCATTGCGTTTACTTCGTCCATGGGCAATCTCAATCCCGAGTGGGGCAAGCTGTTTACGCTGGTAGTGCCGCCATTCCTGGCATTGCTGGGCATCCTCAGTTCGCTGAACGCCTGGCCCGGTATTCGCGCGGCCTACGAAATCATCGATCACTGGCATTACAAGCAGGCCAACCTGCTGCAAAGCGAACCCCTGATGGGGCTTGCCTATGACGAGTCACCGCTCTTCTGCGAGCGTGAGTCGACCCATACGGGGTACCGCAAATCCCTGCTGTTTTCCTTGCGAACACCGTGGATTTTTGCGGTGTTCTGGTCGTTGCTCGGCGCCTGGTCGCTGTATATCCAGTACGGCAATCCCGGGGGCTGAATGGCGGTTCATTGGCACTCATACAGATGGAACCGGACGAAAAAGCCCAGGGTCTACCGATCGTTGCAGCTTGGGGACAGTCCCTTAAATAAAAGGAATTCCATGATGACCAACACAAAGACACCGCAGGAAAATCCGGACCCGTCCAATATGCCCGGCGAAGTTGAACGGGATAATGATGCCCTGCGCCCTAATGAGCCGGGCAAAGGGCCGCGCGACTCCACCGCGCAGTCAGTGGGCAAGGAAGAGATTCAGCGCCAGCAAAAGAAGAAAGCTGAAGAGCAATAAAGAGGTAAATGATCATGAACGGCGCGCAACCGCAGAAACTCTGGTTCAGTGATGACGGTTTAATACCCAACAGTCATTTCCCCGTGCTGCTGTACCGGGACGTGCCGTTGGCATCTACCGACAAGGCAGCAGGCCTGGAGCAGCTGTTCAACGAGCATGACTGGCCTGCGCAATGGCGCGCACAGGTGTTCGATTTTCATCATTACCATTCCACGGCCCATGAGGTGGTTGGTGTCGCCTGCGGGAAGGCCAGGCTGTTGTTGGGCGGTCCATCGGGTCAGGAAATCGAGGTGGTTGCGGGGGATGTACTGGTGCTGCCCGCAGGCACCGGACATTGCAGTCTTGAGCAGAGTGACGACTTCCTGGTGGTGGGGGCCTATCCTCGAGGCCAGGACAATTATGATATTCAACGAGCTGAGCCCGCCAATCATCAGCCGTCACTGCGGCGCATCGGCGAAGTGGGGTTTCCTGCGGCGGATCCTGTCCAGGGGCCTGAGGGTGCCTTGATGTCCGTCTGGGGCGCTGTGTCGCTATGAATGAATTACGCTGCTGACGCAGTCACCCGTCAAGACGGGCAGTTCGATGGCGTGGATCATTGCGCAATCCAGAGCTTGTTGGGGATCGAGAATACGCGGCGCGGCGGTCAGGTATGTCTCGATTTCCAGCGGCTGTTTGGCGTCGCCGGTCCGCTGCGCAACAATACGGGCATACAGCTGCAGGTCGTAGTCCAGGCTCATGGCATATTCAGACATGCGCGCATGGTCGACCGAGCCGTTCAAATGCCAATGGAAAGGGTGAAAGAGAAACTTGCTGTGGGGGCAGGCGGTTCTATGTTGTCCGGCGAGAAAGATGATATTGCCCATGGACTCGACGGTGCCCAGATTATGGGTATGTACCGGTATCGGCAGGGATAACAGGAAGTTGTAGAGCGTAAAACCGTAACTGCATTCACCTCCCATGGTGGCAATATTGACGATCAACCGGGTTGCTTCCTGACGCACGGCTGCTGAGGCTTTTTCGATCAGTTGGCCGCAGGTTGTGGAGTTGATGGGGGCGGTAAAGTTGATGATGTGAGTAGTCATGATCAGCACCTGTTCACTGCATCGGGCTTCAGAGGAGGGGCGGCCAGGCCGCCCCGGTCAAAAGCCCTTACGACTGGCGGCCGCCACTGTGACTGGTTTGTCCGCCTTTTTTGCCGGCTTCAGAGGCCTTTTGCCGGTCATTGGCGAAACCGCTGCCCGACGAGGACTGGCCGCCTTTTTTACCCGCTTCGGAAGCTTTCTCGCGATCGTTGGAAAAATTGCCTGGGTTCTTGTTATCAGTAGCCATGATAGCTCTCCAATATCAACTGAGTTTTTATTTCGCCGTTATCGCTAACGGACAATTAATCCGATAAGGAGCTGGCTGAAAATGTTCTCAGAGAATTTTTCAAAGCCGACAAATGGTCACGCGCGTGAGAACTATAGAAAATGGCTATTTAGCGGGGGAGGTTGATTGCTTTTGAATCTTGAACGTTATGTTTATAGTGGCGTGAACCGATGCCGATCAATAATGTTGATTACCGAGATAGCTAATAATAAAAAGTGAGGGGTTTCATGAGTTGCCTGATTTGTGCGGGGCCGGCAGAGCGAATTTTTTGCGCGGGCAGCTGGGAAGAGCGTAAATGCCCGGAGTGCGGCCATTATCGAATATCCGATTCACTGGTCCTCACGCTCATGGAGCAGGGCCAGATATTCGATATTGCCAAGGCCCGGGAATGGCTGACGATGAGCAGGATTCATTGTGCGGTGCCGGGTATCGAGTCGGTAGAGGGGTTGCTGCATTCCTGACCGGCCTGCGGCGGGAGACGTGAGCAAATGCTGTGGCAGCGAATTCATTCGCGAAGGCGCCATTGCAGGCGTTAAAAATACGTTGGATATGCCGGCCTCTTCGCGAATGAATTCGCTCCCCCCAGAGTCGGCAGATTCAGAAGATTATGCGTTGGTAGATGAGAGCAGCTTGTGAGCTCCATGTCGCAAATCTTCAATCATTTGTGCAATGCCTCCAACAGGCTCGGGGCAGGTGACCGCTAGGATGAGCCCGTACCTGTCCTAACGAGGAAGCGCTCATGTTCACACCCGTCCTGGCACTGATGAGTCGCACCCGCTATCTGCACAAGTTTTCCCTTATCTTCCTGGTGTTCATGGTGCCGTTCGGTTGGCTGGCGGTGGGCAAGCTGCTTGACCTGGGGGCGGAACTGCAGAATGCCCGTATGGAGTTACAGGGTTTACAGGCATTCGATGCAGCGCTACCGGTGTATAAGGCGGCGCTGGATCTGGCGGCACTGCATGTGCTTAGCCATGCCCGCAACCAGCCGGATGTGGTTGCAGCCATCGGGATCGGGCGCAGGCAGCTAGAACAGGCCGGGCAACGCGTGACTGACTGGCTGGCCACTACGCCTTTTGCTGCCCGCAGTTTCATGACCGGTGACCCGTCGGCCAGCCTGGGTGCACCCCAGGCCAACCAGGTTCTCAGCGCGCTGTATGTGGAGGAGACCCGCGCCGCCCAGGCGCAACTGGCAACCCTCAAGGAAATCGGCGCGGATTCGCGCCTGACCATGGACGGTGATCCGCGTCTGTATCGTGCCACTGACCTTTTGATCAGCGAGATCCTGCCGCTGTACGCGACCCTGGCCCAGACGCGAGGCTATGCCGCCTATGTCAGCGCCTATGGTTTTCTTGAGTCCACCTCCCGGGCGACGGTGATCAACCAGCCAGCGTTGCTGGAGCCCTATATTGAGGCGCGTAGCGGTGCTGCCAACGCTCAGGCGCGCAGCCTGTTGGCCGATGCCGCACTTGCCGCCAGCGCGCAATACGCGATGACCATCGTCGATCCCTACTCCCGCAATGGCAGCTATGATGAAAACTCCATCGCGCTCTGGCAAGCGCGTTTCGACAGTTATCAGCCCAGTGTCGACAAGCTCGACGGCGCATTTCGTGCGGTGATTGACGACAGTACGATGCTGTTGAGCGAGCGAGTCGCGGGCAGTCAGGAGCGTCTGCTGGGGTATGCCGGGCTGCTGGCGGCGATCGTGCTGGTGATCCTTTATCTGTTCGGCGGCTTCTTTCTCTCGGTGCGCGAGGCGATTCACGGCATCCGCGACGGTATGCGCCGTTTCGCCGCTGGCGAGCTTGGCAATGTCCTGCATGTTCGTGCCAGGGATGAACTGGGTGATGTTGCTGACGATTTCAACCGGATGCGCAGTGGTATCGCCGAGCTGATCGTGCAGGTCAGCCACTTCTCGTCCGACACCCGGACCAAGGCTGGCGACCTCAGCCAGAGTGCTTCTGCCAGCCAGCAGAGTGCCGATCGCCAGGGTGTCGAGCTGGAGCTGATCGGCACCTCGATGAGCGAGCTGGTCAGCAGCGTGCAGGAAGTCAGCCGTTCCTCCCAGACCACGGCAGAGCGGGCCGGGCGGGTAGGTGATACCTGTCGCGAAGGCAGCCGCCAGGCCAGTTCGGCGGCCGATGGGATTAACCAGCTGTTCAAGGAAATGGACCAGTCGATCCTCGCTATCCAGGCGGTGGACGAGCAGAGCAGGGCGATAGCGCAAGCCGTGGGGCAGATCCGCAGTGTTTCCGAACAGACCAATCTGTTGGCACTTAACGCCGCCATCGAGGCGGCCAGGGCCGGCGAGCAAGGCCGGGGTTTTGCCGTGGTGGCTGACGAGGTGCGCAGCCTGGCAATCCGCTCCCAAGCCCTGACCGGGGAGATCCAGTACACCATCGAGCAGCTGCAGCAACAGGTCGGCAACGCGGTAAGGACCATTCAGAGCAGTCACGCCAGCGCCTCGACCCGGGTCGGCGAGGTCACCCGCACCGCCGATATTTTCCAGGGCATTACCCGGGACATGGACGAGATCATCGACCATAACCTGCAAATCGCTTCGGCAACGGAGCAGCAAGCGCAAGTGGTGGAGGGCGTGGAGCGCAATACGCTGCAGCTGCGCAGCCTTAGCGAAGGCAATGCCAATGAGGCGCGGCATACCGTGCAGGTCAGTGACGAGGTGGCTGCAATGACCCGGGAAGTACATCGTCTGATCGCCCATTTCAAGGTCGACGCAGATTCTGAGCCGCACTCCGACGCCAATCCGATGCAACGATTACGCGCTCGCGGGCTCATATGAGCACGACCTGCGCCGTTCGTGCCGCGATGATTGCTCTGTACGACGGCCTGATGTACTGGACTGCGAGTGAATGTGCTTATGACGACGACGGACAAGGATTACGTGGCATGGCTGGTTGAACAATCCATGCTCAATGCCGCCCGGCAGCGGACCCGCTTGTATTCCGGGCAAGGAAGATTATGGCAACGGCCGTTCGCGCAAACCCGACCACGAGACGCGTCGGCACTGGCGTCGGTATGGTTCACTGCTTATCCCGCCTCGATCATCACCGGCGAAGGCGGCACCGTGCTGCAAGCGCTGGGCGATGAGGCCCTCTGGCATGCCCTGTCGGAAATCGGCATCCAGGGCATTCACAACGGCCCGCTGAAAACCTCCGGCGGCCTCAAGGGGCGGGAACACACCCCGACCATCGACGGCAATTTCGACCGCATCAGCTTCGGCATCGACCCGGAGCTGGGCACCGAGGAGCAGTTGCAAAACCTGACCCGGATCGCCGCTGCGCACAACGCCGTGATCATCGACGATGTGATTCCGTCGCACACAGGCAAGGGCGCGGACTTTCGCCTGGCCGAGATGGCCTATGAAGATTATCCAGGGCTCTACCATATGGTGGAGATCCGCGAAGAAGACTGGCCGCTGCTGCCTGATGTCGAACCGGGGCGCGATGCGCAAAACCTTACCCCCTTGCAGGTAGATGCCCTGCGCGACAAGCATTACATCGTCGGCCAGTTGCAGCGGGTGATCTTCTTCGAGCCCGGCGTCAAGGAGACCGATTGGAGCACCACGCCCGTAGTAGTCGGCGTCGACGGCAAGCCACGGCGCTGGGTTTATCTGCACTATTTCAAGGAAGGCCAGCCCTCACTGAACTGGCTTGACCCCAGTTTCGCCGCGCAGCAGATGATCATTGGTGACGCGCTGCATGCGGTCGATGTAATGGGCGCGAAGATCCTGCGTCTGGACGCCAACGGCTTCCTCGGCGTCGAGCGCAAGCTGGATGGCACGGTCTGGTCGGAAAGCCATCCACTGTCCATTACCGGCAATCAGTTGCTCGGCGGGGCGATCCGCAAGGCCGGTGGCTTCAGCTTCCAGGAACTGAACCTGACCATCGACGATATTGCCTCCATGTCCCATGGCGGCGCGGATCTGTCCTATGACTTCATTACGCGGCCGGCCTATCAACATGCGCTGTTGATGGGGGACGCCGAGTTCCTGCGCCTGATGTTGCGTCAGGTCCATGCCTATGGCATCGATCCCGCTTCGTTGATTCATGCCTTGCAGAACCACGATGAACTCACCCTGGAGCTGGTGCATTTCTGGACCCTGCATGCCCACGACACGTTCCTGTATCAGGGCCAGACCTTCCCCGGCAATATCCTGCGCGAGCATATCCGCGAGCAGATGTACGAACGCCTGGCCGGTGAACACGCGCCCTATAACCTGAAATTCGTCACCAATGGCGTGTCCTGCACCACCGTCAGCATCATCACGGCGGCCTTGGGAATCAGGGATTTGCAAGCGATCACACCGGCGGATATCCCGCAGATTCGTCAGTTGCATCTGTTGTTGGTGATGTTCAACGCCATGCAGCCGGGCGTATTTGCCTTGTCTGGCTGGGATCTGGTCGGTGCTCTGCCGCTCCCGGCCGAGCAAGTGGCGGACCTGATGCTCGATGGCGACACCCGCTGGATTCACCGCGGCGCCTACGATCTGGTCGATCTCGACCCGGATGCAATTATTTCTGCCGGCCAGATGCCCAAGGCGCAGAACCTGTACGGCAGCCTGCCTGAACAGTTGAAGGACCCTGAATCATTCGCCTCGCAACTGAAGAAAATCCTCGCCGTGCGCCGGGCCTACGACATTGCCGCAAGTCGCCAGGTGCTAATCCCGGATGTCCAGCATCCGGGCCTGTTGATCATGGTTCACGAGCTGCCAGCCGGGAAAGGCATGCAGATCACCGCGCTGAACTTCAGCGCCGAACCCATCACTGAAACCCTGCATTTGCCGGATATCGGCCACGGCCTGGTGGTAGACATCATCAATGAACGGGTCGAGGGCGATTTGACGGCCGAGGGTGAATTCACCATTGACCTTGCGCCTTATGAGGGTTTGGCATTAAGGATAGTGAGTACCTCGCCCATGAGTTGAGCAGCTTTTATTTCAGGGAGATTTTATGTACGACGAGTACGAATGGCTGAACGAACCGAAACGCTGGTCGATCCAGGGCGACCAGCTCACATTGATCAGTGACGCCGCGACCGACTTCTGGCGCGAGACCCACTATGGTTTTGTCCGGGATTCCGGGCATTTCTTCGGGGTCAGGACCGGGCCTGAATTCACCGCCCAGGCCCGGATTTCTGCCGATTTCAAGGCGCTCTATGATCAGGCCGGGCTGATGGTACGCATCGATGCCGGGCACTGGGCGAAGATCACGATCGAGGTCAATGACGGAGTGCCTTACCTCAGTACGGTGGTCACTGATGGCGTGTCCGATTGGTCTACCGGCCTGTTCAATGGCAATACGGCGGGGTTCTGGCTGCGGGTGACTCTGCAAAACGGTGTACTCAAGGTCCAGGCGTCGACCGATGGCGAGCATTGGCCGTTGATTCGCCTTGCACCATTCCCCCACGCCGAGCAGTACTGGGTCGGGCCCATGGCCTGCACGCCTGAGCGTGGTGGCTTGCAGGTGACATTCAGCGAGGTCAGCGTGACCCCGCCTAATGGCAAGTCATTGCACGATCTGACTTAAAACGCTTCGGCCTCCGGCGCGTACAACGACTCACTGCCGCTGCGGATACCGGCCTCCAGGCTGTCGATCCGCGGCAGCAGGCGTGACTCAATAGAGTAGGTGAATTAAGGCGTTCAACCTGCCAGCCGGGTGCCTCCCGATTCAGGTACCAGCGCCTATCGACCGCAGAAAGGCTAATAACGCAGGCTCATCGGTGCAGCACACATTCAAACGAAACCAGGGTGTTTCCGGCATGCCGCTGCGAAACACCTTGCCCGGTGCAAGCACGATCCCCGCGGCGGCGGCAAGACGCCAGAGTTCGTCCGAACTTTCGTAGGCGGGATGTCGGACCCAGACGAACTTGCCGCCCAGGGGGCGACAGAAGAGTTCGAAACCCAGCCCTTCCAGCAGCGTTTCCGTATTGGCCAAACGCTCGGCGAGGCGTGTGCGAAGGCGTTCCAGTGAGCGGCGGTAATGGCCTTCAGTCAAGGCGTGGAACACCAGTCTTTCGTTGATCTGGCTACTGGCAATACTGGTGATCATTTTCAGGCTGCACAAGTCGCGCACCGCGCCTTGCGGTGCGGCAATAAAGCCGACCCGTGCTGCGGCCGAGAGCGTCTTGGAAAAACTGCCGACGTAAAACACCCGATGCAACTGATCCAATGCCGCGATGCGCGTGGCGGGAGCGTCGAGGAAGTCGGCGTAGGTGTCATTTTCCACGATATAAAAATCGCATTCCTCCGCCAGTCTGAGCATCCGGTAGGCGTGGCCTGGCGAAGTGGTGGAACCGGTGGGTGTATGCAGCACTGATTGGGTGAACATGACCTTTGGCCGGTGCTTGCGCGCCAGCTCTTCGAGTATCTGGATATCCGGGCCCTCGGCGGTGCGCGGCACCGCCAGCGCATCGATTCCTTGCAGTTGCAGATTGCTGAACAGGTTGAAATAGCCGGGGTCATCGACCAGTACCGAGTCGCCGGGGCGCAGCAGGTAACGCATGATCAAGTCCACGGCCTGGGTGGCGCCATCGGTCAATAGCAACTGGCTCGAAGGGGTATGAATGCCGAGATCGCTCAGGCGTGTCTGCAACAGATTGCGCAGGGGCAGATAGCCGTAAGGGTCGCCGTATTGCATCAGGTCTGAATCGAGGCGGGTCGCAGCGGACTTTAGGCTGACCCGCAGCATGTCGCTGTCGAGCCACTGCGGCGGCAGGCGGCCGGAACTGACATTGAGCAGACCATCATCGTTGCTCAGATGCGCGCGCAGTTGCCAGAGATGATCGAACGCCTTGGCGATGGGGCTCTGGGTGAGCTCCCTGGCCGTCGTGCGGCGCGCGCGTCGGACGAAAAAACCGCTTCGCGGCCGTGATTCGATCTGCCCCAGAGCGACCAGGCGCTCATAGGCTTCGGTAACCGTATGGGCACTGACCTGATGCTGGCGGGCGAACAGGCGGATCGACGTCATTTTCGTGCCCGGTCGAAGCGTGCCCTGATCGATCAGTCCTCTGAGTTGCTCGACGATCTGTTCCACCAACGACATTTTCAGATTGCTCGACAAGCGAATCAGCGTCATTACCTCTCCTTATCTGTACTGGTAAACGACCAGTACAGCCTCGCCCTTTGATTGGCTTTCTGTACCTCGCGACCGCTGTAGCGGCGAGCTTAGCATGGCTCGGTGTAACGCAATTGCCATGACAGTTGTTCCGGCAGTTGCCCCTTTACCCACTCAGCGGAACCGTCCCATGCAATCAATCCAACCGTACATTTCTGACCTTGAGGGGCAGCGGCCGACAGGAGAGGAAAATCTGTCCCTGAGCCGGCAACTGGCTGCCTGGAGCGCCGATGCCAACCTGGTTTTTTCCGAACTGGCGGTGCAACGAGCCGAGATCGCCATCACTGACGTAATCGGCTGTCTACTGGGCGGCCGTACGGAGCCGGCGGTGCTGAATGCCGGACGGGCTTTTCCGGGCGAAGGAGGCGGTGCCAGCGCCGTGACCAGCCCGTGGCCCGTGGCTGCGACCTGGGCGGCCCTGATCAATGGCTGCGCGGCCCATGTGTTGGATTTCGACGATAACTTCTTTCCTCCGATAACCCATGCCAGCGCCGCGCTGGTCCCGGCACTGCTGGCCCTGGGGGAGGAAATCTGCGCCACCCCTGCCGCGATCGTGCGCGCCTATATCATCGGCCTGGAAATCCAGGCCCAGATCGGCGAGCGGATCAACCCGGCGCATTACGCCGCCGGCTGGCACGCCACGTCGACCATTGGCACCCTCGGCGTGGCCGTGGCCTGTGCGGTGCTGCTGCAACTCGATGAAGACGGCATTGTGCATGCATTGAGTATCGCCAGCAGCCTTGCCGGGGGCAGCAAGCGCCAGTTCGGCTCGATGGTCAAGCCCCTGCATGCAGGCTTCGCGGCGCTGCACGGGGTGATGGCGGCAAGGCTCGCCGCGTCGGGGATCACGGGGGGCGAGGATACGTTGCAGGGGCAATGGTCATTTGCGCAGTTATATGGGGGTGATATCCACACGGCCGAAGCGCCTGCGCGCCTGTTTCCCGTTACGCCACTGGCCATCGAAAAATTCGGTCTGGTCGCCAAGCTCTACCCATCGTGCATGTCCAGTCACCTGGGCATCGATGCGCTGTTGGCCTTGCGCGCAAGTCACGAATTCAGCGTCGCGCAGATCGCCAGGGTCGATCTGTATCTGCCGGGCTTCATGGTGGCGAACCTGCGTTATGAGCAGCCGAGCACGCCGACCGAAGCGCGCTTCAGCATGAACTTCTGCGCGGCGGTGGCGCTGCTCGATGGTGCCCCACGCCTGGGTCATTTCAGCGACGCAGCACTGCTGCGCCCTGAAATACAGCAGTTGATGCCGAAGGTGCATCGCCATGAGCAGCAGGTTTCCCCGCAAGCGGCGCAGTTGCCCTGGGGCGGTGATTGTCTGGCACGAATTGCGCTGAAGGACGGCCGCACCCTCGAACAGTACTGGAGCTACCCGAAAGGTTGCCCGCAAAACCCCTTGAGTGCCGAGGAGCAATGGCAAAAGTTCAGTGACTGCGCCGCAGGCAATGTGGGTGATCAGGCCCTGCGGCCGCTGTTCGACGCGCTTTGCGGTTTTTCCCGGCTGCCCGGCCTGGAAGTGCTTACGACCAGCCTGCGCTGGCACTCTTGATCCAATCTGTGGAAACCGCCATGACGAATACGAGCGAAAACAACACACCGTCACCCACCCGCGCCATGACCTCGGCCTATAGCAGTCGGCACAAAAGCTTCGTGCTCATCACCTTGTTGCTGTCGTGGATCCTCGCCAACGCCGACCGCATGGCCATGAGCATCGCCATTATTCCCATCACCCAAGAGTTTGCCCTCGATGCCAAGGACGCTGGCCTGTTGCTGGGCTCGTTCTATATCAGTTACGCGTTGATGCAACTGGTTGCCGGTTGGCTGGCAGACCGCTTTGGCTCCCGTGCGGTGCTGGTGTTCTGCGTCGCCTGTTGGTCGGTATTTACCAGCCTTACCGGCATGGCTGGATCGTTCTTTGCCCTGGTGGTAATTCGGGTACTGTTCGGCCTCGGCGAGGGCGGTTTTGCTCCGGCCAGTACCGTCACTATTGCTGAAGCTTTCCCGCGGCCTCAGCGGGCCAGGGCCAAGTCCTTGATCATCGGCGCCTCGTTTATAGGCAGCGCCGTCGGCACCGGCGCCATCGCCGCGTTGATGCATGCCCATGGCTGGCGCTTCGCCTATCACGTGTTCGGCGCCATCGGCGTAGGGGTGGCGGTGATGCTCTGGTTTGCCGTGAAACCCTCACCCAAACGCGTAGCCGGTTCCAGAACCAAAGGGCTGTTCGCTGAATTGCTGCGTCAACCCTTGCTACGCAAGGCCATGCTGATCTTCTTTTTCAGCAATATTGTGTATATCGGCCTGGTTTCGTGGATGCCGAGCTTTCTGGTCAAGACCCGGGATATCGACATCCTGCATGTGGGGTTCGCTTCGTCGGTCCCGTACCTGGTGGCCTTTGCTGCGCTCAATTGTGTCGGCTGGCTGCTGGACAAGGTCGGCGACGGTCGTGAGCGGATTTTCATGAGCGTCGGCGCGGCCATGGTGGTGGTGTTCCTCGGCCTTATGATGTTCGTCGACTCACTGCCCTGGCTGCTAACCTTCTGGACCCTGAGCCTGGTGGGTTACACGGCGATCTATGGCACAGTGTTCGCCATCCCGCTCAAGCACTTGGCCGACAGTTCGGTGGGCACGGCTTCGGGCATCATCAACTTTGGTGGTCAGGTCGCCGCCGGTATTGGGCCCATGGTGATCGGTTGGCTGGTCAGTATCGGGCAGGGCTCCTACGGTCTAGCGTTTGGTTTCCTACTGGCGGCCGGAGTGGGGGCCTTGCTGATGGCGCTTAGTTGGCGGCCGACGCCAGTCACAGCAGTGGCGCAGGTTGCCTGAGCCCTGGCGATCATGAGTGTTGTTCAACGGCACAGCGCAAAGGCGCAATCGCTGTGCCCCCGTACAAAGACAGCGGCGCTGGCCTGACCGAAACTTCAGGGTGGATCGACGTTATCCTCGGGCCATCAAAACCATAATAAATAGAGAGAACGCCATGTCACACAGCGCCGCTGCCGTTCAGGCAACCGATGACGACAAAAATGCCGTCTACAAACGCATCACCTTGCGTCTCATCCCGTTTATTTTCATCTGTTACCTGTTCAACTATCTGGACCGGGTCAACGTCGGCTTCGCCAAGCTGCAAATGCTCGACGCCTTGAAGTTCAGCGAAACGGTCTACGGCCTGGGCGCCGGGATCTTCTTCATTGGCTACGTGCTGTGCGGCGTGCCCAGCAACCTGGCCCTGAGCAAGTTCGGCCCGCGACGCTGGATTGCTTTGATGATGATCACCTGGGGTGTGCTCTCGACCTGTCTGTTGTTTGTCACGACTCCCGCGCATTTCTATACCTTGCGCCTGTTTACCGGTGCTGCCGAAGCCGGATTCTTCCCCGGTGTGGTGCTGTATCTCTCGCAATGGTTTCCGACGTTCCGTCGCGGCCGGATCATGGCGCTGTTCATGTCAGCGATTCCAGTATCCGGCCTGCTGGGCAGCCCGTTCTCCGGCTGGATTCTTAATCACTTTGCCTCGGGGCAGGGTGGGCTGGCCGGCTGGCAGTGGATGTTCCTGCTGCAAGGCATTCCCACGGTGATTCTCGGTGCCCTGGCGTTCTTCCTGCTTAGCGACAACTTTGCCAGTGCCAAATGGCTAAGCGCCCATGAGCGCGAAGTGCTGGAGGCCGACCAGGCCACCGATCTGGCCAACAAACCGAAAACCACCAGTGATTCCTTGGCCGCAGTGTTCCGTAACCCGGCGATCTGGGCGTTCGGCCTGATCTACTTCTGCATCCAGAGCGGCGTCTATGCCATCAACTTCTGGCTGCCGTCGATCATCAAGAACATGGGGTTTGCCGATAACCTGGTCATCGGTTGGCTCAGTGCGATCCCTTATCTGCTGGCGGCGGTGTTCATGTTATTGGTCGGGCGCTCTGCTGATCTGCGCAAGGAGCGGCGCTGGCATCTGGTGGTGCCGATGCTGATGGGCGCGGTCGGCCTGCTGATCGCAGTGAATTTCGCCACCACCCCGACCATTGCCATCCTCGGCCTGACCATCGCCACCATGGGCGCACTGACCGGCCTGCCGATGTTCTGGCCGGTACCGACCGCCATGCTCAGTGCCGGTGCGGCCGCCGGGGGCCTGGCTCTGATTAACTCCATGGGCCAGATGGCCGGTTTTCTCAGCCCGTACCTGGTGGGTTTCGTCAAGGATGCCACCGGCTCCACGGACATGGCGCTGTACCTGTTGGCGGCGGTGATTATCGGCGGGAGCGTGCTCGCATTGCGGATGACGCGCACGTTGCGGGTTTAAACGGGTTCGAACGACGCAAAACTTATGATTATCCGCGACTTTGTGGGAGCGAATTCATTCGCGAAGAGGCCGGTGAAGTCAATACATCGTCGTCGGCTGAAACTCCGCTTTCGCGAATGAATTCGCTCCCACAGTTGCGCGTGCATATCGTCGGCTCTGTGGGAGCGGATTCATCCGCGAAGGGGCTGCTCTGGCTTAAAAGCAAACATAGAATCTCCCACAGATTTGCAGGATCTCCCGTGGAGATGGATTCAGGCCTGTATATAAACCACGTGGGTATGAGTGTACTCATACAGCCCATGCTTGCCGTCAGCACCACCCACCCCGGACTTGCGCACGCCGGCATGAAAGCCCTGCATGGCCTCGAAGTTCTCCCGGTTGATGTAGGTTTCGCCGAAATCGATTTCGCGAATCGCGTACATGGCCTTGCTCAGATCCCGGGTGTACAGCGATGAAGTCAACCCGTACTCGCAGTCGTTGGCCAGGGCGATGGCTTCATCAAGGTCGTCGACTATCTGAATCGGCAACACCGGGCCGAAGATCTCTTTGCGCATGATTTCCATATCGGCGCTGCATCCCGCCAGTACCGTCGGTTGATAGTGGTAACCCTGGCCGAGATCGGCAATCTGGCCGCCGGTAATCAGGGATGCGCCTTGTTCCTGGGCTTTCCTGACCTTGGCCGCTACGCTGTCCAGGCCCTGACGGTTGATCAGCGGGCCCATCTCCACTGCAGCATCGGCCAGCGGGTCACCGTAGCGGGTTGCAGCCATGGCGGCGCTGACTTTCTCGATGAACTGATCGGCGACCTTGCGCTCGACGTAGACCCGCTCTGCGCAGTTGCAGACTTGCCCGGTATTGATGATCCGCGAGTCACGAATGGCTTTCACCGCCAGTTCCAGATCGGCATCAGCCAGCACGATGGCCGGGGCCTTACCGCCCAATTCCAGATTGAGCTTGGTGATATTGGGCGCGGCGGCGCTCATGATCCGCGCACCGGTTTCGACGCTGCCGGTAAAGCTGATCATATTCACCTGCTCATGGGCTGACAGCGCCGCACCAACCCGGCCATCACCGCAGACCACGTTAAATACGCCAGCGGGCAGATCGGTTTCGGCCACCAGACGGGCGAATTCGAAGCAGTTATTCGGGGTTTCCTCGCTGGGCTTGATGACGACGGTATTGCCGGTGATCAAAGCTGGCGCCATCTTGCGGGCAATCAGAAAGAACGGAAAGTTCCACGGCAGGATCCCGGCCACCACGCCCAGTGGCTTGCGGAACATGAAGATATTCTCGCCGGGACGGTCGCTGGTGATGATCTCGCCTTCGATGCGTCGCGCCCATTCGGCCATGTAGTCCAGGTAGTCGGCAGTGAAATTCACCTCCACTTCGGCCAAACCATAAATCTTGCCCTGTTCCAGGGTGATGGTGCGGGCCAGATGCGCCACATTTTCCCGCAGCTTGCTGGCGATCCTGCGCAAGTACCCGGCGCGTTCGATGGCCGGGCGACGTGCCCAGGCCGACTGGGCGGAGCGGGCAGCGGCCAGGGCACGGTCCACTTGCTCGGTGTCGGACGCGGGCACCTGAGCCAATACGGCACCTGTGGCCGGGTTGAGCACATCAAAATGCTCGGAACTGGGGACGAACTCACCGTTGATGTAGTTTTTGTAGACGGGTACTGAGGTCATGGTCGGGCTCCTTGGCAGTCAATAGGTTCGCGAGGCAGGGCGCTGCTGCTCGGGTTCGCGATAGCGCGCCAGCTTGCTCAGGGCGGCCTGGCGCATCAGGCTGATATCGATGGCCACGGCAATGAACTGGCAGCCCCAGCTCTGATAACGCCGGGCGTCGTCTTCAGCGGGCGCGAGGATGCCGCTGAGTTTGCCCGCTGCCAGAGTGGCGTCGATGGCGTCGCGGATTTTTTCCTGCACTTCGGGATGGGACGGGTTGCCGATATGGCCAAGTCCGGTGGACAGGTCCGCAGGGCCAATAAACACAGCGTCAACGCCTTCGACGGCGGCAATGGCGGCGACGTTATCGACCCCAGTGCGGGACTCGACCTGAACAATCAGGCACAGCTCTTCATGGGCCGTATTGATGTAGTCAGGCACGCCGTCCCAGCGAGTGGCACGGGTCAGACCGCCGCCGACGCCGCGGATGCCGTGAGGCGGGTAGCGCATGGCTCGAACCAGAGCCTTGGCCTGATCTGCAGTCTCGACCATGGGAATCATCAGGGTCTGGGTGCCGATATCCAGCAGTTGCTTGATCAATACAGGATCATGGCCAACGGCGCGCACGATGGGCGCCGTCGCGTAAGGCGCCACGGCCTGTAGCTGGGCAAGGATCGACGGCACGGTGTTGGGTGCGTGTTCACCGTCGATCAGCATCCAGTCGTAGCCGAAGCTGGCGGTGATTTCCGCGCCGTAGCCGGTAGCGAATCCGGCCCAGATACCGTACTGCGATTCACCCTTGGCCATGGCGGCCTTGAACGGGTTGCGGGGCATTTTCATAAGGGACTCCTGTCGAGCGAATGGGCGCGATCAATGCTGATAAGGGCGATGCAGCTGACATTCGGGGTTCAAAGTGACGCCGAAGCCAGGCTGATCGAGTTTAGACAGGCGCATGCGGCCATTTTCCGGCACTGGCTCGCCGAGCAGTTGCGGATGGAACATCGGCACGACCCGGTCAGCCTTGGGAGCCATCATCAGGAACTCAGCGAAAGGGCTGTTGGTGCGCGTGGCGACGAAGTGGTAGCTATACACCGATGAACCGTGGGGCACGACCATGGCGCTATGGGCATCGGCCAGAGCGGAAATCTTGATCAGCTCGGTAATGCCGCCGCACCAGCCAACGTCCGGCTGGATGATGTCGCAGCAGCCCATTTCCAACAGCATGCGGAAGCCCCAACGGGTGGCTTCGTGTTCGCCGGTGGTGACCAGCATGCCGCTTGGCACGGCTTTTTTCAGGGCGGCATAGCCCCAGTAATCGTCCGGCGACAGCGCTTCCTCGATCCACTTCAGACCGAATTCCCGGGCACCATGGGCCAGCCTGGTCGCATAGTTCAGGTCCAGGCTCATCCAGCAATCGAGCATCAGCCAGAAGTCCTTGCCGACTCGCTCGCGCATCACCGCCAGTTCTTCAAGGTTCTTGCGCAGACCTTCCTCACCCTCGGCAGGGCCGTGGTGCAGGGGCAGCTTGCCGCCGATAAAGCCCATTTTCTGCGCCAGGTCCGGACGCGCGCCGGTGGCATAGAACTGCAATTCGTCCCTCACGGCGCCGCCGAGCAACTGGTGCACGGGCTCCTTGCGCACCTTGCCGAGCAAGTCCCACAGTGCCAGGTCGATACCGGAGATGGTGTTGATCACCAGACCCTTGCGCCCATAGTACTGGGAGGAAAAGTACATCTGGTCCCAGATGCGCTCGATATCGGTGACCTTGGCGCCTTCGACGAACCGCGCCAAATGCTTCTCGACGATATAGGCCGCAGGCTCGCCGCCGGTGGTCACGGCAAAGCCGATATTGCCTTCGCAATCCTCGATTTCCACCACCAGGGTGCCGAGTACATTGATGCCGAAACTGCGTCGGCTCTGACGGTACTCGGGGTATTTGCTCATGGGGGTGGCGATATGGTCGTCGATCCAGTGACCGTCGCCCTGGTCGTGATAGTCGGCGCCGCCGCCACGCAGAACGAAGGCTCGCACATGTTTGATGGTTGGAATGGCCATGGTTGATCCCTCTTTACAGCTGAAAGCTGGGTTGATTATGTGAGGCCGACGGGCGCGGGGCACGAATGCCCATGACCAGCGCGGCAGCAATCAATGTGGTGGTAGCCAGCAGGTAAAGGCCTGCTGCCGGCGAGTGAAATGCCCCTTCGGCCCAGTTCTTCAGAATCGGCGCGATGAACCCGCCGAGTGCGCCAAAGGAGTTGATCAGGGCGATGGCGCCTGCTGCGGCCGACCCGGCCAGGAAGCTGCCGGGAAAGGTCCAGAACACCGGCTGTACCGCAATGAAGCCCGAAGCGGCGAAGCACAGCGCCAGAATGCCCAGCAGAGGACTGGTGAACGTCACCGAGGCGGCAATGCCCAGGCCCGAGACCACCAGGGTCAACGCCGCGACAGTGCGGCGTTGGCCTGTGCGATCAGCCAGGGCGGGGATCTGCCAGGCAGCGAGCAGGGCGCAGAGCCATGGCACGGCGCTGACTACGCCAACCATCAGACCGACTTTGGTGCCCAGCAGGCCGGCCACCTGGGTGGGCAGATAGAACACCACGCCATAAACGCTGGCCTGGATCAGCAGATAGATCAGGCAAAGGTACAGAACCGCCGGCTGGCACAGGACCTTGAGCAGACTGCCATGGCTTTGCTTGCGGCTGTCTTCGGCATCCAGTACCGCTTGCAGCTGGTTGCGTTCTTCAGGGCTGAGCCACTTGGCGTCTGCCGGGCGATTGTCCAGATAAAAGTACGCCCAGATACCTACAGCGGTGGCCATCAGGCCTTCCACTGCAAACAGCCATTGCCAGCCGTGGCTGCCCAGAAAGCCGTCAAGTTCCAGCAGCAGGCCCGACAAGGGGCTGCCGAAGATAAATGCCAGGGGCGCGCCGAAGTAGAAGAAACCCATGGCTTTACCCCGGGAGGCGCCAGGGAACCAGTAGGTCAGGTACAGAATGACGCCGGGAAAGAAGCCCGCCTCCGCGACGCCGAGCAGAAAGCGCAGCACGTAGAAGGTGGTTTCAGTGTGGGCGAAGACCATGGCCGCAGAAATCAGGCCCCAGGTCACCATGATCCGGCACATCCACAGGCGTGCGCCGACTTTATGCATGATCAGGTTGCTCGGTACTTCCAGCAGTGCATAACCGGCAAAGAACACGCCGGCGCCGAAAGCGAATGCCGCATCGCCGATACCGGTATCGGCCTGGAACGCCTGCTTGGCGAAGCCGACATTGGCCCGGTCGAGGAACGCCATGATGTACATCAATAGCAGAAACGGCAGCAGCCGCCAGGAGACCTTGCGCAGCAAGGACACAGGGAGAGTGTTCACGTCAGTTTCCTTTTATTGGAATTATTTGACTGCGTAACGGGTACAGCGTGTTTGTGCCGAGGACTTTACTGCGTCATTACGATGCGTGACTAATCGAATTAAGCTTATAGTTGATACCTTAAAGTTATCGATTGCAGAGAGCGGCATGAGTATCGAACGTTCCCCCCAGCAGTTGTTTGGCCGGTTGCGTTACAAGCATCTGCAGATGCTGGTGGTGCTCGGTTCCAGCCTGAACATGCATCGCGCCTCCCTGAGCATGAATATGTCCCAGCCTGCGGCAACGCGAATGTTGCAGGAAATCGAGGATATGTTCGGCTGCGAGCTGTTCGAACGTTTGCCCCGGGGCATGCGCCCGACAGCCTTGGGTCGTCAGCTTCTGCTTTTTGCCGAGGCGGCACTGGGCGGCCTGGACCGCTGCGCTGCCGACCTGGCCGTGCGCAAGCAGGGTGGCTACGGTTATCTGTCCATCGGCACCATCATGGGCGCGGCGCCGGACCTGGTAATGAACGCCGTGGCGCAGATCAAGGGCCTCAACCCGCAGTTACGCATTCGCATCATGGGCGACACCAGTGATCAGGTGATCCAGTTGCTGGAACAGGGGCGGGTGGATATCGCCATTACCCGACGCAGCTTCGGCAGTGACCATGAGCAATATGAATTCGAGCCTTTAGGCAACGAGCGGCTACTGGCCGTGGTCCACAGCGGTCACCCTCTGGCACGGCGACGCAAGCTGCAATGGGCTGAACTGGTCAGGGACTGGCCCTGGATCCTGCAGCCGGAAACCAGCCCGGCGCGCATCGCCATCGAACAGGCCCTGCAGCGCCTCGACCTGCCAATACCGCCGGATATCATCGAATGCAGCTCGGTGTACTCCATGCAGCAACTGGTGCAATTGACCGATGCGATCATGGTGCTGTCGGAATCGGCGATGCGCGATTACCTGAAGATGGGCCTGGTGGTGGCGCTGCCGGTCACCCTCGACGCACAGATGGCGCCTTTTGGTCTGCTGCGGCGCAAGGGCGAGCCGGTGAGTCAGGAGTTGCAGCAATTTGTCGAATTGCTGCGCGAGCGGGCACAAGATGCATATATGAGAGGAGATGCATACTCGTAGGAGCTGCCGCAGGCTGCGATAGCGGTATCAGCACCACTTTCGCAGCCTGCGGCAGCTCCTACAGTATTCCAATTCACATTATGTGATTGATTTCGAGTCCCCCATTCTCTGCTCCTGCCTGATCTGCGTCGTGGTCTTGCCCTGCCACCCCCAGTTATCGGTCTCCACTTCGTCTATCACCACGAAGGTCGAGATCGGTGGCTTGCCCAGTACCCGGAACAACAGCTCCGTAGTGCCTTCGATCAAGGCCAGTTTCTGTTCGGCGCTGACACCCTCGTTGGTCACACGAATATTGACGTAAGGCATGTTCATCTCTCCGTTGATAGAGGGTTACCAGGTACCGGCAGCAGCGCCACCGTCGACAACCATCACATTGCCGCTGGTGAAGGTTGAATCGGTCAGATAGAGCACGGCATCGACCACGTCTTGCGGGCTGCCGACGGTGCCGCTGGGCGACAGGCCCTTGAGGAAGTTTTGCGTGCCTTCATCCTGATTGTGCAGGGGCGTATTAATGATCCCGGGCGCCACGGCGTTGACCTTGACGTTGAACGGGGCCAGTTCCAGGGCCAGGCCGCGGGTGGCGCTGTTCAGGCCGCCCTTGATCAATACCGGCAGCAGCGCCGGAACCTTGCTATTGGGCTGCATGGCGATACTGGCGGTGATAGTGACGATATGCCCACCGCCGTTTGCCGACATGTGCCTGGCCGCTGCCTGGGACGGGTAGAAAAAGCCCATCAGGTTGGTGCCGACGATGGCATTGACCTGGGCCTCGGTGTAGTCGCCGATCGCGTTGGGGGTGAAGATCCCGGCGTTATTGATCAGGATATCGACCTGGCCAAAGGCGCTGATTGCGGCATCGAACAACGCCTGTGCGGTTTGCGCCTGGGCAATATCTCCGGCCACCAACAGGAAGTTGGCCGGATTACCGAGTTTGCTGGCGGCAGCTTCGAGACGTTCAAGGGTACGGGCATTGCCGACCACGTTGTAGCCGCGTTGCAGATAGGCTTCGGCGATGGCCAGGCCCAGGCCGCTGGACGCGCCGGTGACGATAACGGTTTGTTGGTTGCTCATGACGATGTGCTCCAAATTGGCTGAGGTGCGAGTAGGTGAGCTCACTTTACTTTTGCCAACGGATGCGATAAATCGCCTGCCAGGCAATTGAATTGATACCTCATGTAATTAATAGAGCAGCTTATGTCTCGCCATTTCGATGATGTGCAATTGGGCAGTATCGAGCTGTTCTGTCTGGCGGCCGAGTTCGCCAGCTTCACGGCAGCCGCCCATGCGGCAGGGGTCACGCCTGCCGCCGTGAGCCGGTCGGTGTCGCGGCTGGAAGAGCGTCTGGCGGTACGTCTGTTCGTCCGTACCACGCGGCAGATCCGCCTGACCGACGCCGGGCGCAGCTATTACGAGCAATGTCATCAGGCCCTGGCGCAACTGATAGACGCCGAACGCGAAGTAACGGGCCAGCAGAAAGCCCCCAGCGGCGAGATTCGCATCAGCGCGCCCACGCCTTATGCTCATTATCGTCTGCTGCCCAGACTTGCCGAATTTCGTCGCCTGTATCCGCTGGTCAAGGTGACGGTGCATGTCAGCACCCGCAATATCGATTTTGCCGAGGAGGGCTATGACCTGGTGGTCCGCGGCAAGGCCCCGGACGATACGTCGTTGATCGCACGCCCCCTGGAGGACGCGGAGCTGATCATTGCCGCATCACCTGTGTACTTGCGCGAGCGCGGTACCCCGAGAAGTCTTGAAGACCTGCAGAGCCACGACTGCATTCAGTTCGAATTATCCAGCAGCGGGCGTAACGTGCCCTGGCTGTTCATTGACGAGGGCAAGAACGTCAGCCTGCAGACCTCCGGCAGCGTCACCTGCCTGGAGGATTACCTGGCCACGATCACCATGGCCCGACATGGCGCCGGGCTGGCCCAGGTTTACCGCTTTGTCGTGCAGGACGATCTGGAACGCGGCAGCCTGGTTGAGGTGCTGAGTGCTTTTGGCGGTGCCAGCAGACCTTTCCTGTTGCTGTATCCCCACGCCAGGCACGTGCCGTTGCGGGTCAGGACGTTGATCGAGTTTCTGACCGATCAGCCGCCCTTGACCTCGCCATCGCGATACTGACCCCAGGCCTGATGCAGCTGCGCCATCGACGCCGGGTCGTAATCTATGCTGGGCAAGGCTTCGCTGTCCCAGTGCCCGAACAGGTCTTCGCCGCGGACCAGGGTGGCGCGGCGGCGGCCTATGGTCGAGGTGACATCGGTCGGGATGTAGAAAAAGGCAAAGCCAATGCGTCGATCATCAGTGGTGTTGCAGCGTGAGCTGTGAGCGGTACGCTCGTGATGCATCGAGAATTGCCCGGCAAGCAATGGCATTTCCAGTCCGAGGCTGTCATCCACGCCCACCAGGGACTGGCCCTTGGCGAGCATATTATCCGCAGCATAGGTCTCCTCATGCTGATAGTCAGGTTCGTGATGAGAGCCCGGCAGGATACGCAGACAACCGTTTTCCGACGTTGCATCGGTAAAACCGACCCATACCGTGACTTCCTTATGGGGCGACAGGCCGAAGTAGGTGGAATCCTGGTGCCAGGACACATAGCGCGGGTCGTTGGCGTTCTTGGCGAATACCGAGGCGCCAAACAGCAGGATATTTGGCCCGATCAGGTCTTCGACAGCATCAAGGATCCGGGGATTGCGTGCCAGTTCGACGAAAGCCGGGGAAGCGAGGTGAGCCTTGATCTTCAATGAGCGATTGGCATCTTCGCCCACATGGGCCTCATAAGCTTCGATCCTTGCGCGGTAAGCCGCCGCATCCTCGGTGTTCATGGCGCGTAACGGATAGACATAGCCGTGCTGCTGGAAATGTTCGACTTGTGCCGGGGTCAGGTGCTTGGTCATGGAGGGTCTCTCAAAGGATGAGGCGTCGATGATCCCCTTAGCCAGAACCGTGCCGGGATCATCTGTGCAACCTGAAAGCCATTGAAAACACAGTATTAATGCCTGCGATAAGGTGGTTGTAAAAAATGTATGCCATACCACCTAAATTGGCTGATAAAGGCGAGACCTCTGGCATTCAACGGTACCCTTTAAGACTGAAAAACCAGTATAAACATGGATATACGTCGTCGAGAGCGACTTCTTTCAGGTATGTATTATTCCAAAGACAAGATTCAATCTCATTTGTAGCGGGTGCGACATTCTGACCATTTGAGAGGCATACCACATAATATTGGGATTATTTTGGTGCGGTTCTGTCCCGATTGTGCACGGAACAGCTTCATTGAAATCCACGGTCATGCTCAAACCCTTTAAAACAGGGGCTTGGACACGCTAAAAATTATGTGGCATGCCACTTGCTTCGTTCCATGCAGCGCCTCCCGGTGCTGCCACGCCGGCCCGTCTCTCGATGGACCGGTTTCCAAATGGACCCAGCAAGGAATTTCCATGACTGCTCTTCTGCACAACCTCAAGTGTCGCAAGCGTATCGGCAAGTCGGTGGCAACGTTGGTGATGGCCATGACCGCTGCACTGGCCAATACGGCCATGAGTCATGCGGCTACCCTCGATGAAGTCAAGAGCCGCGGATACCTGCTCGTGGCCACCGAAGATGACTATCGCCCCTTCGAGTTCATGGAAGAGGGCAAGGCTACCGGTTATGACAATGAACTGCTGGCCCTGATAGAAAAGTCCTCCGGCGTGAAGATTCGCCAGCAAGTGCTGCCCTGGGCCGGGATCCTGCCAGGGGTGACCACCGGCAAATACGACATGGCGCTGTCGGCCGTACTGGTCACCACCGCGCGCAAGGCCACATTTGATTTCACCTCGCCTACCGCACAGACCACCACTTACTTCGCGACCAAGAAAGGCAGTCCGATCCTCAAGCCCGAAGACCTGATCGGCAAGACCGTGGGCGCAGAGACCGGGAGTGCCATGCTCACCGACCTCAAAGACTTCGACGCCAAACTCAAGGCCAAGGGCAAGGGGCTAAAGGAAATTGTCGAATACCACGGCTATCCCGAAGCCTATCAGGACCTGGGCAATGGTCGCCTGGATGCGGTCGCCAACACCGATCTGTCGCTGATGTCCCTGGTCAAGGAGCGCAGTGACATGTTTGTCATGGGCAAGCCGATCGGCGAGCCGACCTATCTCGCCTGGGCTGTGGCCAAGGGCAACACCAGTGTCTTGAAGATGGTCGATACCGCGTTGCTTGAGCTGCGCAAGAACGGCGAGATGTATCGTCTGCAGAAGAAATGGCTCGGTGAAAGCCATGAAAACATGCCTGCCAACGTTAACTGACAGACGCTCATGACCGCATACGACTACTGGAGCATCTTGCTCGGCGCCTTATCGACGATAGGGGTTTCGCTGGTCAGCATCATCGTCGGCGTACCGCTGGGGCTGGGCCTGGCCCTGATACGCTGGGGCAGGGTGCCGGTAGCTCGGCAGCTGGTGTTTACCTACGTAAGCATCATGCGTTCGTGTCCGGCGGTGACGTTGATCCTGCTGATCTTCTTCGCCTTGCCGCAGTTCGGTATCTCCCTGGACCCGGCGACGGCGGGCATTCTCGCGTTGACTCTGTCGACCGCCGCGTTCAACTGTGAAGTCTGGCGCGGTGCGTTGATCGCGTTCCCGCAGCAGCAATACGACGCAGCGCTGGCCTTCGGTATGCGCCGGGGCCAGCGCCTGCGCTTGATCGTGCTGCCTCAGGTATGGCGTTCGAGCCTTCCCGGCCTGGTCAATGAAATGACCATGCTGCTCAAATCCAGTCCGGCCGTGGCGGTGATCGGCATGGTCGAGATTACCCGCGCCGCCCAGCGAGTCGGCGCACGCACTTACGATCCGCTGCCGCCCTTTATCTTTGCCCTGTTGCTCTACAGCGTGATCGTCTATCTGCTGATTCGCCTCCAGCGTCGTCTCGAACGCCGCAGCGCCGGGCATGAGGTGGCTGTATGAGCAATGACTTCCTGACCATCTGGGGCCAGTTGCCGGATATCGGCGGCGGCTTCCTCAATACGATTATCCTGGTGTGCATCGCGGCGTCGGCTTCGTTGTTGCTGGGGATTGTGCTGACGCCAATGTTGATGTCATCGCGTCCAGGCATCGCCCGCATCACCAACGGCTTCTGCGATGCCATGCGTTGCGTGCCGTTCCTGTTGTTCGTCTACCTGATCTATTTCGCCTTGCCGTCCATGGGCGTGCGCCTGTCCAACTGGACTAGCGGTGTGCTGGCATTGGTGTTGTACAACTCGGCTTATATGGCGGTGCTGCTGCGCGCGGCGTGGCAGGACTTGCCCGCAGACACTATCGAGTCGGCGCGGGCCTTCGGTTTTCACGGCGTCGGCCTGATGCGCCGCATCATCATGCCCCAGGTGCTGATGCGCGCCATTCCCAGCCTCGGCAACCAGCTGATCCAGATCGTCAAGGACAGCGCCTTTCTGTCGATCATCGCGGTGACCGAACTGACCAGCGTGATGAACTCGATCCAGTCCACTTATTTCATTCCGTTTGCTGCGTTTCTCTCGGCGGTGCTGCTGTATTGGCTGCTGTGCCTGTGCATCGAGATCCTGACCAGCCTTCTGACCCGCTACGCCGAGGAGCGTCGAACGTGAACGCACTGCATCAATCCCCCAACGCTGCGCCTGTGGCGACGCAGACCAAGGTGCTGCAATTGCAGGGCATCTCCAAGTGGTTCGGTGATAACCATGTGCTCAAGGATGTGTCCCTGGACGTCATGAACGGCGAGGTCGTGTGCCTGCTGGGGCCGTCCGGCTGTGGCAAATCCACTTTGTTGCGCTGCATCAACTGGCTGGAGCAGCCCAATGCCGGCAGCGTATTTCTCAATGGTCAGCGCATGGGCGCACACAAGGGCGGGCTGAAGATGAACGATGCTGATCTGGCGCAGATGCGTTCGCGGATCGGCATGGTCTTCCAGCATTTCGCCCTGTGGCCCCACTTGACCGTGCTGCAAAACATCATGCAGGCGCCACTGCATGTGCTCAAGCGTGACCCCGACGAGGTGCGCCAGGAAGCCCTGGCGCTGCTGGCCAGAGTTGGCCTGGCAGAAAAAGCCGAGATGTTCCCGGCGCGCTTGTCCGGCGGCCAGAAGCAGCGGGTGGGGATTGCCCGGGCGCTGGCGATGAAGCCCGACATCCTGCTATTCGACGAACCCACCAGTGCCCTGGATCCGATGCTCGTGGGCGAAGTCCTCGAAGTCATCCGCGGCCTGGCGGGCGAGGGCGCGACCATGGTTATCGTCACGCATGAGATGGAGTTTGCCCGTCAGATCGCCAGCCGCGTGGTGTTTATGGACGCCGGAGTCATCGTTGAAAGCGGTGCCCCTGCGCAATTCTTCGGCGCGCCCCAGACCCAACGCGCGCAACAGTTTCTCTCACGCTTTCACGGCGCCACGCCGGCAGCGCGATAACCCACTTGAATGCCACACAGAGGCCAGCTATGACTGACAAGTCGCAACCTTCCAGCCAGGGCATCGGTGCTTCACTGTCACGCAAGGAAGACGATCGCTTCATGCGCGGTCGTGGCAACTACATCGGTAATATCCGTTTTCCGGGCATGCGTGACGTCGCATTCGTGCGCAGTCCGATCGCCCACGGTCACATTCTGCAAATCGAAAAACCCGAGGGAATGGAAAGCTCGGTCTATACGATCGACGACCTGATCGGGGTCAAGCCCATTGTCGCTAACTCCGGATTGCCCGGTTTCAAGACCTCCGAGCAACCGGTCCTGGCCAAGGACAAGGTCCGACAGGTCGGCGAGATGATTGCCATGTGCGTGGCCGACAGCCGAGCTGAAGCCGAGGACATTGCCGGCGCGACTTTCGTCGATTTCGACGAACTGCCTGCGGTGGTCGATATGCTCGCCGCCCGTGAGCCCGGCTCGGCCCTGGTGCACGAGCACTGGGGTGATAATGTCTTTCTGGAAACCCATGTCGACGCCGACCTCGATGAGATTCGCCAGCGCGCCGACATCCATGTCCACCGTGTGCTGCGCACGGCCCGGCAAAGCATGGCGCCCATGGAAGGCCGGGGTGTGGTTGCCTATTGGGATCGTCGCCTGAGCCAGCTCGTGGTTTATACCTCGGCGCAGATGCCCCATATCAATCGCACCGGTCTGGCCGGTTGCCTGGGTCTGGATGAAGGCAGCGTGCGGGTGATCTCGCCGGATGTCGGTGGTGGCTTCGGCTACAAGGGCATACTGTTGCCGGAAGAGGTCTGCGTGGCCTGGCTGGCCATGCACCTGAATCATCCAGTGCGCTGGATCGAGGATCGCCGGGAGCAATTGGTGGCCAACGCCAACTGTCGTGAACACCACTACGACATCCATGCCTACGCTGACCGTGATGGTCGCCTGCTGGCGGTGGATTGCCTGGCGCATGTGGATTCCGGAGCCTATTCCTCCTATCCGTTTTCCGCCTGCCTGGAAGCGGCGCAGGTCGCCAGTATCCTGCCCGGTCCTTATAAAATGGAGCGCTATCGTTGCCGCACCTGGTCGGTAGCGACCAACAAGCCGCCGATCCTGCCGTATCGCGGCGTGGCCCGGACCGGCGTGTGCTACGCCATCGAAACAGTGATGGACGCCATTGCCGTCGAGGCAGGCCTGGAGCCCTGCGAAGTACGTTTGCGCAATCTGGTCCTGCCCGAAGAAATGCCCTACGACAACATCACGCGTAAACACTTCGACAGCGGCGATTACCCGGAGTCGGTGCGTCGGGCCATGCGCGCCATCGATCTGCCAGCCGTGCGCGCCCGCCAGCAACTGGGCGAAGCGGACGGGCGCCTGATTGGCGTGGGTATGGCGGTGTTCTGCGAACAGGGCGCCCATGGCACCTCGGTGTATTTCGGTTGGGGCATCCCCATGGTGCCTGGCCGCGAACCGGCCAGCCTGCGCCTGACACCGGACGGCATCCTGGAAATTCGTGTCGGCGTGCACTCTCACGGCCAGAGTATGGAAACCACCCTGGCACAAATCGCCAACGAAGTATTGGGCGTTGATCCACAGCGGGTGCGGATTGTCTTTGGCGATACCGGTATGACCCCGTATTCCACCGGGACCTGGGGCTCGCGCTCCATCGTCATGGCCGGTGGCGCCGTAGGGCAGGGCTGCAAGTTGCTGCGCGAGCGCCTGCAGCACGTGGGCGCCTATCTGCTCAAGGACCCGCAGGACAGCGTTAGTTGGTCCAATGGTGGTGTCAGCGGCCCTTCAGGGCAGATCAGCCTGGGTGAGTTGAGCCGTATCTGGTACCTGCAACCCCAGCGCCTGCCGCCCGACACCCACGAAGGCGGCCTGGAAGTCCACACCACCTATCAGGCCCAGCGCGATACCGGAACCTTCAGCTACGCCTGCCACGCCGTGGTGGTCGCGGTGGACCCGCAACTGGGCAAGACCGAGATACTCGATTACGCCATCGTCGAAGACGGCGGCAAGCTGATCAACCCGATGGTCGTCGATGGCCAGGTTTACGGCGGCGCCGCCCAAGGCATTGGTACTGCGTTGTACGAAGAAATGCTCTACAGCAAAGAGGGGCAGCCGCTGGCCTCGACCCTGGCCGATTATATTCTGCCGGGGGCCACCGAGGTGCCGTCGATTCGCATCGAGCATATGGAAACCCTGGCGCCTTATACCTCGTTCGGACAGAAGGGTATTGGCGAAAGCGGTGCAATTGGTTCACCTGCGGCGATTGCCAATGCCATCAATGATGCCTTGCGTCCTTTGGGTGTGGAGGTTTCGCAGTTGCCTTTATCACCGCGCGTGGTGTTTGCCGCGCTGGCGGGCAAACGCCGCCAGGCCGTGTCCGCTGAGCCTATGGAGGTGCTGTCATGAAGGCGGTGATGTTCGATTATCAGCAGCCGGCTACTGCCCTGGAGGCCGTGCAATTGCTTCAGGCCAGCGAAGGCATGGGCAAGATCGTCTCCGGCAGTCAGTCACTGGGGCCGATGATGAACCTGCGTCTGGTCCAGCCTGAACAGTTGATCGACGTACGCCAACTGGGCGAATTGCGTGCCTGCGTGGAAGAGCCGGGTGCTGTGGTGCTCGGCGCGGCCACCACCCACGCCAATATCGAAGACGGCGTGGTCGCCGATCCGTCCCAAGGGCTGATGCCATTCGTGGCCAAAGGCATTGCCTATCGTGCCGTGCGCAATCGCGGCACCCTGGGTGGCAGCCTTGCCCATGCCGATCCGGCGGCGGACTGGGTCAATGTCATGGCCTTGCTGGACGCCGAGATCCTCCTGCTCGGGCCGAACGGCGAGCGCAGCATCAAGGCCGACGGCTTCATGCTGGGGGCATTCACCACCGAGCTGGCCGAAGACGAAATCATTCGGGCCGTGCGTATCCCGCGCCTGAGCAGCAGCGCGCGCTGGGGCTATTACAAGTTCAATCGCAAGACCGGCGAGTTTGCCGAGGCCATCGCTGCCTTTGTCGACGACCCGCAGCGCGGTGTAAGGCGCGCGATCATCGGTGCGGTGGATGGCGCGCCGCAAGTAATCGAACAGGCCGGGGCGCTGATCGATACCTGGAACGATCAACTGGCCGATCCCTGGCTGTTAGCTGCCGGCATTGAGCCCGGCAGTTACGAGTATGAGACCCATCGCGTTGCGCTACAGCGCGCGGCCCGGCAACTGTCCAGCCCACGAGGAACCCTGGCATGAGTCAATTGATACTGACGGTCAATGGCAAGCAGGTCAGCGCTGAAGTTGAACCGCGTACCCATCTGGCCGACTTCCTGCGCGAAGCACGGGGCCTCACCGGCACCAACATCGGCTGCGAGCAGGGCGTATGTGGCGCCTGCACTCTGATGATCGACGGTGCGCCCATGCGTTCCTGCATCGTCTACGCCGCGTCCTGCAATGGCGCCGAGGTGCGCAGCATCGAAGATTTCGACAATGACCCGGTGATGGGCGAGCTGCGGGCAGCCTTTACCGCCGAACACGCTTTGCAATGCGGCTATTGCACCCCCGGCATGCTCGCCACGGCCCGGGATATTGTGCTGCGCATTCCCGACGCCGATGAAGCGCGGATCCGTCATGAACTGTCCGGCAATCTCTGCCGTTGCACGGGTTACGTGGGGCTGGTCAAGGCCATTACCCGGGTGCTTGCTCAACGTCGCCAGCGGCTGTCGGCCTGACAGTCACGAGGAAATAAATCCAATGGATATCGAACAAAGCTTCAGCGTGCCTTTCAGCCCGGACCTGGTCTGGAAGAGTTTTCTCGACGTAGAGGGTATCGTCACCTGCCTGCCCGGTGCTTCCCTGACGGCCCCGCCCGAGGATGATCAATTGAGCCTGGCCATGACCGTCAAGCTTGGCCCGATCGTTGCGGCGTTCAAAGGCGAGGGTGAAATGAAACTCGATGAGAGCGGCCACAGCGGTGTGGTCAGCGGCCAGGGCAGTGACCGCAAAAGCGGTTCCCGGGTCAAAGGCACGGCGCAATTCGTATTGCTCCCGGAAAACAACGGGACCCGTGTGAATATCGTCGTCGACTATTCCATCACCGGTTCCCTGGCGCAGTTTTCCCGCGGCGGTATCGTGCGCGAACTGGCCACGCGCATGACCGACGCATTTGCCGCCAACCTCAAGCTGCGTCTGGAAGCCGCCAACGAGGAGTTGGTGGCGGTCGAAATGCCTGTGCGAGCCCCTGAGCCCGAGAGCAGTAGCAGTGCTGCCGCAGAGCAGGTTCGACCCGAACCTGCGGCAAAACCCTACAGCGCCGCCCCGGAACAAGCGCCCCTGGACCTGGGCAATATGTTCTGGAGCCTGTTGCTTAATCGCCTGCGCAGGCTGTTCGGCATGAAAGAAAAGCACCGCTGCCCGACCTGCGGTAAATAACGGGCAGGCTCTGAAACCCTACTCACGCTCCAGCTTGAACGGCGCGCTGCCGACATCATTGTTGGCCTCCACCAGACGGATCAGCTGGAGCATGAACAGGGCCCGCTGTTCTTCGGGAATCTGTTCGATGGTGCGGTCGTGGGCGCGCTGTACGTGTTCATCCATCTTCTTCAGCAGGTACAGGCCCTTGCGGCTGAGCTTGACCAGCTTGACCCGCCGGTCCTCGGTACTTTGCCGACGTTGCAACAGGCCGCGGGTCTCGAGGCGCGGGATCACTTCCGCAACACTGGTCCGTTCCAGACCTATCTCGTGGGACAGCGTGTTCTGGTCCATTTCGCCGTGGGTGCTCAGTGCCGTCATCAGGCTGTACTGCACCGGCGTGATATTGAATTCGCGGGTCTCGTTAAGGAATAACCCCACGTGAATCTGGTGCAAGCGCCGAATCAAAAAGCCGGGACGTCCAAGCAGGGATGAGCGGGCAAGCGCGGCATCCAGCTCCGTTTTCAGGTCATCGTCTTGCATCGTACTCATAAGCAACGCAAACCCTGTCAGTTTTCTATTCGCAAGCGCCGATTATAGCGATAAAAGTGGCATGCCTCCTTGTTTTTAAATGCTTTTTGCTACCAGTTTATCTGGATGACCCACTGAGCCAGATCAAGGATAAACAGAAAATCATGTGGTATGCCCCATAGTGCGCAAGCATGGTGCGCCGCAGGCTTTAAATGGTGCAAGGCGCAATCTGTAGACAGGCTGAAACCAGTCAATAAAGAAGGTATGCCACATTTATTTTTTATAGGTATTTGTCAATAGATTCAATAGGATGGATAGGTGGTGGTTTGAAGATGTTGCGAATTGGCACATTGATTGCGTCGTGAGTCGTACTCACGGCATTTCAAGAGATACTCATGAAAACCATCCTTCTGCACAGCGGTCGTGTCATCGATCCTGCAAACTCCATCGATACCGTATGCGATCTATTGATTGAAGGGGATCGAATCAAGGCGGTTGGCCAACTGCGAGACACCGACGCCGCAGAGGGCGCCGAGCTCATCGATTGCACCGGCAGGCTGGTGCTGCCCGGGCTGATCGACACACATAGCCATGTCTATCAATACGTCACCGGGCGCTTTGGCCTGAATGCCGATATGTGCGGCGTGCATTCCGGGGTCACCACGCTGATCGATCAGGGCGGGGCAAGCTGCATGACCCTGCCGGGCTTTCGCCAATTCATTGTCGAGCCGTCAGAGAGCCGTGTGCTGTCGTTTATTTCGGCTTACCTGGTCGGGGGGCTGGAAGGGCATTTCTACCCGGAACTGTACCGCCCCGAATGCGCAGACGTTGCCGCCACTGTCAAATCGGCCTTGGCCAACCGCGACATCGTCAAGGGCATCAAGGCCCACGCTGAGCTGGGGGGCTTTGCCCGCTGGGGTCTGGATGTGATGAAGAAGGCCGCGCAGATCGGCCAACAGACGTCGCTGCCGGTATATATCCACTTCGGCCAACTGTGGCCGATGCCGGATCAGCCCACTTACGACATCGACCCGGACAGCATCTTCCCCCAGGTCCTTGATGTGCTAAAACCGGGAGATGTGCTGGCCCATCCCTTCAGTCGTCATCCCGGCGGCTTTGTCGAGCAGAACGGTGAGATGCATCCATTGGTCAGCGAGGCCATCGCCCGCGGCCTGAAAGTCGACGTCGGCCATGGTTCGCACTTCAGCTACAAAATGGCTGCGAAAGTCATCGCGGCCGGTGTGGTGCCCGATACTCTGGGCTCCGACATGCACGGTTATAACACCACGGTTCCCGCGCCCGCCGGGACACCCGACGAACATCCGGACGAAGAACACCTTTTCGCCGGCACTTCGCGATTCAGCCTGGTATCGACCATGGTCAGCATGATGGCTCTGGGCTTGAGCCTTGAACAACTGGTGCCGATGGTCACCAGCAACGCCGCCGAGCTAGCGGGGATGAGTGACGAAATCGGCAGCCTGGGTGTGGGCCGCGAGGCCGATGTCAGCGTGCTCAGCGACGAGGACGGCGCCTGGCTGCTGCGCGACAACGAAGGCACCGAGGTCATCGCCCGGCGAATGCTGCAACCGCTGTTCTGCCTGCGTGCAGGCAAACGTTTCGATGCCACGGCGGCAATCCTGCCCGTTCCTCGCGTTGCCTGAGTAAGGAGTCGTCATGAGTGCACAACCACTCTCGCCCACGGCCGATGATCTCGCCCTGCACAGTGCGCTGCACCGGCTTTATGCAGTGCGCCCGACGTGGACCGCAGTGCGCACTGCCCGCGAGGCAGTAGGGCTGGCACCGATGACCCTGCTGCATGCGGGGCCGCCGTTCGATAATCCTTGTCAGCCCAGCGCGCCGGTTTTGTCATCCGCCGTGTTGTGCTGCCTGTATGAGGGCTGGGCGAATACACCCGACGAGGCCGAAGCGCTGATTGCCGAGGGCCGGGTGAAGCTGCTGCCAACTCAACGTTATCGCATCGTAACGCCCCTGGCGGCGGTCATTTCCCCTTCCAGCAGTCTCGTCGAAGTGGTGGATGACGGGCAAGCTCATGGCGCGCGCTGCTGGTCGCTGCTCGGCAGCGGCGCAGGGGCGCAATTGCGCTTCGGAGCCCGGGATCCGGCGATCCTTGCGCGCATGACCTGGCGTGATCAGCATCTGGCGCCCGCGCTACAGGATGCCCTGAATGAAGCGCCGATTGAACTGATACCCCTGGCGGTAGCGGGGCTGCGCGGCGGTGATGATCTGCACAGCCGCACGACTTCTGCGACCACGGCGCTGTTGCAGCGCCTGTCCTCGGCAGTTGATGCCGATATCACCGCCATGCTTGAAAACACGCCTCTTTTTTTCCTGACCCTATGGATGGCCAGCTGTTACCTGATGCTTGACGCGACGCGCAGCAGCGACCCGAGCCAATCGACGAAACTGCTACTGGCTCTGGCCGGCAATGGCAGCGACGCGGGTGTGCGCCTGGCGGATGCCCCCGATCGCTGGCTTACCGCCCCGGCCCATGTTCCCCAGGGCCCGCGACTGGGGCCGGAGTTCATCGAGGCCTGTCCGATGCTCGGTGACAGCGGTGTGATCGATGCCGCCGGGTTTGGTGCTCAGGCCTGGTTTTATGCAGTAGAAACAGCCGAGCCCATGAACGGCTGGTTGCCGGGCGGGACAGGTAAGCGAGCGGGCTGGCTGGTCGGCGCTGCACCGCAATTCAGTAGGTTCGGCCTGGGCAGTGCCATCGATGCTTCGCGAGTCGTTGATAGCGAACTCACGCCACGGGTGGCGATTGCCATGCTGGACGCCAAAGGCGAAAAGGGTTTGCTCGGGCGTGGGATCTGCCTGACCGATCCGGCGCTGTTTGGCGCTGTCAGAACTGGCATGCCCATTAACGATGCATCAACACTGGCGAGCCTCAACCATGCGTTCGAACGCTATGAGCGGGCCCTCATCAGTAACGACGTCGCCGTACTCGACGAACTGTTCTGGGACAGCCCCCACACCTTGCGCTACGGTGCCGGGGAGCATTTATACGGCTACGACGCGATCCAGGCGTTTCGTCGCGCCCGTCCCGGTAAAGGGCTGGAGCGCAAGATTCTGCAACGTTCTGTCACCAGCTTTGGTCAGGACTTTGCCGTGACCAATATGGTTTTCAGCCGCGAAGGGCAGGTGCAGCTTGGGCGGCAGACGCAAAGCTGGGTGCGCATGGACGGTCATTGGCGCATCGTTGCCGCTCACGTCAGCGGGATTAGCCTGTGAACCCGTACCTGTGGCCGGGCCTGCACGGTGCGTTCGTGGCCGACGGCTTTGGAGAGTTGCCGTCACCCGTCGAAGTGGTTAATGAACCGCGTCTGAAAGATGTGCGCCTGGCCGTGAAAGATGTCTTTGCCATCGACGGCATGATCTGTGGCGCAGGGAATCCGCAGTGGCTAGCGCAGCAATCCATTGCCAGAGAAACAGCGCCGGTCGTGCGCATGCTGTTGGCCGAGGGTTGCCAATGGATCGGTAAAACCGTGACCGACGAGCTGACATACAGCCTGGCCGGGATCAATGTTCACTACGGCACTCCGGTCAACCCCGTCGATGCCGAGCGTTTGCCCGGTGGCTCTTCGTCCGGTTCGGCAGTGGCCGTGGCGGCAGGGCATGCGGACCTGGCACTGGGCACTGACTGCGGCGGCTCGATTCGCCTGCCTGCCAGTTATTGCGGGCTGTGGGGGATTCGGCCTACCCACGGGCGGGTCGCGGGCCATGGCTGTTTTAGCCTGGCGCACAGTTTCGACACCGTCGGCTGGTTCGCCCGTGATGCAGGCACCCTGGGCGCAGCTCTGGAGTGCCTGCTGCACAGCCGCCTTGCGGTTTCTGGCTCGCGCTCGGTAAAACTTTTGGTCAGCGAGGATGTGATCAATCTGCTCGATGAGCCGGTGCAGCAGGGGTTCGAACACTGGTTGCTGGAGCAGGCGATTGTCTATCGACGTTTGCCTGCCGGCACGTTGCCGCTGGACAGTTGGGCCCAGGCGTTGCGCACCTTGCAGGCCGCTGAGATATGGCAGCAACATGGTGCTTGGGTACAGCGCACGACGCCGCAGTTCGGTATCGATGTCGCTCAACGCTTTGCCGCTGCCGCCCTGATTTCCCCTGAGCAAGTCCTGGCCGCCACACAGCTACGCAGCCAGGCGCAAAGCCTGCTGGCGCAGCTCTTGAGTGACCATCATCTGCTGCTGTTGCCGCCGGTTCCGGGTGTCGCACCCAGGCTTGATGCGTCTGCGCAGGAGGTCAATGATACGCGCGCCCGTTCGCAAAAACTGCTGTGCCTGGCCGGTCTGGCAGGGCTGCCGCAAGTGGTCATGCCCTGGCAGCGGATCGACGGTGCGCCGGTGGGTCTGTCGGTGATGGGGCCACGTTTTGCCGATGAAGCAGTCTTCGAAACAGCAGCTCTGCTGCATCATCAATCTATCGTTCAATCTTCCGGGAAACGCTGATGCCGCATATTCTCAATCCAGCCCGAGGCACACGAGCCATGGCCGTCGCGCCGCACTCCCTGGCAGCGCAAAGTGCCCTGGCGATCATGCGCGAAGGCGGCAACGCCGTGGAGGCGATGATCGCGGCGGCTGCAACGATCGCAGTGGTCTATCCGCATATGAACAGCCTGGGCGGCGACGGTTTCTGGCTGATCGCCAAGCCGGGGGAAAAACCCCTGGCCCTGGATGCCTGTGGCGCTGCGGCAGCGGGTGCCACACTGGAAAGTTATCGCGAGCACGGTTTGCAGAGTATTCCGTTTCGCGGCGGACTGGCTGCCAATACGGTGGCCGGTACAGTCTCCGGTTGGCAGGGCGCATTCGACTGGCAGAGTGGTTCACTGGCGGGGCGTCTGCCATTGAGCCGCCTGTTGGAAGACGCGATCAGCTACGCTCGGGACGGCATCCCGGTCACCGCCAGCCAGAGCCGCTGCACCCTCGACAAACAGGCGGAGCTGACCCCGATCAGCGGCTTCGCCACGACGTTCCTGCACGATGGGCAGGCTCCGCAAGAGGGGCAACGTTTCAAGCATGCGCGTCTGGCCGATACCCTGGAGCGACTGGCCAGTGCCGGCCTGGATGACTTCTACCGTGGCGACCTGGCGCGCAGCTTCGCCCGGGAACTGGAAGCAGCAGGCAGCCCTCTGCGCCTGGCAGACCTGCAACGCCAGCATGCCGACTGGCGCGAACCCTTGGTCCTCAAGCATTCACGAGGGCAGATCTACAACTTTCCGCCGCCAACACAGGGTCTGGTGTCGTTGCTGATTCTCGGCCAACTGGACCGTTTGCTTACGCCGGACATGGACGCACTGGGCGCGCCTTTCGTGCATGCCTGCGTTGAGGCGACCAAGCGGGCCTTCGCTATTCGTGATCGGCATATCACCGATCCGGCCTATATGGAGCATGAAGCACAGAGCTTCCTGACTGCGGAGCGCCTAGATGCCATGGCCAGCGCCTTCGATGCCGACCGAGCAGCGCCATGGGGGCAGGGCGTAGGTCCAGCCGATACGGTATGGATGGGCGTAGTGGACGGCGAGGGGGTTTCAGTCAGTTTTATCCAGAGCCTCTACCATGAGTTCGGCAGCGGTATCGTGCTGCCGACTACCGGTTTGAACTGGCAGAACCGCGGTTGCAGCTTCTCCCTGGACCCCGCCGCGCGTAATCCTCTGACGCCAGGACGTAAACCCTTCCACACCCTCAACCCGGCGATGGCCCGGCTCGATGACGGTCGCACCCTGGTCTACGGCAATATGGGCGGTGACGGCCAGCCGCAATCGCAAAGTGCAGTGTTCAGCCGCATCGTCAATTTCAACATGAACCCCCAGGCCGCTATTGACGCACCGCGCTGGTTGCTGGGGCGGACGTGGGGTAACAGCAGCGACAACCTCAAGCTGGAAGCGCGCTTTTCAACCAGTTGTGTCGATGAGCTGAAACTACGCGGCCATGATGTGCAAATCCTCCAGGATTACGACGAAAGCATGGGGCATGCCGGCGCCATCATTCGTCATCCGAATGGGTTACTGGAAGGCGGCAGCGATCCGCGCAGCGATGGTGCTGTAGCGGGATGGTGAGAGCAAAATGTAAATTCTTTTAAGGAATATAAAAATTCTTTTTAAATCTTATTAAGAATAAGACTTCCTTGCTAGCATCGCGTCACCGGACACACATCAGCCCTTATTTCAGGAGCGACCATGTCCGGCGCCGACACGACTCACCGTGATTATGTGGGTGGCTTGTTCAGCAGTCACTACGACTGGTTATGCAACCGCCTGCGCCGCTATGTGCACGAATCCGCCAGCGCCGAAGACATCGCTGCCGATACTCTCCTGCAATTGCTGTCACGGCCCGAGATCCTCCCGATCCGTCAGCCCCGAGCCTTGCTGACGACCATTTCCCAGCGCCTGATCTATCAGCTGTGGCGGCGTCGGGATCTGGAGAGGGCTCATCTGGATACCTTGCAGCATGATGAAGACGCCGAGATGCCATCGCCCGAAGATCTGGCGCAGATGATGGAAGCCCTTGAGGGCATCGACCTTCTGCTCAATGGCCTGCCGAGCAAGGTCAGGGCGGCGTTCCTGCTGTCTCTGGTCAACGGCCTGACCTATGCGCAGATTGCCGAAGAGCTGGGTATCTCCCAGCGCTCGGTCAGCGACTACATGGCCCAGGCCATCAAGCGTTGCTACGTCGGTCCGAGCTTGCTACAACGCATATTGAGCGCCAGGCAGCCGGTGTCGGATCCTGCCAGGCGCATGTTTAGGGACAAGGCCATGTCAGGGCTTGCGCCTCAATCCCCACCCTTCATGCGCCGTGCCAGCAGATACAGCCCCAGCCCGACAAGCGCCGTGGCCGCACCGATGTAACCGGTACTGGTCCAGCCCAGGCCGGCAGTAATCGCCATGCCGCCAAACCACGGCCCGAGGGCGTTGGCGAGATTGAACGCGGCATGGTTGGACGCCGCCGCCAGGCTTGGCGCTTCATGGGCGATGTCCATCAGACGGATCTGCAAGGGTGCGGCCAGGGCGACCATGGTACCGACCAGACCGATGGCGAGCAGCACACTCCACAACGCGCCTGCGGCGAAGGTGAAGAACAGCAGCACAGCCATTGACCACACCAGGATCAGGCCCACCGCGCGGAACTGCATGCGGTCGAACAGCTTGCCGCCAATGATATTGCCGGTGATGCCGCCGATGCCGAACGCCGCCAGACCAAAGGGAATCATTTGCGGGCTGACGCGGGTGACGTCCAGCATGGTCGGAGCCAGGTAGCTGAACACACAGAACATCCCGGCAAAGCCGATGGCGCCGATGGACAGGGCCATCCACACCTGGGGTTTGGTGAAGGCACGCAGTTCCTTGCGAGGATCGCTGCGCGGTTCATCGTGACGATCAGGCACAAAACGCCAGACCAGGGCGATAGTGCAGACGGCAATCAGCCCCACCAGCAGAAACGCCGAACGCCAGCCGAAGAACTGGCCAAGGAAGGTGGCAACAGGGTTGCCCAGCAACATCGCCAGAGTAAGGCCCATCATGACTCGCGCCACGGCACCGGCACGCTTATCGGTGGGCACCATGCTGGAGGCCACAACTGCGGCGATCCCAAAGTAAGCGCCGTGGGGCAGACCACTGATAAAGCGAAAGGCGATCAGACTGCCGAATGTCGGGGTGAAGGCCGTGGCCAGATTACCCAGGGCGTACAACAGCATCAGCAATAGCAGCATGTGTTTGCGTAGCAGCCTGGCACCAAGAATGGCCAACAGTGGTGCGCCGACCATCACGCCAAGGGCATAGGCACTGATGGCATGACCGACCTGGGGCTCGCTCAGGTGCAGATTGCTGGCGATGTCGGGCATCAGGCCCATGATGGCGAATTCGCCGGTACCGATCGCGAAGCTGCCCACGGCCATGGCCGCTTCCATTTTGGCGGCGGCACGCGCGGGCAGGATATGCCCGGGTGTTTGCTGGATGGACAAGGGTCGCTCCATTCAAAAGAGGTGATAACGAAAAAACCGCCGATCCTGACAACCGGCGGTGAAGGCCTCTAGAACAGCCTTTTGCAGAAGAGTTCCCTGGGCGGGTGGATCTGCGAAGCGGTGAATGCCGGTGCCGCCTTGGCGGCGGCATCCGGAGAATGACTCAGCGGTAGCGTTCGAGCCAATGCGCGTAAGGTGCCGGCAGGGTCCAGGAAGCCTTGTCGACACCCAGTTCCTTGGCGGCAAAGTACGCCCAGTGTGGATCGGCCAGGTGGGCTCGCCCTACGGAAACCAGGTCCAGCTGACCATTGGCAATGGCCTCATGGGCCAGTTGCGGCGTACCAAAACCCCAGGCGGATGTCACCGGCAGACCGGCTTCACGACGCACGCGCTCGGCAATCGGCCCCATGAAAGCAGGGCCCCAGGGAATGTTGGTCTCCGGGATGGTGAAACCGACACTCACACTAAGCAGATCAAGACCGCCAGCCTTGAAGCGGCGTGCCAGTTCAATCGACTCGGTCAGGGTCTGCTCATCGCGGCCGTCGTATTCGATAACGCCGAAACGCGCAGTCAGCGGCAGGTTTTCCGGCCAGACTTCACGCACGGCAGCCAGCGTTTCCAGAAGGAAGCGGCTGCGGTTGTCGAAGCTGCCCCCGTAGGCGTCGGTACGCTGGTTGGAATGCTCGGAGAAGAAGCTCTGCGCCAGATAACCATGGGCGAAGTGCAGTTCGATCCATTCAAACCCGGCTTCACGGGCACGGCGCGCGGCGTCGACGAAGTCCTGGCGTACTCGGGCAATATCATCCAGGGTCATTTCCCGCGGGACTTTCGGCAGGTTGGCGCCGAAGGCGATAGGGGAGGCGCCGATGGTCTGCCAGCCATTGGCATCGGACTCGGCGATGTGATCGTCGCCTTCCCAAGGCCGATTGGCGCTGGCCTTGCGGCCAGCGTGGGCAATCTGGATGCCCGGTACGGCACCGGCTGCCTTGATCGCCTGCACCGCAGGAATAAACGCCTGGGCGTGGGCGTCGCTCCAGATACCGGCGCAGCCGGGAGTGATACGACCTTCAGGTGCCACTGCGGTCGCCTCGACCACCACCAGACCGGCGCCACCCCGGGCCATACTGGCCAGATGCACATGATGCCAATCGTTGATCACACCGTTGTCGGCCATGTACTGACACATCGGTGGAATGGCAATGCGATTGCGCAGGGTGACGTCCTTGAGGGTAAACGGCTCGAACAATGCGGACATGGGAGTGTTTCCTGATTGAGATGATAATTCGCTTATTCGATAGTATTCGAACTATGGCGTAGATTGAAAGCCCCGGTTATCATCCGTACATGCGTTCCTTCAAACATCCACCCCCATCCGATTTTGTCCTCGAGCGCGTGCTTTACGCCCTGAGCGATCCTGTACGCATGGAAATCGTCCGTTGCCTGTCAGCCGTCGCTGAAGCGTCCTGCGGCGAGCTGGATGGAGGGCGCCCCAAGTCCAGTGTGTCCCATCACTTCCGGGTACTGCGCGAAGCGGGGCTGGTGCAGACCCGCAATGTCGGTACCACGCACATGAACTCTCTGCGTAGCGAAGAACTCAACCTGCGGTTTCCGGGATTACTGGCGTGCATCCTGTCTCAGGTTTGAGGTCCGTCCTTTTCGTCCCATGCTGATACCAGTTCATCGATCCGGTCAGGCACTCTGGGCGTTTTTGACAGGACCAGGCATCGCTGAGTGCCGACATATTCCTCGATGAGGTACAGCGAATCGCCAACATCGACCCCCAACTCCTGTAGCGCCTGATCAGGGATGCGGATCGCGCCGTCACCGTCCCACTCTTCAATCGTGATCTTCATTGCAGTCCTGTTTTCCATGGGTATTCCCGGTTTGAAGCTGTAGGAGGGCAAGTCTAGTCGCCTCAAGCCATTGCAACGCACTGTGTCCACCGTGGTCAGAGCCAACGGCTCAGGAGTTTTCAAATAAGGTGGGCGCTGCATGTTGTTGAACGTCACAAGCATCGTCATGGCGATATTGGCTGTTGCTGTCATGTACATGGGCTATGGCTTACTGGCCGTCGGCGGAACGCCAGCCTATGCCTTGATCGGCGCAGGCGTGCTGATGACGGCGCTCTTGGTGCTGTTCAGGAAAAAGTCAGCGCTGACGTTTTATGCCTTGCTGATGTGGGCGATTCTTGCATGGATCGTTAGTGAAGTCGGCTTCGACAAGTGGCAGTGGATTCCTCGCGGGGACGTGTTTGCCCTGATGGGGCTGTGGTTGGCATTACCGGCGATAGTGCGTCGATTATCAGGAAACGGGCGGACCTTTGACCCGCTTTTGGGCGGTACGGTGGCGGTGATGATGGCGCTGGTCGCAGGCCTCATGTTCTATGATCCTTACCCACATCCCGGAAAAATCAGCAATCTGCCCTCCGCCAAGGGCGTCGGTGGAGCGGGGCAGGACTGGCCTGCCTACGGTGGCAGCAACGACGGCCAGCGGTTCTCCAGGCTCGAGCAGATTGCCCCGGGCAACGTGAAAAACCTGAAACTCGCCTGGGAATATCACACCGGCGATCTGCGCGACCCTGACAAGGATGCCGGTGAGTACACCTTTGAAGCGACGCCGCTGAAGGTCAATAACCAGCTTTACCTCTGTACAGCCCACAACGAAGTCCACGCTTTGGACCCGCAGACAGGTAAATTGAACTGGAAATACGCGCCGGAGAAAGTCCGGTCCTACCTTCAGCAACATCAGACCTGCCGCGGCGTCAGTTATTACTCGACGCCTGAGACCAAAGCATCGGCGAATCAATGTACGAAGCGAATTATTACCGCGACGGCCGATGCCAGGCTAATCGAACTGGACGCCGACACCGGCAAGCCCTGCAGCGATTTCGGTCAGAATGGCATCGTCGATCTGAGTGCCAATATGGGCAGGATCCGTCCCCATGCCTTGATGCAGACGGCGGCCCCTTTGGTTGCGGGCAATCTGATTATTGTCGGCGGCTCGGTGATGGATAACGGTTACAACGCCGGTAACCCGTCAGGAGTGATCAGGGCCTACGACGTGTTGAGCGGCAAGCTGGTCTGGAACTTCGATCCGGCCCGGCCCGAAGATCCCGGGCCCATCTCTGCTGATCAGGATTATGCCCAGGACACCCCCGTGGCCTGGGGCACGCTCAGCGCAGATATGAGTCATGGCCTGGTATTCGTACCCTTTGGCAACGCCTCACCGGATGAACTCGGGCGCAACCGCGACCCTGGCAGCAACACCGAGAAATTCCGCGACACGCTGGTCGCCCTGGATCTGCAAACCGGTGCTTTCAAGTGGAAATTCCAGACCTCATACAACGACCTGTGGGATCGTGATAACCCCGCGCAGCCTTCGCTGATCGATCTGGGCGAGGAGGGCCGCAAGCAACCGGCGGTGGTGTTGCCCACCAAAACCGGCAATATCTTCGTGCTCAATCGACTCACGGGGGAGCCGATCATTCCCGTCGATCAGATCGAGGTGTCCACTCGGGGCGGTGTGTCCGGTGAGCACTTTGCCCAAAGCCAACCGGTATCCAGGCTCAACTTCATTCCCGGTCCGCTCAGCGAAAAATCCATGTGGGGGCTGACACCTTTCGATCAGATGTCCTGCCGTATCAGCTTTCGCAAACTGCGTTACGACGGCAATCCGTGGACACCCGGTACGGAATCCGGAACCCTGGTGTTTCCGGGCAATATCGGCGTATTCAACTGGGGCTCGGTGGCAGTCGACCCTGAACGGCAGCTCCTGATCGCGGCGCCGATACGCCTGGCTTACCGATACACCTTGTTCAAACGCACCGCCGCCAATGCCGAGCAGCGCCTGTTCACCGAAGAGGGTAAACCGTACTGGAACGAAAACTTCGAGGGCGACTACGCGATCCGCATCAAACAGTTCGTCTCCGCACTGGATATCCCCTGCATTGCGCCGCCCTGGGGAACCATGGTCGGCGTTGACCTCAACAGCGGCAAGACCGAGTGGCTGCGTCGCATCGGCACCACCAGGAATCTCAAGACCAGCTTCCTGCCGGGCGGATTCCCCATTGGCTTACCGGTAGGCATGGTGGCCCATGGCGGGCCGTTGATCACGGCAGGGGGATTGATCTTCCATGGTGCAACTGCCGATAACTTCTTGCGTGCCTATGACGTCAATACCGGCGAGCTGCTTTGGCAGACCGAATTACCGGCGGGCGGGCAAGCGACGCCTTCCACTTATATGGGCCAGGATGGCCGACAGTATGTGGTAATTGCCGCCGGAGGCCATGGCGCCATGGGGGTGACGCTGGGGGACAGTGTCATGGCGTTTCGTCTGGAGTGAATATCACCGGGTTGCCGGGCTGTCTGCCAGATACGCCCCGGTCACCGTGATATTCTTGCCCGTCAGCGCCAACACGAGAAAGCCATGAAGTACATTCACCAGCGCGAGCACCTTAACGAGGGCGATCTTGTCGTCATCGAATGCTCCAACACCTGCAACATTCGGCTCATGAACGACGCCAGCTTTCGCAGTTTCAAGAATGGCGGACGCCACAGCTATCACGGCGGAGCGTTCGACAAGTTTCCGGCAAAGATCGTGGTGCCCAGCACCGGCTTCTGGAATATCACCATCGACACCGTCACGCAGCGTGCCATTAGTGTGACGCGCAAACCCAATCTCAAGCACTCGATCAAGATTGTTCGGCGCTCTGACAGCCGGCTTCGATAATTGAACAGTATTCAAGGGCAAAACTGACCAAGGAAACCTCATGCTTTTTGTTGTGATGCTGGGCGGCAAACATCCAAAGGCAAAGATTGAAGTTCATGATGTCGCTTTTGTTGTCGCCGAGAGTCTGGAAGCGGCCTATCCGCAACTGCGCCAGAGCTGGTTTGGCAAGCCTGCCGGCCTGCATATCGACGCCTGGATGGCAGTCGATGGTGTCGAGAACTACAAGGTGGAAATCAGCCCGCTGGCCCCTCGGAACGGGTCGCCGCGCCTGTACTTCATTAACCTGGGCGGCTACGACCCTCAGGCCTTTGGCGAAGCGCACCATTATCTGCTGGTCGTGGCCAACGACAAGAATCAGGCTAAATTCAAAGGCAAGCAGCAACTGCTTGCGCAATGGAGCAAGCCCCATACCGATGCGGTGATGGATATAGACGATTGTCTGCCGATCGATCTGGTGGATGGGCGTTACATCCATCTGGTCGAAGGCGAGCACAGCGGTGTGGTTCAGCGTAACGACTACATTACTATCTGATTCTGTTCGCCAATCGTCGTACCTGATACACCGCAGCGTCTGTTTCCGCCAACAAGTTGGGGTCCTGCACGGCACACCGGGTAAATCACGCCTACGCTGCTTAAAGATTTGGATTGCAGGTCGGTAGCTTTTCTACACGTCAACCTATTCATGGAAGTCGGGAGTCGTATGCGCCTTAGAAATCTAAATGTAGCCCCACGTGCAGCGTTGTTTTTCACGTTGATCATCGCCTTGGTTTTTGTGCTCGGCGCTGTCTCTGTGGTGCAGATGGCCCATCTGCGCGACGCGGAAAAGGACGTCGAAACCAACTGGATGCCCAGCGTGCGGCAAACCGCGTTGATGAACGCCGGGGTGATGCGGTTAAGGCTTGAAGTCCAGCGTGCCATTGCCGGGCGCGAGGACATGCAAAAGACCATTGAGACCTTTGCGGGGTTTCGCAAGGCGTTCTCCGATGCAGTAGCCAACTATGAACCTTTCATCTCCAGCGATCAGGAACGTGCGCTTTACCAGGCGGTCAAGACTTCAGCCGAGGCGTATTCCAGACAACTTGATTTGCTTGTGCCGTTAATGAAAAGCGGCGATCTGGTCGCAATAGGCAGCCTCAATGTCAGCGGTATCCGGCCCATAACGTCGAAGATGGAAGGGCAGATCAAAGAGCTGACCGACGCCAATAACACCGGCGCAGCAATGGCTGGCGAAAATGCCACCAATCTTTACTCCGCCGGACTTTGGCTCGTTGTCGGCCTGATTGCCGGTGTTGTGGTGCTAACGATCGGTCTGGCAATCATGCTGACCAGGAGCATCACGTCGCCGATCGGCGATGCGTTATCCGTCGCAGAGCGTATCGCCAGCAGCGATCTTTCCAGGGAAGTGCTGGTGAGCGGGACAGATGAAGCCGGGCGGTTGCTCAAGGCCCTTGCACAGATGCAGACCAATCTACGCGCTACCATCCTGCAGATATCCGAATCCTCCACCCAGTTGGCCTCGGCGGCAGAGGAAATGACCGCCGTCACGGAAGAGTCCAGTCGCGGTCTTGTTGCACAGAATGATGAAGTCAGCCAGGCCGCCACGGCCATCACCGAGATGAGCGCTGCGGTGGATGAGGTTGCCCGCAATGCTGAATCGGCTTCCGAAGAGTCAAAGCGCACCCATGGTTTCACCGAGGTTGGCCTGGAGCGTGTGGAGCAGACATTGAAATCGATTCAGAAACTGAGCGGCAACGTTGAAAACACCAGTGATCAGATTCAAGGCCTGTCGAACCGGGCACAAAGTATCAATAAGGTGGTCGAGGTCATTCGTGCCATCGCCGAACAGACCAATCTTCTGGCGCTGAACGCCGCCATTGAAGCTGCACGAGCGGGTGAACAGGGGCGTGGTTTTGCGGTAGTTGCCGACGAGGTGAGGGCCCTGGCGCACCGAACCCAACAGTCGACCCAAGAGATCGAGCAGATGATCACGGCGATTCAAGGTGAATCAGAGCAGGCCGTTCAATCCATGAATACCAGCAAGGAACTGGCGACCGAATCCCTTGACGTGGCGCAGGAAGCCAGCAGCTCCCTGGATCAGATTGCCATGGGCATCAGCCAGATCAATGAACGCAACATCCTGATCGCGGCAGCGTCCGAAGAGCAGGCTCATGTGGCCCATGAAGTCGATCGCAACCTCAGCAGTATTCGCGAACTGGCGGCGCAAAGTTCTGCAGGGGCCAGTCAGACTGCCAGTGCTTGCAGCGAGATGTCGAAGCTGGCGGTCAACCTCAACCAGTTGGTGAATCGCTTTGTGGTGTGAGGGCTTTTGCGGCATTCCATGGATGCAAACCCCGTGGGAACCTGCTGACGATGGCGTTATCAAAGCCAACTGCTGCAATTAAACTTCGCATTCCCATTCATGATGCCTACTCACCGTCCCGAAGGAAAAGGATCCCCGCTTATGCCCGGTAAATTCGCGCTCGCCCTTGGCGCAGCCCTGTTGTTTTCTTCAAGCGTTCTGCTGGCCGCCGATGCACCAGCGCCCACTGCCGTTCACGACTCTGGTGCGTACAAGAAGCTGCTGGGGACACACAAACTGACCCTGCAATGGATCAGCTGGGACAAGGACAAGGCCGGGCTGGGCACCGTCGAAGAGCGCAACGGCACGCTTTACCTGAGCGGCGAGCAAACCTCCAGGGAGACGAGCGACAAGCTGATGGTCGACGGCGTCATCACCTCGGTGAGCGCCAAGACCTTCACCTTCAAAGGCAAGATTGTCACCCAGGTCTCTTATCTCGCTGGCGGCAAGGCCTGTGTCCGGGACGGTGAATATACCTTCAAGATCACCGGCGCACGCAAGTTCTGGCGCATGCAGGAGATGGACAATCCCTGTGATCCACCCTCGGTCGATTATGTGGACTTGCGCTTTGATCAGTGACGGCGTTTTGTCGATTGCAGCCTGGGAACGGTAAGTACCGCCTGCAGGAGAGTCATGGCGGTTGTAGTGGTAGACCGTCGGGGGAGGGTGCCTGCAATTGATGTACCAAAAGGCGACGCTCATCATATCCAGGACTATGCTATTGCGACGTTAGCCCGCGTAGCTGCCGAGCGAGCGGTCTGATGGGATGCGGGCTTTATGGACATGGAGGTGCGTATTGCACGTGCAAGACGAAGTATTGGAAATCCTTGTAGTGGACGACCAGGAGGAAAACCTGGAGGAAATGCAGGAGTTGCTTGAGGAGCTGGGCAGAACGGTTCGCTGTGTCGACTCAGGTGCTAAAGCACTTGAAGTCATGGCGACCGGGAAAATCGGCCTGGTACTGTTGGATGTCCAGATGCCAGGCATGGATGGCTTCGAAGTCGCCAGGCGAATGCGTGCTGATCCAGATAGCCGTTTCACCCCGATCATCTTTGTATCGGGGATGCGTCAGACTGAGGCGGTGCTGAATCAAGGCTATTCTGCTGGCGCAGTGGACTTCATGACCAAGCCTGTGCACCCGACAATGCTGCTGCATAAGGCGCGAATTCTGTTGGAGCATGATCATTACCGGCGTGGTCTGCTGCGCATCAGTGAGCAACTTGAACGGGAACGCGCTTTCAATGCTTCGATACTCGACAACACCGCCGAAGGCATTCTCGTAGTCGACAGCGATGGTCTGATCCGCTTCGCCAATCCGGCTATCACACGCATGCTCGGTTGCGCCGGTGATGAGCTGCGTGGCACTGAATTGAATGCATGGATCGAGACCCCACACGAAGATAACTGGCAGACCTCGCTATGGCTGGATCACTTGCAGCGTGGTGAAAACCTTCGCTTGCACGACGCTAATCTGCGCAGCCGCGATGGCCAGATCATCCCGGTTGCCTTGTCCTGTTCGCCGTTGCCAAATGGACAACAGGCCATGACGGTGCTGGCACTGGATATGTCAGCCGTGCGAGAACTGCACCGCAAGCTCGAAGTCATGACCATCACTGATCCGCTTACCGGACTGCTCAACCGCCGCGGGTTCATGCAGGCACTGGAGGCAGCCATTTCACGTAATCAGCGCACGGGACGTCTGGGTGCGCTGCTGTTCCTTGATCTGGATGGTTTCAAAACCATCAACGACAAGTTCGGTCATGACCGTGGTGATGAGGCGTTGCGGTGGGTCAGCGGTCAATTGCAGGCATGCTTGAGGCCGTACGATCGGCTGGCGAGGATTGGCGGCGACGAATTCACGGTCATCATTGAAGGCGTTGAAAGCCGGGATGACGTTGCTGCGGTGGCCGAAAAACTGGTCAAGCAAGTGGCGGCCGATCAAGACAGTTTCCTTTTGGGGGCAAGCATAGGCATTGCCTGTCTGCCTGAAAGCGGCAGCAGCGTCGCAGAGATAATACGTGCTGCCGACTCAGCAATGTACGAAGCCAAGCATCGTGGAAAAGGACAGTATCGTTTTCATAAGCCAGGCATTCAGTCGGGTTGAATCCCTTGAGGGGGAGCGGGCTTTAGGGGTTCGACTCGTTCAGCCTAAGCGCTCGAAACTAATATCTGGAAATGACCTGCAAGAAAAAGTCTGCTACCGGTTGTTTGTCGATTTGAATACGCCGCTGAGGACAAATGCATAGCGTTCCGGGCGGATAAAGAACGTGGTGCGGTCGCAGCAGCGCCCATCGGCAAAATAAGAGCTGCGCTCCATCACCAGCAACGCGGCGCCGCGTTTGACGCACAGGGTTCTGGCCAGGCTTGCATCGGCTGCTTGTGCTCGTATTGCCAGGTCGGCACGGATGACGGCCATGCCGGTGATCGACTCCAGGATCGAGTAGATCGGTTGCTGCTCAACGTCCGTCCAGACCACGTTGGCCAACTCGGCCGGTAGATGGCTGCGGCCCAGGGCGATGGGTTCGTCATCAACGAAATGCAGGCGCTCCAGCAGCAGGCAATCGTGCGCGGCTTCAAACAATTCCCTCAAGGCTTCAGGAACGGGCTGCAGCTTATGGCTGATCACCTGCATGCTCGGTTTGAGCCCTTGCAATAACAAGGCTTCATGAAAACTGCGCAACGCATCCAGGCCATGCCGAACCTGTTTCGCGGCGACGAACGTGCCCTTGCCTTGCTTGCGCTCCACCACGCCGTCGTCGCTGAGCATGCCCACCGCCAGACGCACCGTGACGCGACTCACTCCAAAGCGTTCGCACAGTTCGGCTTCTGACGGCAGTTTACCGGTGGGTTCAAAATCGCCGCGCTGAATCTCTTCCAGCAAACGATGGGCGATCTGTTCGTAGAGCGAGGTGGTGCTGTCGCGAAGAATGGACGTGGACACTATCGGCTTCCATGGTCCTTGGAGTGGGGCGGTGCGCCTTCACTTCTAAGGTTATAAAAATAGGTTATTGGGACAACTTGTATTAATACGTATTATGTCAGGTATTCTCATTGTAAACGACCTGACGATACTTGCCATGCCCGACTCCTTGCCTTACGCACCGCCGCAAGCCAACGCCCTGACGGTCGATGACATCAGTTTCAGCTACCCCAACGGGCATCGGGTGTTCAACGCTTTCAGCCTGCATGCAAAGCCGGGTGAATTCGTCGCGATCCTCGGGCCGTCCGGTTGCGGAAAAACCACGTTGCTGAATCTGTTGTCGGGTTTTCAGCAACCCCAGAGCGGCCAGATCAGCATCAACCAGACTGCCGTGCGGCCGGAGCGCCCGGAGTTGGGGTATGTGTTTCAGGCGCCGCAGTTGTTTCCCTGGCTGAGCGCGTTGGAAAACGTGCGTTTTGGCCTGCGGATGACGGCGCAACTCAGCGAGGCGCAACAGCGTTCCCAAGCTTTGCAGTATTTGCGCCTGGTCGGCCTGGAGAGCGCGGCGCAGCGCTTGCCCCATCAGTTGTCGGGCGGTATGCAGCAGCGCGTCTCCCTGGCCAGAACGTTGGCATTGGAGCCCAGCGTACTGCTGATGGACGAACCCTTTGCCGCACTGGATGCCATCAGCCGCAACAGCATGAACGAAGAGACGCTGCGGATCTGGGCCGAGCTGGGTCAGACGGTGCTGTTCATCACTCACGACATCGACGAAGCGGTGTTCCTGGCCGACCGGGTCATTGTGCTCAACATCGCCCCGGGTGGTATCCATAGCGAACTGGATATTCATTTGCCACGCCCGCGTTCCAACCTGAAAACCCGACGCCTGCCAGCCTTTCTTGATTATCGCAACGAGCTGATGGAACGCATATCCCATGTCATGGGAGCGGCCGAAGCCATCGCGAACCCCACCCGTCAACCCGAGTTAACCGCATGATCAAACGTTCGCTGCTTGCTCTTTCATTGTCTGTTGCCGCCCTGGCAAGCAACACAGGTGTCGTGGCCACAGAAGAGAAACCCCTGCGTGTGGGATATGTGCTCGCCATGGCCAACGCCCCGGCGCTGATCGCCGACAAGCAGGGTTACTACCGCGAGGAAGGCTTGAATGTCGACCTCAAGGCCTTGGGCGATGGCCCGGTGATCCAGCAGGCGCTGGCCGCCAATGAGCTGGACGTGGCCTATGTCGGCACGCCGCCGGTGTACCAATGGTTCTCCCGAGGCTTGCAAAGCCGGATTCTGGCCAAGGTCAATTACGGTCAGGCGGCGGTGATTGTCGATGCAAAGAGTCCGATCAACAGCCTGGACCAGCTCAAGGGCAAAAAACTCGCCGGGGTCAAGAAGGGCAGTGGCATGGACGTGCTGTTGCGCGGTTATGTGCTGAAAGAAAAAGCCGGGCTCAACCCGGACAGGGACCTGGACATCATCGACATGCCACCCGGCAACATGAACGCGGCACTGGAGCGCGGCATCGTCGACGCGGCGTTTTCCTGGGAACCCTTTGTCAGCCAATCGTTGCTGCGCGGGTCGAGCCGGATTCTGCTCGACGTCAACCAGGCGCTGCCGAATTACCCGTGGTACGTGGTGATCGCGCTGCCCAAAACCTTGCAGGAACGACCGGACGACGTGGTCAAGCTGCTGCGTGCGCACCGCAAGGCCATCGCGTTCCTCAACGAGCATCCCGACGAGTCTAATCGCATCATCGCCGAGGCGTTCAAGCTTGAAGCGGTACAAGGTCCTGACGGCACGACCATTGGCCCGGAGACCATCGTCGCGCAGGCGCGGACGCGATTGGGCTGGTCGGCGGACTTGCAGGCTGCGGATATCCAATTCATCCAGCGCCTGATGAATTATTCCCACGACCTGGGCTTTATCGACACCACGCTCAAGACCGAGCAGATCGTGGATACCTCCTACCTGGAAAAAGCCTCGCGCTGAGTCTGAGCCTGTCATGTCCTTGCCAAAACCGAATTGGGGATGGGCTTCGCTGCCATTCCTGCTGTTGATCTGGGTGGCCCTGGCCAGCCGCTTTCCCACCTACATCCTGCCGCAGCCCTGGGATGTCGCGCGTGAGGCCGTGCGCTGGCTCAGCGACAGTTCGCTGTGGCAGCACCTCAGGGCGAGCGTCCTGGAAGAACTCGGCGGCTTCTGCACGGCGGTGGTTACTGCGATTGTGCTGGGCACGGCCGGTGGCTTGTCTTCACGCTTTCGCGATTTCATCTCGCCGCTCAACAGCCTGTTCATGGCGATCCCCCCGATTGCCTGGGCGCCGCTGATCATGATCATTTTCGGCCTGGGCTATGTCTCCATCGTGCTGGTGATTTTCATTGCCGCGATGTTCCCCATGGCGGTGACCATCCAGGAGGGCGTGCAGAGCATTCGCGGTGGCGAAGTCCGCGCGGCGCGCACATTGGGCGCCAACCCCTGGCAATTGCTGGCTCATGTTTACCTGCCGGCCTCATTGCCCTTCGTGACGGCGGCCTTGCGCATCGGTTTCAGCCAGGGCTGGCGGGCACTGGTCGCCGCAGAAATGATCGGCGCCTCCCAAGGCATCGGCTGGATGGTCTCCACCGGCGGGCAGATCGGCAACAGCAGCCAGGTGCTGCTGGGCATCGTGCTGATCGGCCTGATTGCCTGGTTGATGGAGAGTTTTGTGTTTCGGCGCATCGAGCGTCACTACCAGAAATGGCGCGTGCAGTAAGCATCGTCCTTCGCCTTCGAACCCTTTCAAACCTTCAGTGGACCACTGCACGAGGTGTCATGTGAGTAACGTATTCGATCCCCGCGAAGCCGGGCATTACATCGCCCCCCAAGGCCTTTACGAACGCAACAAGAAACGCCCGTTTCTCGGTAGCATCGACTGTGACCGGGACACGCTGATTGCCGGGCAATGGGATGAAATCACCCTGGTCTACGAGGTCGGCGGCAGCGGGTTGGCAGATGGCGCCTGGTTGAAACTGGCGTTCAAGTTCTACTCCGATTGGGCCCTGTTCCAGACGTCGAATCCGGCCGGTCCCAACTACGTCAGTGCCGAGTATCAGGCGGGCGAATTGGTCCCCGGCCAGAGCCAGGCCACCGTGCAGCATCTGAAAGTACGCTTCGACCAGAAGGGCCACGAACGGCCGTTCCAGAAAGCGATCATCATCGACATCATCGACGGCTACCTGAATCCCGGTGACAAAATCACCATTCGCCTGGGCGACCGTCGCCAGGGCGGCGCGGGCACGCGGGTGCAGAGTTTCGTCGAGAAAGACTTCCGTTTCCGCCTGTTTATCGACCCCCTGGGCAGTTCGAAATTTGCCGAGGTGCCAGGCGATCCGCTGCTCAACATCGTGCCCGGACCGGCGCAGAGTGTGCAGTTGATTGTGCCGCGCCTGGTCAGCGCCGGTGAGACGTTCGACGTGCTGCTGCGGGTAGACGATGCCTGGGGCAATACGTGCCGCAACCTGCCGCTCAAGGGTGTGCTGGCCCTGGTTGATCCAGAAGGCGGCGAGCGCCAACAAGCATTTACCCTGGCGAATGAAGGGTGGGCGACGGTGCGGCTCCAGGGTATTGATCTCGGGGCGGTGGGCGAGTGGCGTTTGTCCGCCGAGGTGCAGGCGCCAGGCGTGCGTGGCGCCCAGGCTTTCGTCACGGTTGATCCGGCCGGCAGCGCATTGCGTCCGCTGTACGCCGACCTGCATGTGCACTCCGATGACACCGTGGGTACCAACGACACGCTCTACAACCTCAGCTACGGCCGCGATGTCGCCGGCCTCGATGTGCTCGGCTACACCGCCAACGACTTCAATATCACCGAGCAACGCTGGGATCAGGCGGTGAAGCTGATTCACGAACTCAACGAGCCCGGCCGCTTCGTCTGCTACCCCGGCACCGAGTGGTGCGGCAACTCCTGCGCGGGCGGCGACCGCAATGTCGTATTCCTGCATGATCGCAAGCCCGAGTTTCCGTTCGACAATCAAGGGCGGCTGGTGCGCTCTTTTGAGTGGAACGAGTTCACTGCGGGCACTATCAAACCGGGTGCCTGGCCGGTGGACGAGTTGTACGCGGCCTATGCGAAAGACCCGGAAGGTCACCTGATGATGCCCCATGTCGGCGGGCGTCGCTGCAACCTCGACTGGCACCATCCGGAGCTGGAACGCTTGATCGAAGTCGGCTCGGCCTGGGGCCAGTTCCATTGGGTCTACGCCGAAGCCCTTCAGCGTGGCTACCGGGTCGGCGCCGCGGCGAACAGCGATGAGCATCAGGGTCGTTGCGGCGGCGGTGTTCCGGCCACGGCAGTATTTGGCTCCCGTGGCGGGCTGACCGGTGTGATTGCCGATTCTTTCGACCGATCGAGTGTCGGCAAGGCCCTTCGCGCACGTCGCACCTTTGCTACCACGGGCGAGCGCGCATTTGCCAGCCTGCGCCAAGGCCAGCATTTCATGGGTGAGGTCTTTACGGCCGATTCGAATGCCACGCTGGACTATCGATTGCTGGGCGAGGCGGGCTGGGAGCAGGTGGATCTGTTCGATGGCGATCAACTGATCTGGTCGCGCAATCTGCATCAGGAGCTGGGTTTTTCCGCCCAACGCATCCGGCTGCGCCTGGGGGGCGCACGCATCAAGGACCGCTATCGCGGCGCCTACTGGACCGGCGAAATTCGGGTGACGGGAGCGGTCATCAACGGCTTTCGCGCCTTGGGGCTCGATCATCCGGAGCAAACCGTATGGCGCAAGGACGCCACGACCCTGGCCTTTCGCACCGACACCAACGGCGACACCGACAGCATCGAAATCGACCTGTCGCAACTGGCCGGCGCGACGTTGCAGATCCGCAGCCGCATCGACAACTACATCAAGGTCGGTGATCCTTCAGAGCCGCAACCCTACGTACACGCGCCGACAGTCTTGATGGAACTGTCCGGCGAAGAACTGCTCGTGCAATCGCAAGTGGTCGAAGAACTGCCAGGTGCCGAGTTGAAGGTTTCTCTGGAACGAACCACCGCTGCGCCACTACCTCGCGAGTTGCAAGGCAAGATCGAGTTAGCGCAACTCAAGCTGCGAGCGGACCGCGAGCATCCCTTGTTCATCTGCGCGCGTCAGCGTGATCAGTCCAGAGTCTGGACTTCGGCGCTGTTTCTGACCCTTGCCTAGGACCGCAAGCGAGAAGCGTTGTGGCTGAATACTGACCCATTGCAGGAGTCGGCTTGTTGGCGATGCGGTGGGTCAGGCAATTATTTATACGTGTTTTCTGATCGCTATAATGACTGACCGACCATGTTTAGGGTGCTTGGTATGCCAGCCTCCGCTGATCAAAACTCCGCTGTCGTTTTATGCGCAGCTTCCAATAACGACCTGGAAGATCTGGTAGCCATCCGGATTGAGGCCATGCGCGAAAGCCTTGAGCGGCTTGGACGATTTAACCCGGATCGTGCGCGCGAACGTTTCCTTGGTGGGTTCGACGCTAACAACACACGCCGCATCGAAGTAGCAGGTGATCTGGTCGGTTTTGTCGTTATCAAAGACCATCAGAGCGAGCTTCTACTTGACCACTTGTATGTGATACCAAGTGCTCAAGGAGCAGGAATCGGCTCTGAAGTTCTTACCCGGATTTTCAGAGAGGCTGATGAGATCGGACGTCCCATCAGGGTTGGTGCTCTCAAGGAAAGCGCTTCAAATCGTTTTTACACTCGCCATGGTTTCGTGTTCGTCGAAAGCGGTGAGTTCGATAATTATTATGTCCGGATTAACGGTAATGCCGTTAATTTGGACGACTAGGCAGATCTTGATACGGTGCCCCGTCTATGCTGGCTAGAGATGCTGGGAGCAGGCGACCTGTGCATTACAAACCGAGCAATTGGTAAACAGGCATCGTCATTTAGTGTTGCCGGAATTAGCCACCAGGTAAGAAAGCCTATGCATCTACCTACGTAACCTGATCCGGACGGAGGAAAAGAAGGCGGGCAGGGGGCGTGGGGGCCTTATCCTGCGCCCTCGGACACTGATCTTGGGGGTAATGGCCTTCGGTATTCAACGTGACAACTCGAACACGCCGGCGCTCGTGAATGTGCTCGGATCCGTGCCCGTCTCAGGCATGCATACACTGTTGAAATAACAATTGCGGGAAGCGCCGTATTCATCCTGGATAGGGCGCAAGTGACATGTCATTACTGGTTGACCCTAAGCTCTCGACACTCCTGGTATTGCCATATTTATCTTCCGCCAGAAGGCTTCAGAGAAGCTGTAAATCGAGAAGGCAATTAGACCCAAAGCCATCACCATCAAAGCCAGCCATCCAGCCGGGAGATTCTGGAGTGCGTCGAGGGCTTTCTTCATGCCGGGCGGATTAACGGCTTGATAAGCAGATCCACTGATTCCCAGCAGCAATGCGATCTCTATAAAAACGACTCCACGGGCAATCAGGCCAAACCGGGACACCGGGCGTACGTACTGCATGACGTCTTCGTCGGCCTCAAAATATTTCTCAAACGAAGCCTTCCATCCTTTGATGATGTGAGCAATTCCGACACCAAGCGGGATGAGGGCGATCAGGTACACCAGTAAGTTGGAGTGTTGCCAAGACAAAAGATGCGCCAGCCAATCTTTGGTTTGCCCTCCAGAATCGCCCGAGCTTCTGATTCCGCTCATGAGTAGGCCTAACGCAAAAAATGCCAGAGCACCGTTGACTAACCCTCCCGCAAACAGTCCAGCGCGAATGATCAGACCTTTGAGAGTTTTGCCGTGATGGTCGACATCACGCGTAGCCTGCAGGACGCGCCAAGCTGCAAATGCGAGTAAACCCGCGACCACAAGTCCAATTAAAAAGTAGCCGAATGGCTGAGCTAACAGGGCCTCCAGGCTCTTGTGACTGTCCTTTGGTGTCGTCGAATCCAGTGCAGCCAGCAATGCGAAGATACCGATGATCAGGTAAAGCACGCCTCGGGCGGCGTATCCTCCCCGTGCAAGTATTACAAGGCTTTGTTGAGTCGACATTGGATGCATTCCGAAAGTAGTACAGGAGCAGACCTTTCAGACTGGAAGGGGTTCTGTCATTAAATTGCAGGCTGCATTGGCCTTCAGATTGCGCAGAGCCTGAGTTCCAGCCGCATAAGAAGGCCTCGCCTACAAACACGCCTCAATGTGCCCGCTGAGTTCACCAATGGCTCACAAATCGGGGAAGACATCCGGGACTCATAACCTAGATGCGGTTGGGGGCGGACGATAACCCAACGTGGAAGCGGAAGGCTCTGAAGGTACAAGGGCTTGCGCATGAAGCTCCTTATGAGGCGCACAGAATGCTGCGCGATCATTAGGTACATCGAGATCAATTGAACGTCTTGCGCGCTCAGGTAGAGGCTCGATAGAAACGAGTCGAGCTTTTGGGACGCCAATGGAAACGGAGATTAATGACAGGGCAACCTGACGGAGGGGCTGAGGGTGGCACGGCAAGGGTCTGGATTTTGGGGAAACGGAGTTTTGTAGAGAATCTGTCACCAGCCTTTGAAACCCCTCCATCCCCATGACCCCGCAAACACTGCCTCCCAGCCATACGT
>NZ_JBGLYM010000021.1:0-125085 GCF_047303955.1 Pseudomonas sp. Pseusp88 | reverse complement strand
GGCGCAGGCGTTGGACGTGCGGCCGCCGCTGCGGCGGCAGCTGCTGCACCGGCAGGTGGCTGAATGGACGAACGCGGGCTTTGCGGCACGGCACCGGCCGCTGCGCCTTGTGGCGGCGCTGTAGTCGTGACGGTCGGTGGCTGACCTGGCGACGTGGACGGCACGCCATCATCGTCGCCATCACCGGAACCTGCTGCCTCAGCCAATGGGCCGCGCATCACGGGCTGGGAGTTGCCGACCAGCGGCAACGGCATCGGCTGGGTGTTACCTGCAAACTCAATGGCCGGACCGCCATTGTTGGACTGCTGCGCAACCGGCTTGCCCTGACCCAGCGGCAATTGTGCCTGGGCAGCAGGCGCTGCAGGAGCGGTGGAGTTGCTGTTGCCACCACGCCCCGGCATCAGCCAGGCGGCCAGTACCCCGACCACTACCACGGCGCCTAAAGCCAATACGTGTTTCTTCGGCATCTTGAACCCCATACTTGGACGCTTGACCGCCGTACGACTGGCGATCATCGCTTCAATCATCGAATCTCGGGCCACCTGGTTGATTGCACCAGGCCAGCCATTGGAATGTTCATGAATATCGCTGATCTGTTCGGCCGAGAATAAGCCGATCCCCTGCCCGGCACCTTCAAGGCGCTGTTCCAGGTATTCGCGGGTTTCATCTTCGTTGTAAGGCTGCAACTCGATGACATGGAAACGCTCGCCTTCGGTCTCGCCGGAGACCTTGTCGCATAGCGTTTCCAGGCGATCGATCAGTGAAGCCTCACCGAACAGGAACACATGAGGACGCCCCTCGGCAGTCCCGGCCGCCAAAACCAACAGGGCTTCGAGGGCGGAATCGCCCAGTTGTTCCGCATCGTCCACCAACACGTAGACTTCCTGGCCGGTCAGGGCCAGTTGCACGACCTGGGCTTGAATGGTGCGCATGTCGGCATGGGACGTACCCAGCGCCTGGGCGACCTGCTGCATGACGCCCGCAGCATCGCTGGCACCGCGCGCAGCAACGACGACGCTCTGCACCGATTGCTTGTTGGTACTGGCGACCAGCGCTTGACGCAACAGCGTCTTGCCACTGCCCTGAGGGCCGGTGACCAGCAGGAGCAGTTGGCTGTAACGCGCCAGATGATGAAGCTGCCCCAAAACCGGCTTGCGTTGCGCCGGGAAAAACTTGAAGCCAGGCACCCGTGGTGCAAAAGGGTCATGACTTAACTGGTAATGGCCGAGGAAGGCCTCGTCGGCATGCAAACTCGTCATGGATTTATCATTAGCCTCTAAGCTGATCCACCAGAGCGCGGTAATCCGTCGCCAGGGTGGCCTGAAGTACTTCTTTTGGATAATCGTCGGTAATCACTGCTTCACCCATACGGCGCAGCAGGACCAGACGCATACGGCCATCAAGCACTTTCTTGTCGACAGCCATGTGTTCGAGGAAGTGTTCCGGGGTCATTTCCTGTGGCGGCACGACCGGCAAGCCGGCTCGCTGCAACAGGCGAATACCACGATCGCGCTCCTGGGTGGTGATCCAGCCAAGGCGCGAGGACATTTCCAGCGCCATCGCCGTACCCGCACCCACCGCCTCACCGTGCAACCATACGCCGTAACCCATATGGGTTTCGATGGCATGGCCGAAGGTATGGCCGAGGTTGAGGGTGGCACGCACACCGGTCTCGCGCTCGTCGGCGCCCACCACCAGAGCCTTGGCCCGGCAGGAACGCTCGATGGCCGCGGTTAATGCGACCTGATCCAGGCTGCGCAACTGCTCGACATGCTCTTCGAGCCAGACCAGAAAGGGCTCGTCGCAGATCAGGCCATATTTGATGACTTCGGCCAGACCGGCGGACAGCTCACGCTCAGGCAAGGTGTTCAGGGTTGCCGTGTCGATCAGCACCACATTGGGCTGATAAAAGGCGCCGACCATGTTTTTGCCCAGCGGGTGGTTGATACCGGTCTTGCCACCCACCGACGAATCGACCTGAGACAACAGGGTCGTCGGCACCTGGATGAAATTGACGCCACGCTGATAGCAGGCTGCGGCAAAGCCGGCCATATCGCCGATCACACCACCGCCCAAAGCGATTACCGTGGTCCGGCGATCATGGCGCGCAGTCAGCAGGCCATCGAAGATGGTTTGCAGGGTTTCCCAGTTCTTGAACGCCTCGCCATCGGGCAGCACTACCGAAATCACGCTGTATCCGGCCAGTGTGCGGGTCAGCCGCTCAAGATAGAGAGGTGCGACAGTCGCATTGGAAACGATGGCTACCTGCCGCCCGACGATATGCGGCGCCAGCAGCTCAAGCCGGTCCAGCAGGCCTTCGCCAATATGAATCGGGTAACTGCGTTCGCCAAGCTCGACCTTTAATGTCTGCATGTGTCCCCACATTGAATAACGATTGGGCATCTGCGAGCGGCGCGGAAATGGCATATGGCCATGCTACCTGCCTGCTCCAGTGGTCGCCGAGGATAGCGCATTTCTGCCTGCGCTTTAACGGGGAGGAAGCTCTGCCAAGCGCGCGAGGATGTCAAGGACGACCATTCGCGGCGGCCGCTCGTCGGTTTCGATGATGACATCGGCAATTTCACGGTACAGCGGATCGCGCAAGGCCAACAGGTCACGCAACACCTGCTCCGGGTTGGCCGTACGCAGCAGCGGGCGATTGCGATCACGGGCGGTACGCCCGACCTGCTGCTCCACCGAGGCGTGCAGATAGACCACGCGCCCTCCGGCGTGCAGGGCCTTGCGATTTTCGTCGCGCATGACCGCGCCGCCACCGGTCGCCAGAACGACGCCGTCGGCAGCACAGAGCTCGGCAATCATGGCCTGCTCGCGATCACGAAATCCGGGCTCGCCTTCCTTGTCGAAGATCCACGGGATATTGGCACCCGTGCGCAGTTCGATTTCCTTGTCGGAATCCTTGAACGGCAATCGCAGCTCTTTGGCCAGCAAACGGCCGATGGTGCTCTTGCCTGCACCCATCGGCCCTACAAGTATTAAATTTCGCACAGAATCAACGACTCACAGCAATCGCCGGGTTGTTCATGATACGCGGAGTCAGGAATACCAGCAGCTCGGATTTCTGCTCCGAAACCACGTCGCGTCGGAAAAGGCGGCCAATGTACGGCACATCGCCCAAAAATGGCACCTTGTCGACAACTTTGCTTTGCGTATTGGAGAACACGCCACCGATCACGATGGTCTCGCCATCGGAGATCAGCACCTTGGCGTTGACCTCGTTTTTCTTGATCGGCGGCACGCCCAGCACGGTATTCAAGTAGTCCGGCTCATCCTTGTTGACCTTCACTTCCATGATGATGCGATTGTCCGGGGTGATCTGCGGCGTCACTTCCAGGGACAACGCAGCCTGCTTGAACGAGACCGTGGTCGCGCCGCTGGAGCTGGCTTCCTGATACGGGATTTCCGTACCCTTGAGGATCTTCGCGGTCTCTTTGTCGGAGGTCACGACCTTGGGCTGCGAAACGATTTCGCCGTTACCGGTCTTCTCCATGGCGCTCAGTTCCAGGTCCAGCAAGGTGTTGCCGGTGACGAAACCGATGCCGAAGCCGGAGGTGGCATTGGCGGCGCTCATATCTACGAATGGTACGTTTCGGGTCAGATTGCCGGTGGTATTGCCAGCTTCGTCACCATTGTCATCGAGACCATACAGCTGGCCATTTTTGCCGAGAGTGGTCGCCCCGCCCCAACGCACACCCAGCGCCTTGTCATAGCCGACGTTGGCTTCGACGATACGCGCCTCGATCATCACCTGACGCACCGGAATATCCAGCTGGGCCACGATACGACGCAGTTCGTCGAGGCGCTCCTGGGTCTGATAGGCAATGATGCTGTTGGTGCGGGCATCGACCGTGATCGAGCCGCGTTCTTTCTCTTCAGCGCCCTCGGCCTGCTGACGGGTCACCGATTTGAACAGGTCGGCGATGTCCTTGGCTTTGGCGTAGTTGACCTGCAACAGCTCGCGACGCAGCGGTGCCAGTTCGGCCACCTGCTTCATCGACTCCAGCTCCTGACGCTCGCGGGCGGCAATTTCATCCGCTGGCGCGATCAGCAGCACACTGCCGACCTTGCGCTTGTCCAGGCCCTTGGTTTTCAACACCAGATCCAGCGCCTGATCCCACGGTACGTTTTGCAGGCGCAGGGTGATACCGCCCTGAACCGTGTCACTGGCCACCAGGTTGAGGTTGGTGAAGTCAGCGATCAATTGCAGCACTGAACGCACGTCGATGTCCTGGAAGTTCAGCGACAGCTTCTCGCCGGTGTACACCGGTTTATCGGCGGCACGGCGGGCCACATCTTCGGTGGTCAACGGGCGCACGCTGATGGTCAGCTTGTTTTCGGTCTGGTAGGCCGAATAGTCGAAGGCGCCGGCAGGCTCGATCTCGATGCTGGCTTTGTCACCGCTCACCGAGGCGTTGACGAACTGCACCGGCGTGGCGAAGTCCTTCACGTCCAGGCGCAGGCGCAGTTTGTCCGGCAGTTGGGTCTTGGCGAAATCGACACGAATCTTGCCGCCCTGCTCCTGAATATCCGGCGCCATGGCCGGATCACCCAAGTCGATGATGACATTGCCTTCACCCAGTTCGCCGCGCTGGAAGTCGACGTTCCTGATCACCCGGCCAGCCGGGACATAGGCCCTGGCCGGAGTCGACGGCGGCACCGACACCTGGGCGGCGCCCTTGCTGTTGGTTGGTCGGGCCGCCGCAGGCTGCACTGGCTGAGCGGCAGGCGCGGCGGCAACAGGGCTCGGCCCCTGGCCCACGATGACAAACAGGCGATTGCCTTCAACTCGCGTCGAATAAGGCGCCAGCGTCGTCAGATTGACGATAACCCGCGTGCGGTCCTTGGCCTCGACCACGGTCACACTGTGGGCGTTACCGGCGCCCAGGTCGCGGGTCTTGTTGGCCAACTGGCTGACCACGCCCGGCAGATCGAGTGCGATACGTGCCGGCTGCGCAGTGGTATAGCCACGCGGCTCAGGGACCGGCGTGTCAAAGGTCAGCTTCAGCTCGACCCGGTCTCCAGGCAATGAAGCGACGTCCAGCGCCTTCAGGCTGGCGGCCTGGGTCACCGGCGAAATCATCGCAATCCATAGCGATACACCGATAATCGAGAGAATCCGGGTCATGATGAATTTCCGTTGTTGCATGCTTGTTCCAACCCACTTCATGAGCGTTCTTTAAGGGAAATACTGCGCGGTCGTTCCAGCCAGGCTCCCTCCCCATCAGAAACAATTTCGATGACATCCACCTGCGAATCACTGACGGAGACGATCCGGCCGTTATCGCGGCCCAGATAATCGCCTACCTTGACCCGATGCACGCCGCCAGCGCCGCGCAACAGGGCAAAAGTACCGGTGTCGTTGGAAATCGTGCCGACCATTTCAAACGTCTCGATGCCGAAGCCTTCGAGGAACTGCTTGACCCGCGTCTCGTCCGGCTTGATCTGCCGCGAGCCTTTCTGCCGGGCAACGGTGTCGTTCTTGATCGGCGGCTGAAAAGGACTGCGCAGGTTTGAGGCGCTATAGGCAAAGGCTTCATAAGGACGAAACTTGGGCAGTGGCTCGATGACCCCGGTGGGCCTGGCCTTCGCTTCGTTCATGAACGTCGTCAAATCGGCAAACTGGTTGTCGTTACCGCAACCGGCCAGCCCCATCAAGGCCGCACTGACGCACAGCAATCGCGCCACCCTCATTTCTTCAGCCCTTCATCGTTGTAGCGGTAAGTCTTGGCCAGGATACTCATGCGCAGCTTCAGCGGATTCTTCGGGTCGGCGGGCTTGATCGCGAAATCATGCAGCGTAACGATACGCGGCAGGCTGGAGACGCCGCTGGCGAAGGTCGCCAGGTCATGGTACGCCCCGACCACGGTGATCTGGATCGGCAGCTCGATGTAGAAAGGCTGCACCGACTCGGGCAACAGCTTGATCTCTTCGAATTCCAGGTTGCTGCTCAGCCCCGTGCGGGTGATGTCTTCAAGCAGGCCGGGCACTTCGGTATCGCTGGGCAGTTGTCGCAGCAAGGCACCGAAGGTGTTTTCCATCTCGGTCATCTGGCGCTTGTACGGCTCAAGGTTGGCCGCCTGGAACGCCTTGGTGGTGAACTGCTCCTTGAGCGTTGTTTCACCGATCTGCGCAGAGCTGAGCTGGCCTTCAAGGTCCTGGATATAAAAGAAATACCCAAGGCCCAGCACCAGCACCATTAACAGTGCCGAAGCAATGACCTTGACCACCACCGGCCACGAACCGAGGTTGTTGACGTCCAGCTCGCTGATTTCAACCTTGCGCAGGCTCTCCAGCCATTCTGCGGGCCTCATGGCTTGGCCCCCTCAACCGAAGGCTGCGTCTGGCGCACCGTCAGCTGGAAGGAGTTGGCCTGATCCACGGCACCGGCGGCAGCCGCCTTGACCTCGGTCAGATTCGGCGACTCCAGCCATGACGACGCGGCGAGATTACGCATCAGGTCCGACACCCGATTGTTCGACTCGGCGATGCCGCTGATGGAGATGAGTTTGTCCTTCATAGTCACTTCGTTGTAATAGACGCCATCCGGAACGCTGCGGGCCAGTTGATCGAACACCCGGCCAATGACCTGCCGGTTGCCTTGCAGGTCCTGAATGATCTTCATGCGCTCCAGCAACTGCTTGCGGCGCGCCTTGAGGTCGCTGATTTCCTTGATGCGCAGATCCAGTTGGGCGACTTCTTTCTGCACCAGGACGTTGCGCGCCAATTGATTGCTCAGCTCGGCACTGAGATAGCGATCGACGAGCATCAGCAGGGCAACAGCCATCACCAGCACGCATGCCAGGGCGGTGAGAAAGCGTTTCTTGCGCTCTTCACGCAGTTGTTCACGCCAGGGTAAAAGGTTAATCCGCGCCATCAGTCAAAGCTCCTCATGGCCAGGCCGCAGGCAATCATCAGGGCGGGGGCATCACTGGACAACGCACCGGCATTGACCTTGGCGCTCAGGGCCATGTCGGCGAACGGATTGGCGACCAGTGTAGGGGTGCCGATGCGCTGCTGGATCAACCTGTCGAGACCGGCAATGGAAGCCGTACCGCCTGCCAGCATGATGTAGTCCACGGAGTTGTACTGGCCGGCGGCGAAGAAAAATTGCAGCGAGCGGGAAACTTGCTGGACCAGAGCGTCCTTATAGGGCGCCAGGACTTCCATGTTGTAGTCGTCAGGCAGGCCGCCCTGCTTCTTGGCAAGCCCGGCCTCTTCCATGGACAGGCCGTAGCGACGCTGGATTTCCTCGGTCAGCTGACGCCCGCCGAACAGTTGCTCGCGGGTATAGATGATGCGACCGCGATGCAGCACGCTAAGGGTGGTCATGGTCGCGCCGATATCCACAACGGCGACTGTGAGTTCTTCGTGACCGTTGCCCAACTGGGCCGAGAACAGGCCGAAGGCACGCTCCAGGGCATAGGCTTCGACGTCGACTACCTTGGCGGTCAGCCCCGCCAGGGCCAGGGCGGCTTCGCGGACTTCGACGTTTTCCTTGCGGCAGGCAGCGAGCAGGACTTCGACACGCTCGGGATTGCGCACCGAGTAGCCCTGGACTTCAAAGTCGATGGACACTTCTTCGAGGGGATAGGGAATGTACTGGTCAGCTTCGATCTTGAGCTGGTTTTCCATATCGTCGTCGGTCAGACCCGCATCCATCTCGATGGTCTTGGTGATGACCGCAGAGCCGGCAACTGCAACCGCCGCGTTTTTGACACTGGTCTTGGCCTTGATCAGCACGCGCGACAAGGCGTGCCCGACGCCTTCCAGCTCAGCAATGTTTTTCTCGACCACAGCATTGGCGGGCAATGGTTCGACCGCGTATGACTCGACCTTGTAACGGGTGCCGGAACGACTCAATTCAAGGAGTTTTACCGAGGTGGAGCTAATATCGATCCCTAGAAGGGTATTGGCCTTCTTACTGAAGAGTTCGAACACAACCTATTTCCTATGAGTTTCCGTCACTTACGGACAATTTTTTGTTCAGTGCCACCGGCGGCTGCCTTGACAGTAGCGCAAATAACGCTCGGAGACGAAAAATGCTTATAATGCCCAGCGTTTTTTTCGTTTAAACAAGCTTCAAGGCGTGTTCATTTGTTGATGCCTGCGCTTAACCCATTCTTTTTTCTGGAAATCCAAAAGCCTTGATACGCCTGCTGAAGTTTTTCTGGTGGTCTCTCGTCGCCATGGTCTGTGGGCTGCTGCTCGTTCTGAGCGGTGCCTATCTTTACCTGAGCCCCAGCCTGCCGTCCGTTGACGCCCTGAGAAGCATCCAGCTGCAAATCCCGCTGCGAGTTTATAGCAGTGACGGCAAATTGATTGCAGAGTTTGGCGAAATGCGCCGCTCGCCGATCCGCTTCTCCGAGATTCCGCCCAACTTCATCAACGCCCTGCTCTCGGCCGAGGATGACAACTTCGCCAACCATTACGGCGTCGACCCCAGCAGTTTGATGCGCGCCGCTTCACAACTGGTGAAAAGCGGTCACATTCAGACCGGCGGCAGTACCATCACCATGCAGGTGGCAAAAAACTTTTTCCTGACCAGCGAAAGAAGTTTTTCACGTAAAGCCACCGAGATTCTTCTTGCCCTGCAAATCGAGCGCCAACTGACCAAGGACGAGATCCTTGAGTTGTACGTCAACAAAATCTACCTGGGCAACCGCGCCTACGGTATCGAGGCGGCGTCGCAGGTTTACTACGGCAAATCGATCCGCGATGCCAGCCTGGGGCAGATGGCTACGATTGCCGGTCTGCCCAAGGCACCTTCGCGATTCAATCCCCTGGCCAACCCGGCCCGCGCCAAAGAGCGCCGCGACTGGATCCTGGGGCGGATGTTCAAGCTGGGCAAGATTGACGAAAAGGCCTACCAGACCGCTCTGGCCGAGCCGCTCAACGCCAGCTACCACGTGCCGACGCCGGAAGTTAATGCCCCGTATGTCGCCGAAATGGCCCGCGCCGAAATGGTCGGCCGCTATGGCAGCGACGCTTATACTGAAGGCTTCCGTGTCACCACCACCGTACCAAGCGACCGCCAGGAAGACGCCAACCGCGCTGTTCAGGACGGCCTGATCGAATACGACCAGCGTCACGGCTACCGCGGCCCGGAAAGCCGATTCCCTGGCATGACCCGCGAGGCCTGGACCCAGGAGCTGATCAAACAGCGCACTATCAGCGGCCTTGAACCGGCCATCGTCACCCTGATCGACAAGAGCGGCCTGCGCGTCCTGACCCATAACGGCGAAAAAGAAGAAACCGTTGCCTGGGACAGCATGAAATGGGCGCGCCCTTACCTGAATACCAACAGCATTGGCGCAGCACCGCGTTCGGCTGCCGACGTGGCCCATGTCGGCGACCTGATCCGCGTGCAGCGCAAGCCTGACGGCACTCTGAAATTCAGCCAGGTCCCCACCGCCCAGAGCGCGCTGGTGTCCCTGGACCCGAAAAACGGCGCCATCCGGGCACTGGTCGGCGGCTTTGCCTTCGAACAGAGCAATTACAACCGCGCGACCCAGGCCAAGCGTCAGCCGGGTTCGAGCTTCAAGCCATTCGTTTACAGCGCTGCTCTGGACAACGGCTACACCGCCGCCAGCCTGGTCAACGACGCACCGATCGTGTTCGTCGACGAGTATCTGGACAAGGTCTGGCGTCCGAAGAATGACAACGGCACCTTCCTTGGTCCGATTCGTCTGCGCGAAGCCCTGTACAAGTCGCGTAACCTGGTATCGATCCGCCTGCTGCAGGCCCTGGGTGTCGAGAGCACGATCGACTACATCACCCGCTTCGGCTTCAACAAGACCGATCTGCCGCGCAACCTGTCCCTGGCCCTGGGTACCGCAACCCTGACGCCGATGGAAATCGTCACCGGTTGGGCGACCTTTGCCAACGGCGGCTACAAGGTCTCGCCATACCTGATCCAGAAGATCGAGAACCGTGAAGGCGTCACCCTGTTCACGGCCAACCCGCCAACCGTACCGGCCGTTGACAGCAAGGTCGCGCCAAATACCTCGATCTATGCTGTCAATGATGGGCCGGCATTGACCACCAACGTCACCCCTGCTGCCGTGGATCCTGGCGCACCGGCCGTGGCCGAACGCATCGTCGATGGCCGCACCACATACATCCTCAACAGCATGCTGGAGGACGTGATCAAGCTGGGTACGGGGCGGCGCGCCCTGTCCATGGGGCGTCCGGATATCGCCGGCAAGACCGGTACTACAAACGAATCCAAGGACGCCTGGTTCACCGGTTATAACGCCGACTACGTGACCACGGTCTGGACTGGCTTCGACCAACCGGAAAGCCTCGGTCGACGGGAATTTGGCGGTACCGTCGCCCTGCCAATCTGGATGGACTACATGAGTGCCGCGCTCAAGGACAAGCCGCCACATACCCAGGCCGAACCGGATGGCATTCTCAGCCTGCGGGTCGACCCGGTCAGTGGCCGCGCCGCGACGCCGAGCACACCTAACGCCTTCTTCGAGCTGTTCAAGAGTGAAGATACGCCGCCGAGCGTGAATGAACTGGGTAATGGTGTGGTTCCGGGCAGCCCGCTGCCGGCAGATGAATCGGCACCGATCGACCTGTTCTGATCCAACAGCACCGCATTCTGCGTCCGGATGTGACGCAGAATGTCAGGCGACTAATGGCCACATGCCATTCTCTATCGATGACATCTGTGGCACGGGCTTTAGCCGGCAAGGCGTAGTCCCGACTAAAGCCGGCCCCACAGAAGCGCTCTTATCTATATTGCGCGCAAAAAAAACCCGCATCACTGCGGGTTTTTTGTTTATCACTCGGCCTTAGCCGTTGAACACGTCATCGACGCTTTTCAACGGGTAGTGCTTCGGATACGGCAGGGTGGCAACGCCGGTCTCGATGGCCGCTTTCGCAACGGCATCAGCGATCAGGCCCAACAGGCGTGCATCCATTGGCTTCGGAATGATGTACTCACGACCGAATTCCAGCTTGATGCCGCCGTAGGCGTCGCAGACTTCCTGTGGAACCGGCAGCTTGGCCAGTTCGCGCAGGGCGTTGGCCGCAGCGATTTTCATTTCTTCGTTGATGCGCTTGGCGCGAACGTCCAGGGCACCGCGGAAGATGAACGGGAAGCCCAGTACGTTGTTGACCTGGTTCGGGAAGTCCGAACGACCGGTGGCCATGATCACGTCGTTACGGGTGGCGTGAGCCAGGGCCGGGGCGATTTCCGGATCAGGGTTCGAGCAGGCGAACACGATCGGGTCACGGGCCATCAGCTTGAGGTTTTCCGCGCTCAGCAGGTTCGGGCCAGACAGACCGACAAACACGTCAGCGCCGTCGAGGGCATCGCTCAGGGTGCGTTTTTCAGTCGCGTGGGCGAACACTGCCTTGTACTGGTTCAGGTCGGTACGGCCGGAATGGACCACGCCATTACGGTCGATCATGAAGATGTTTTCGATCTTCGCGCCCATGCTCACCAGCAGCTTCATGCAGGAGATCGCGGCAGCACCAGCACCCAGGCAGACGATTTTCGCCTCTTCCAGGGTTTTGCCGACGATTTCCAGGGCATTGATCATACCGGCGGCAGTAACGATTGCGGTGCCATGTTGGTCATCATGGAAAACCGGAATGTCACACTGCTCGATCAGCGCCTTTTCGATCTCGAAGCACTCAGGTGCCTTGATATCTTCCAGGTTGATACCGCCGAAGGTGATGGAGATACGTTTAACGGTGTCGATGAAAGCCTGAGGGCTTTCGGAGTCCACTTCGATATCGAAAACGTCGATCCCGGCGAAACGCTTGAACAGAACACCCTTGCCTTCCATAACCGGCTTGGACGCCAATGGACCCAGGTTACCCAGGCCAAGAATGGCGGTGCCGTCGGAGATCACTGCAACCAGGTTGCCCTTACCGGTGTAGCGGTAGGCCAGCTCAGGATCACGAGCGATTTCACGTACTGGTTCAGCAACACCCGGGCTGTAGGCCAGCGCCAGATCACGAGCGGTTGCAGTAGGCTTGGTGAGTTCAACGCTCAGTTTTCCTGGTCGGGGATTGGCGTGATACTCGAGAGCGGCAGTTTTCAGATCAGACATGTGTGCATTCCGCTTTTTTATTTCTGTGGGACAGACGGACCGCCGAGGATACGCAAGTAAGAAAGTCCGAACAAGACTGCCCGGTCACTTGTGTCAAGGGGCGCGAGCTACGACTTTACGCTTATACGCGAGCCTCTGTGGCCCCGTCGCAGAGCGTTCAAACCGCAGACAACCGCACCAGCATAGGATGACCGATCAGGTTCAGCCAGCGCGCCCGCCCTTGCCTGACGCCCTCTCGTCGTACGCATTCATCCAGCTGCCTGCGGCGTTGCGCCGCACGCCGTCGACCCGAGGGGAAAACCTGGTAAAGCCGCCCCTGCTTATCGACAACTTGTGTCCAGGCCAAATCCCAGGCACAAAAAAGGCGTCCACAAGGGACGCCTTTGTGCACAGCAAAACCAGGGATTAGTTGGTTTTGGCAGCGCCGAACGCACCGAAACGCGATTTGAAACGGTCAACACGACCGCCCACGTCCAGCGTTTTTTGCTTGCCGGTGTAGAACGGGTGGCATTCGTTGCACACGTCCAGACTCAGAGGCTTGGCGAGGGTGGAACGAGTCTTGATGACATTGCCGCAGCTGCAGGTTGCGTCAATGGCTTCGTAAACTGGATGGATATCAGCTTTCATGGATACTTCCTCGGGCTAGACGTGCCGCCACCCAACACTATTGTTGAATACCGCACGTAATAAGGCTGCGGATACTACCAGACAATTGGAATGACGCAAGTGAACGTCAGCACCGATCGTCTGCTAAGCTCGCCGTCCGCTCACGACCGTAACAGAGAATTTCCCGCGTGCCCGACGCCATCCTGCGCCTCGCTCTGCCCTCACCGCTGCGCCGCCTGTTCGACTACCGCCTGCCCGCTGGCGTTGAGCGCAGCATGCTGCAACCGGGCATGCGCCTGCGGGTGCCATTCGGCTCACGGCAAATGATTGGCGTGCTGATCGAAGTGGTGGATCACAGCGATGTGCCGGCCGACAAACTCAAGCCCGCCCTGGCCCTGCTCGATCAGCAGTCGCCGATGCCGCCGTCGCTGTTCAAGCTGTGCCTGTGGACTTCGCAGTATTACCAGCATGGTCTGGGCGACACCCTGAGCTGGGCGCTGCCGGTTCTACTGCGTCAGGGCGAAGTGGCCGAGTCCCGCCAGGAACGCTTCTGGCAAGTGGCGCCCGGTGCCAGCATTGACGATCCGCGCATCGCCCGTGCGCCCAAGCAGCGCGAAGCCCTGACCACTCTTGCTCAGCACCCCCACGGCGTCGCCCATCAGTTGCTCGATAAACTGGAGCTGAATAAAAGCAGCCTCAATCTGCTGCTGGAGAAGGATCTGGTACAGGTCGAGGTGCGCAGCCATGCTCCTGTCGCCCGTCACGAACGCTGGCTGGCACAGCCGGAACTGCCGCTCAATACCGAGCAACGTGCGGCCTATCAGGCGATTCGTGCCGGTTTCGGCAGTTTTCATGCTTTCCTTCTGGCGGGGGTCACCGGTAGCGGCAAGACCGAGGTCTACCTGCAACTGATCCGCGAAACCCTGGAAGCGGGCAAGCAGGCCCTCGTTCTGATCCCGGAGATCAACCTCGGCCCGCAGACCCTGGCGCGCTTCGAACAACGCTTCAACGCCCGCATCGCTCTGGTGCACTCAGCGGTCAATGATCGAGATCGCCTCGACGCCTGGCTGGCCGCCCGTGACGGCGAGGCCGACATTATTATTGGCACCCGCTCGGCGCTGTTTACGCCCATGAAGCATCCGGGCCTGATCATCGTCGACGAAGAGCACGACGGTTCCTATAAACAGCAGGAAGGCCTGCGCTACCACGCCCGGGACCTGGCCCTGGTCCGCGCACGCCAGGAAAACATACCGATCGTGCTGGGGTCGGCCACCCCGTCCCTGGAAAGCCTGCATAACGCCTATACCGGCCGCTACGGCCTGCTGCGCCTGACCCAACGGGCTGGCGGCGCCCAGCAGCCGCGTTTCCTGCGCCTGGACGTGAAAAGCCGGCCCATGGACAGCGGCATCAGCGGCCCCATGCAGCAAGCCATCGGCCAGACCCTGGCGGCAGGCCAACAGGTGTTGGTGTTTCTCAACCGCCGCGGCTACGCCCCGACCCTGCTCTGTCATGACTGTGGCTGGCTGTCCGGTTGCCCGCGCTGCGATGCACGCATGACCGTGCACCAGCGCTCCGGCGAACTGCGCTGCCATCACTGCGGCCACGTCGAGCGCGTACCTCGACAGTGCCCGTCGTGCAATCAGGTGGATCTGCGCCCGGTCGGCGCGGGCACCGAGCGTGCGGAGGATCGCCTGGCCATTCTGTTCCCCGATTACCCGGTGCTGCGGGTCGACCGCGACAGCACCTCGCGCAAGGATGCGATGAACCAGCTGTTCGCCACGGTCCAGCGCGGCCAGCCGTGCATCCTCGTCGGCACCCAGATGCTCGCCAAGGGACACCACTTTCCGCGAGTTACCCTGGTGTCGATCCTCGACGCCGATGGCGGGCTGTTTTCCGGGGATTTCCGCGCCGCCGAACGCATGGCGCAGTTGATCGTGCAGGTTGCTGGCCGTGCCGGGCGTGCCGAAGAGCCGGGCAAGGTGATTATCCAGACTCACCTTGCCGACCACCCGCTGTTGGTGCAGTTGACCGAACAGGGCTATTTCGCCTTCGCCGAGCAAGCCCTGAGCGAGCGCCGCGCCGCCGGGCTGCCACCGTTTGCCCATCTGGCGCTGCTGCGCGCCGAAGCCCATAAGCCGGGGCAGGCCGAAGGTTTTCTCGATGAAGCCTGCGCCGAAGCCGAACAACTGGTCAGCGAAATGCAGTTGGGCGGCATCGAACTGCTAGGCCCGGTACCGGCGCCCATGGAACGCCGCGCCGGACGCTTCCGCGCGCAGCTGCTGATCCAGGCCTGCGCCCGGGCACCGTTGCACCGCCTGCTCAACAGCTGGATGCTGGCACTGGAGCAAATGCCCAGCGGTCGTCAGGTGCGCTGGTCGCTGGATGTGGATCCGGTGGATCTTTATTGATAGATAAACTCCGTTGGAGCGAGGCTTGCCTGCGAAGTGGCCGGTACATCCGCCACATCTTCACAACATGAAACAACGCTTTCGCGGGCAAGCCTCGCTCCAACGGCGGTTGGCAATGTGGCTCCGTCAACGGATAATGCCCAGTTTTTCCACCCGCGCATCCAGGCGCCGCCGCGCTTGCGGTCGAAAGAGAGCATCATGAAAGACACCATTCGCCAGTTGATCCAACAAGCCCTGACCCGACTCGTCAACGAAGGCGTCTTGCCTGAAGGGCTGACCCCGGCGATTCAGGTGGAAAACGCCCGGGACAAGACCCACGGCGACTTCGCCAGCAATATCGCGATGATGCTGGCCAAGCCGGCGGGCATGAAGCCTCGCGACCTGGCGGAAAAACTCATCGCCGCGCTGCCTGCCGACGAGCAGATCAGCAAGGTGGAGATCGCCGGCCCCGGCTTCCTCAACTTCTTCCAGAACACCCAGGCCCTGGCCTCGCGCCTGGATGCCGCGCTGGCCGATGCCACCCTGTCGGTGCGCAAGAACAGTGCAGCCCAGCGTGTGGTGGTCGACCTGTCAGCGCCGAACCTGGCCAAGGAAATGCACGTCGGCCACCTGCGTTCAACCATCATCGGCGACGGCGTGGCCAGTGTTCTGGAGTTCCTCGGCGACACCGTGATCCGCCAGAACCACGTCGGCGACTGGGGCACCCAGTTCGGTATGCTGCTGGCCTACCTGCAGGAAACCCCGGCCACCAGTGACGAGCTGTCAGACCTGGAAAATTTCTACCGCGCCGCCAAGGGCCGCTTCGACGAGTCCGAAGAGTTCGCCGAGCGCGCCCGTGGCCTGGTGGTCAAGCTGCAGGCCGGTGACGCCGAATGCCTGAGCCTGTGGACCCGTTTCAAGGACATTTCCCTGTCCCACTGCCAGGAAGTCTACGAGCGCCTCAACGTCAAACTGACACCGGCCGATGTCATGGGCGAAAGCGCCTACAACGACGATCTGGCCAATGTCGTCAGCGACCTGAAGAAAGCCGGGCTGCTGGTCGAGAGCAATGGCGCCCAGTGCGTATTCCTCGAAGAATTCAAGACCGCCGAAGGCACGCCGCTGCCAGTGATCGTGCAGAAGGCCGGTGGCGGTTATCTGTACGCCACCACTGACCTGGCCGCCGTGCGCTATCGCAGCAACGTCCTGAAAGCCGATCGCGCCCTGTACTTCGTCGACCAGCGTCAGGCCCTGCACTTCCAGCAGGTGTTCGAAGTGGCCCGCCGCGCCGGATTCGTCACCAACGGCATGCAGATGGAACACATGGGCTTCGGCACCATGAACGGCGCCGATGGCCGTCCGTTCAAGACCCGCGACGGCGGTACGGTAAAACTGGTCGACCTGCTCGACGAAGCCGAGCAGCGCGCCTACACCCTGGTCAAGGACAAGAACCCGGAACTGGCCGAAGACGAACTGCGCCAGATCGCCAAGGCCGTGGGCATCAGCGCGGTGAAATACGCCGACCTGTCCAAGCACCGCGCCAGCGACTACAGCTTCAACTTCGACCAGATGCTCAGCTTCGAAGGCAACACCGCGCCCTACCTGCTGTATGCCTATACCCGCGTGGCCGGGGTTTTCCGCAAGCTGGGCGAACCCTTTGATGCCAGCAAGGGTCAGATCGTCCTGGATGCACCTCAGGAGCAGGAACTGGCCGCACGTCTGGCCCAGTTCGGCGAAATCCTCAACAACGTCGCAGAGAAAGGCACGCCACATGTGTTGTGCGCCTACATCTATGACCTGGCCGGGCTGTTTTCCAGCTTCTACGAAAACTGCCCGATCCTCGGTGCCGAGAATCCGGAACAACAACAAAGCCGTCTGCGCCTTGCCGCATTGACCGGTCGCACTCTCAAGCAAGGCCTGGATCTGTTGGGTCTGGAAACTCTGGAGCGTATGTAATTTGGCCGTTGCGAAAAAGAAGTCTCCACCCCCGAAACGCGGCGCCAGCCGCTATCAGGCACCGGCAAAGAAGCCTATTCCGGGCTGGCTTTGGATGGTCGCCGGGCTCACCGTGGGCGCGTTCATCGTTTTCCTGATGAAGCTCGAGCCCGGTGGCGAGGACGTCAAGCGGGTCAAGGCCGAGGCCAAGGCAGCGAAAATCGTCGAGGCGAACAAGACGCCGCCAAGCCCGACCGCGCCGGTCAAGCCCAAGTACGACTTCTACACGCTGCTGCCGGAATCGGAAGTCATCGTGCCCAAGGAAGCCGTGCCGGAGAAAACCCCGCCGGCAATGGTTGCGCCGCTGCCTGCGGTGACGCCTGAGCAGGCAGCGAAGATCGATACCGTCCGTGCCCAGGCCGCCCTCAGCGGCCTGACTCCGCCGCCAGCGCCACCGGTGGTTAACACCACCAAGCCGGCACCGGTGACCCAGTTCTTCCTGCAGGCCGGTTCGTTCCGCAAACAGGCGGATGCGGACAAGGTGCGTGCGCAGATCATCCTGCTCGGGCAGGCGGTCAACGTGGAGTCCGGGACGGTCAAGGATGAAACCTGGTACCGCGTACTGGTCGGCCCGTTCAGCAACCGTGAACAGCTGACAACGGCGCAGAAGCAACTGGCGGGCAGCGGCTTCAATAACCTCCTGTTACAACAGCGCAGCAAATAGGCCCAACAAGGCTCGCTGAACCGGAACTGTGGGAGCGAATTCATTCGCGAAGAGGCCAGTACGTCCGACGCATAGGCGTTGCCAGACATCCCGCCTTCGCGAATGATTTCGCTCCCACAAGTGCGCTCCCACAATGCAGACCATCAGGATGAGCCATTCATCCCCCGACCATGGTCAAGGTTGAAATACCCACCCCCACCCCCATATGAGTTTTCACCAGGGCATTTTCGCCCCGCTGTGTGGAGACTCTCCCCTTGACCACCATCGTTTCAGTGCGCCGCCACGGCAAAGTCGTCATGGCCGGCGACGGCCAGGTTTCCTTGGGCAATACCGTGATGAAAGGCAACGCGAAAAAAGTGCGCCGCCTTTACCACGGTGAAGTCATTGCCGGTTTTGCCGGGGCCACCGCCGATGCGTTCACTCTTTTCGAACGCTTCGAAGGCCAGCTTGAAAAACATCAGGGCCATCTGGTTCGTGCCGCCGTTGAACTGGCCAAGGAATGGCGCACCGACCGCTCCCTCAGCCGCCTCGAAGCGATGCTCGCCGTGGCCAACAAGGACGCTTCACTGATCATTACCGGCAACGGTGACGTGGTCGAGCCAGAAGACGGCTTGATCGCCATGGGCTCCGGTGGCCCGTATGCCCAGGCCGCCGCTCGCGCCCTGTTGCAGAAGACCGACCTGTCCGCCCGCGAAATCGCCGAGACCGCGTTGAATATCGCTGGCGATATCTGTGTCTTCACTAACCACAACATCACCATTGAGGAGCAGGACCTCGCCGAGTAAGCGCCGCACCGGCCCCGCCCGCCGGCGGCCGTGCAGCCCTTGCCTGCCCCAGAGGACCGTCAACTACCATGTCCATGACTCCCCGTGAAATTGTCCACGAACTGAACCGTCACATCATTGGCCAGGATGACGCCAAGCGCGCCGTCGCCATTGCCCTGCGCAACCGCTGGCGGCGCATGCAGCTGCCTGAAGAGCTGCGCGTCGAAGTGACCCCCAAGAACATCCTGATGATCGGTCCGACCGGTGTCGGCAAGACCGAAATCGCCCGACGTCTGGCCAAGCTGGCCAACGCGCCGTTCATTAAGGTCGAAGCGACCAAGTTCACTGAAGTCGGCTATGTCGGCCGTGATGTCGAGTCGATCATCCGCGATCTGGCTGATGCCGCGATCAAGCTGCTGCGCGAGCAGGAGATGACCAAGGTCCGTCATCGTGCCGAAGACGCCGCCGAAGACCGCATCCTCGACGCTCTGCTGCCGCCTGCCCGCAGCAGCTTCAGCGAAGAACCGCCGACCAGCGATTCCAACACGCGCCAGCTGTTCCGCAAGCGTCTGCGCGAAGGCCAACTGGACGACAAGGAAATCGAGATCGAAGTCAGCGAAGCCGTAGGCGTCGATATTTCCGCGCCGCCGGGCATGGAAGAAATGACCAACCAGCTGCAAAGCCTGTTCGCCAATATGGGCAAGGGCAAGAAAAAGAGCCGTAAGCTCAAGGTCAAGGAAGCACTGAAACTGGTGCGCGACGAAGAAGCCGGGCGCCTGGTCAACGAGGAAGAACTCAAGGCCAAGGCCCTGGAAGCGGTCGAGCAGCACGGCATCGTGTTCATCGACGAAATCGACAAGGTCGCCAAGCGTGGCAACGTCGGCGGCGCCGATGTTTCTCGCGAAGGCGTACAGCGCGACCTGCTGCCGCTGATCGAAGGCTGCACCGTCAACACCAAACTGGGCATGGTCAAGACCGACCATATCCTGTTCATCGCCTCCGGCGCGTTCCACCTGAGCAAGCCGAGCGACCTGGTGCCGGAACTGCAAGGCCGCCTGCCGATCCGCGTCGAACTCAAGGCCCTGAGCCCGGGAGATTTCGAGCGTATTCTCAGCGAGCCGCATGCCTCCCTGACCGAGCAATACTGCGCGCTGCTCAAGACCGAAGGTTTGTCCATCGAGTTCCAGCCCGACGGCATCAAGCGCCTGGCCGAGATCGCCTGGCAGGTCAACGAGAAGACCGAAAACATCGGCGCCCGCCGCCTGCATACGCTGCTCGAGCGCCTGCTTGAAGAAGTGTCGTTCAGTGCCGGTGACCTGGCCGGTGCCCCGGATGCCAGCCCGATCCTGATCGACGCCGACTACGTCAACAGCCACCTGGGCGAATTGGCGCAGAACGAAGATCTGTCGCGGTATATTCTCTAAGGCAGCTACCAGCCGCGAGCTGCAAGCTACAAGCAGAAGCAAATCTGTTTGTGGCTTCTGGCTTGCAGCTTGCCCCTTAAAGCTCGAGGCTGCTCCTATATGACCAAAATGCCCACCGCCATTGAGCTCCACAAAGCCTCGAAAACCCTGACCCTGAAATACGGGCCGGGCGAGGAATATCATCTGCCCGCCGAATTCCTGCGCGTGCATTCGCCGTCCGCCGAGGTACAGGGCCATGGCAAACCGATCCTGCAGTTCGGCAAGCTGGGCGTCGGCCTGAGCAAGGTGGAACCGGCCGGACAATACGCACTGAAATTGACCTTCGATGACGGCCATGACAGTGGATTGTTCACCTGGGAATACCTGCACCAACTGGCGCAACGCCAGGAGTCGCTGTGGAACGATTATCTGGTGGAACTCAAGAACGCCGGAAAATCCCGCGATCCTTCAGAGCAGGTTATCAAACTGATGCTTTAGAGCCTGAGGACCTTTAATCACCTGCAATAAAGGTCCGCAGGCTCTATCCCGCCACTTGCCGGTTTAGGAAGCACTTTCTAATCGGTTTTGTTTCAATGTCCCGCGCAGCGGCCAATGACTGGCCCCGCTTGCGCAAATTTGAAATCTCGCGTAACCAATGACTCTGGCAAGTTCTCTGCATCGATTTGAGACAGAGAAGGACAGAGGGCAAGCGCTCGTGCGGTAGCGCGCCTGTCTGTCGATGCGGTTGTTTACATCATCGGTTACCGAGCAGCAGTACCGGCATTGCCCGTGACGCTGGATCACGGCCAGGCCCGTACTCACCTCAGGACAATGGAGCGTCGTGGATGAGTAACAAAAATAGCGAAGACCTGCAGCAACAGGCCTCTGAACACACCCTGGGGCTCAATCCGGTCGTGGGTCTGAGGCGTAAGGATTTGTTGAATACCGCACGCATGGTTCTGCGCCTGACTGTCAAACAACCGTTCCTGAGCATCAAGCACGTCGCACAATTGGGTGCCGAACTCAAGAACGTGATGTTGGGCAAATCGACCCTGCAACCGGCCGCCGACGACCGTCGCTTCGCCGACCCGGCCTGGAGTCAGAACCCGTTGTACCGTCGCTACCTGCAAACCTACCTGGCCTGGCGCAAGGAACTGCACGACTGGATCGACGACAGCAACCTCAACCCCCAGGATGTCAGCCGCGGCCATTTCGTCATCAACCTGTTGACCGAGGCTATGTCGCCGACCAACAGCGCCGCCAACCCGGCGGCGATCAAGCGCTTCTTCGAAACCGGTGGCAAGAGCATCCTCGACGGCATGTCCCACTTGGCCAAGGATCTGGTGCATAACGGCGGCATGCCAAGCCAGGTCAACATGGACGCCTTTGAAGTCGGCAAGAGCCTGGGCACCAGCGAAGGCTCGGTGGTGTTCCGCAACGATGTGCTTGAGCTGATCCAGTATCGCCCCATCACCGAGCAGAACTTCGAACGCCCGCTGCTGGTGGTGCCGCCGCAGATCAACAAGTTCTATGTCTTCGACCTGAGCCCGGAAAAAAGCCTGGCGCGCTTTTGCCTGCGCAGTAATGTGCAGACCTTCATCATCAGTTGGCGCAACCCGACCAAGGCCCAGCGCGAGTGGGGCCTGTCCACCTATATCGATGCGGTCAAGGAAGCGGTCGATGTGGTCTGCGCCATTACCGGCAGCAAAGACGTGAATATGCTCGGCGCCTGCTCCGGCGGCATTACCTGCACCGCGCTGCTCGGCCATTACGCCGCGCTGGGCGAGCAGAAGGTCAACGCCCTGACGTTGCTGGTCAGCGTGCTCGACACCACTCTGGATACCGACGTGGCACTGTTCGTCGACGAGCAGACCCTGGAATCGGCCAAGCGCCACTCCTATCAGGCCGGGGTACTGGAAGGTCGAGACATGGCCAAGGTGTTCGCCTGGATGCGCCCCAACGACCTGATCTGGAACTACTGGGTCAACAACTACCTGCTGGGCAACGAACCACCCGTATTCGACATCCTGTTCTGGAACAACGACACCACTCGCCTGCCCGCCGCCTTCCACGGCGACCTGATCGAGATGTTCAAGAACAACCCGCTGGTTCGCCCCAACGCGCTGGAAGTCTGCGGCACACCCATCGACCTGCAGAAAGTCACCAGTGACGTGTTCTGCCTGGCCGGGACCAACGACCACATCACCCCATGGATCTCTTGCTACAAATCGGCCCGCCTGTTTGGCGGCAAAACCGAGTTCGTGCTGTCCAGCAGCGGTCATATCCAGAGCATCCTCAATCCGCCGGGTAACCCCAAGGCGCGCTACATGACCAACCCCGAAATGCCGGTTGATCCCAAGGAATGGCAGGAAAACGGTACCAAACACACCGACTCCTGGTGGCTGCACTGGCAGAATTGGCTGGGCGAGCGCTCGGGCAAACTGAAGAAATCGCCGACCAGCCTCGGCAGCAAGGCCTATCCACCGGGCGAAGCGTCGCCGGGCACCTATGTACATGAACGCTAGCGAGAACTCATAAGGCGACCACAGGGCTTTGCGTATGCCTCAACCCTTTGTATTTCGTACCATCGATCTGGATGGCCACAACATCCGTACGGCGGTACGCCCAGGCAAGCCCCATCTCACGCCTCTGCTGATTTTCAACGGCATCGGCGCCAACCTGGAGTTGGTGTTTCCGTTCGTTGATGCGCTGGACCCGGACCTGGAGGTCATCGCCTTCGACGTACCGGGCGTGGGCGGCTCCTCGACACCGCGGCGACCGTACCGCTTCCCCGGCCTGGCCAAACTGGCAGCGCGCATGCTCGACTACCTGAACTACGGTCAGGTCAATGCGATTGGCGTGTCCTGGGGCGGCGCGCTGGCCCAGCAGTTCGCCCACGACTACCCCGAGCGCTGCAAAAAGCTGGTGCTGGCGGCCACGGCGGCCGGTGCCTTCATGGTGCCGGGTAAGCCGCGAGTACTGTGGCTGATGGCCAGTCCACGGCGCTACATTCAGCCGTCCCATGTGATTCGTATCGCACCGGAGATCTATGGCGGCGCCTTTCGCCGCGACCCGCACCTGGCCGCCAATCATGCGGCCAAGGTCCGTTCGTCCGGTAAGTTGGGCTACTACTGGCAGCTGTTTGCCGGCATGGGCTGGACCAGCATCCACTGGCTGCACAAGATCCGCCAGCCGACACTGGTGCTGGCGGGCGACGACGATCCGCTGATTCCGTTGGTCAATATGCGCCTGCTGGCCTGGCGTATACCCAATGCCCAGCTACACATAATCGATGATGGACATTTATTTCTGATTACCCGGGCTGAAGCCGTGGCCCCCATCATCATGAAATTCCTCCAACAGGAACGGCAGCGCGCCGTCATGCATCCCAAACCTGCGCCGATTGTGCGCTGAGTTACGTCCCGGAATAACAAGGAAGCGTTACGTTCCAGCCGTTGCGCCGGACACCGGAGTGTTTTCGCCGCAGCACTACGACCACCTCCCCGTACGGAGGCGTCGTAGGAATATTGATTGATGGCCTGACGAAGGAGTGTTGCCCTCATGCAAGATAAACCTGCAAAGAGCGTTGAACCCAGTACGGAGTCTTACTTCAACGCCCAAAGTGCTATTACCGGTTTGCGCGGTCGCGACCTGCTCTCGACCCTGCGTCGCGTCGCTGCCCAAGGTTTGCGCCACCCACTGCATAACGTGCGACATGCTCTGGCCCTGGGTGGCCAGTTGGGCCGGGTCCTGCTCGGCGATGCCCCGCATACGCCGAACCCGCGCGACAGCCGTTTTGCCGACCCGACCTGGACCCTTAACCCGTTCTACCGACGTGGCTTGCAGGCCTATCTGAGCTGGCAGCACCAGAGCCGCAAATGGATTGATGACAGCGACCTGTCCAAGGACGATCGGGCCAGGGCGCACTTTCTGTTCAACCTGCTCAACGACGCCCTGGCGCCGACCAACACCCTGCTCAACCCGATGGCCGTCAAGGAGCTGTTCAACTCAGGCGGCACCAGCGTGATCAAGGGCCTGAGCCATATGATCGATGATCTGCTGCACAACAATGGCCTGCCCAGCCAGGTGACCAAGGACGCCTTCGAGATCGGGCGTACCGTCGCCACTACCGTCGGCACCGTGGTGTTTCGCAACGAAATGCTAGAACTGATCCAGTACAAGCCGATGAGCGAAAAGCAGTACGCCCGGCCACTGCTGATCGTGCCGCCGCAGATCAACAAGTTCTATATCTTCGACCTGAGCGCGAAGAACAGCTTCGTCCAGTACGCTCTCAAGAACGGCCTGCAGACCTTCGTCATCAGCTGGCGAAACCCCGATGTGCGGCACCGCGAGTGGGGGCTGTCGAGTTACGTCGAAGCCACCGAACAAGCCATGAATATCTGCCGCGCCATTACTGCCAGCCGTGAAGTGAACCTGATGGGCGCCTGCGCCGGAGGCCTGACCATCGCTGCACTGCAGGGCCACTTGCAGACCAAGCGCCAGCTGCGCCGCGTAGCCAGCGCTACTTATCTGGTCAGCCTGCTCGATTGCCAGATCGAAAGTCCCGCCTCGTTATTCATCGATGAGCAAACCCTGGAAGCGGCCAAGCGTCGTTCCTACCAGAACGGCGTGCTGGACGGCCGGGACATGAGCAAGATCTTCGCCTGGATGCGTCCCAACGACCTGATCTGGAGTTATTGGGTCAACAACTACCTGCTGGGCAAGGCGCCGCCGCCGTTCGACGTCCTGTACTGGAACAACGACAGCACCCGTTTACCCGCGGCCTTTCATGGCGATCTGCTCGACTTGTTCAAACACAACCCGCTGACCCACCCCGGTGGACTGGAAGTCTGCGGCACGCCGATAGACCTGGAAAAAGTCACAGTGGACAGCTTCAACGTGGCTGGCATCAACGACCACATCACGCCCTGGGACGCGGTGTATCGCTCGACCCTGCTGCTGGGTGGCGAGCGGCGTTTTCTGCTGTCCAACAGCGGCCACGTGCAAAGCATCCTCAACCCACCGGGCAACCCGAAATCCCACTACATCGAAGCGGCCCGCCTCAGCGGCGACCCACGCGCCTGGTTCTACGATGCCAAGCAGACCGAGGGCAGCTGGTGGCCGACCTGGCTGAACTGGATCCAGGAACGCTCGGGCACCCAGCACGAAACGGTGATGACTCTGGGCAATGCTGCCTATCCTCCCATGGAAGCGGCGCCGGGGACTTATGTGCATGTGCGTTGAATTACCTGGAGCCCCCCAGTAAGAGCTGCCGAAGGCTGCGATTGCGCTCTATCTGATGCACCGCAATCGCAGCCTTCGCCAGCTCCTACAAAAGAATGCCGCCCCCTCGAATCTGTACAAACAAGAAGACCGGATGAAAACCCGCGACCGTATCCTCGAATGCGCCCTTACTCTGTTCAACCAGGAGGGCGAACCCAACGTTTCAACTCTGGAAATCGCCAACGAACTGGGCATCAGCCCCGGCAACCTGTACTACCACTTCCACGGCAAGGAGCCGCTGGTGCTGGGCCTGTTCGAGCGCTTCCAGAGCGAACTCACACCGCTACTCGACCCGCCCGCCGATGCACAGCTGGCGGCTGAAGATTACTGGCTGTTCCTGCACCTGATCGTCGAGCGCCTGGCGCACTACCGCTTCCTGTTTCAGGACCTGTCCAACCTGGCCGGGCGCCTGCCCAAGCTGGCACGGGGCATCCGCAACCTGCTCAACGCGCTGAAACGCACCCTGGCGTCCTTGCTGGCACGACTCAAGGCCGAAGGGCAGGTAGTCAGCGAAACCCAGGCCCTGGGGCAACTGGTGGAGCAGATCACCATGACATTGCTGTTCTCCCTGGACTACCAGCGCATCCTCGGCCGCGAAGGCGAAGTGCGGGTAGTGGTCTACCAGATCATGATGCTGGTCGCTCCGCACCTGACCCCGGGTTCGCGGCATGCGGCGCAGAAGCTGGCGTTGCACTATCTCGAAGATTGACAAGCGAACTCTGTGGGACCGGCTTTAGCCGGGAAGGCATTGGCAAGGTCGATGCGTGACTATTGTCTGCACTACCCTCTTCCCGGCTAAAGCCGGTCCCACGAGGGGTCAGGGACATGGCTCGTGTGCCTGCTGATGGGCAAACAACCGCTCACTGACAAAGTCCACAAACACCCGCACCTTGGGCGACAAGTGTCGACTTGATGGCCAGATCAGGCTCATGGGTGACGGGGCGTTGGTGTGGTCGGCCAGCACCTGGCGCAAGTCGCCGCTGGCCAGTGCTTCACGCACCAGGAAATCCGGCATGCAGGCAATGCCCATATCGCTGAGAGTCATGCCAAGCACGGCCTGCATGTTGTTGCAGGTAAACGCCGTGCGCGTGCTCCACTCCACCTCGCCCGGCTCGCGGGGCAGCGGCCAGTCCTGCAACTTGCCATTACTGTGAAAGCGAAAGCGCACGCCGCAATGCCCGCGCAAATCAGCCGGATGCTGAGGGCAGCCGTGACTGGCCAGGTAGGCGGGCGAGGCACACAGCAGCACCTGCACTTCGGGCAGGGCACGCATATGGAAGCGTGAGTCCGGTACGGCACCACCGCGCAGGGCGACGTCGTAGCCCTCCTCGATCAGGTCGACAAACTGGTCGTTGAAATCCACATCCAGTTCGATCTGCGGATAACGTTTGAGAAACGCCGGCAGGATCGGCAGCAGCAAGTGATAACCCACCGTCATGGTCGTCACCCGCAGCTTGCCACGGGGCGTTTCGGTGCTCTGTGCCACCGCCGCGCGGGCATCGTCCAGTTCGTCGATGATGCGTCGGCAGCGCTCCTGAAACATCCGCCCCTCGTCGGTCAGGCGCAGGCTACGGGTCGAGCGCTGAAACAGGCGCACGCCCAACTGATGCTCAAGCCTGGCCACACCTTTGCCCACCGCCGACGCCGACAATCCCAACACTCGCCCGGCGGCAACGAAGCTGCCCAGTTCGGCGGTGCGCACAAATGCCATCAAGCCACTGAAGCGATCCATCCACTGCCCCCATTCAAGCGTTTCATTCCGCTATACACGGAAATTTTGCCGTTTTTAAGCGGATTACCGCGCTTCTATCATCCTCGCCAACTTGGCTGCATTACGCCAGCTCCCAATGCAGCCCATCGCGGACTTGAGGATGACCCATGAACCGAAACCTGATCTTGCTGGCGGTGTGCATTGCCGCCATCAGCATGCCGCTGAACTTCACCGCTGCCGCCGTTGCCCTGCCCGCCATCGGCCGCGCGTACGGCGGCAGTCCCATCGCCCTGAACTGGGTGACAAACGCCTTCATGCTGACCTTCGGTAGTTGCCTGATGCTGGCAGGAGCCTTGGCCGACAGCTACGGACGCAAGCGAGTGTTCGTCAGCGGTGTCACAGCATTTGCCCTATTCTCCGCCGCCCTGGTCCTGGCCCCGAACCTGCTGTGCTTCGACCTGCTGCGCGCGGCACAAGGCATCGCCGCAGCCGCGGCGTTTTCCGGCGGCATGTCAGCGCTGGCGCAAGAATTCGAAGGCCCTGCAGCAGTGCGGGCCTTCAGTTTTGTCGGCAGCAGCTTCGGTATCGGCCTGGCCTTCGGCCCGATCGCCTCGGGGCTGATGATCCAGACCTTTGGCTGGCACATGATCTTTCTGATGATCACCGTACTCGCGGCATTGGCCTCGGTGCTGGGCCTGCGCTACCTGCATGAAACCCGCAACCCCGACGCCGCCGGTATCGACTGGCCCGGCGCGATCAGCTTTACCTGGGCCCTGGGAATCTTCACCTACGCGGTGCTGATGGCGCCGGAGCGCGGCTGGAACGATCTGTGGGTGATGACCTTGCTGACCGTGTCGCTGCTGTCGTTTATCGCCTTCGTGGCCATCGAACGCCGCGTCGCCCAACCCATGCTCGACCTTACCCTGTTCCGCTACCCGCGCTTCGTCGGCGTGCAGCTGCTCGCGGCCGCACCGGCCTATGCCTACGTGGTGCTGCTGGTACTGCTGCCAATTCGTTTCGTTGGCATTGACGGCATGAGTGAACTGGCTGCTGGCCAACTGATGATCGCCCTGTCTGCGCCACTGCTGGTGCTGCCCATTGCGGCAGGCATGCTGACCCGCTGGCTCAGCCCTTCAACGATTTGCGGAGTCGGCCTGCTGATTTCGGCAGGCGGGCTGTTCTGGCTCAGCCATATTCCCACCGGCAGCTCGCCCACCGACCTGGCGTGGCCAATGTTCGTGATTGGTGCCGGAATCAGCCTGCCCTGGGGCCTGATGGACGGCCTTGCGGTCAGCGTCGTACCCAAGGAACGCGCGGGCATGGCCACCGGCATCTTCAGCACCACGCGGGTCGCAGGTGAAGGCGTGGCAGTAGCCATCGTCACCGCCTTGCTCTCGGCCCTGACCTCTCGACACCTGAACGGAGTGAACGTGACCGAAGCCGCGCAACACCTGGTCACCGGCGACCTGTCCGGCGCCCAGTCCCTGCTGCCCGGCACCGCCCAGGCCTTACTGGTACACGGCTATAGCGATGCCTTCAGCACGCTGCTGCTGATCCTGAGCAGCATCACCGTGGCGACAGCGGCGGTGGTGTTTGTGTTTCTGGATCGGGGCAATGGCGGCAACCGCGAGGCACTGGAGTGCCAGCAGGATCAATTGGCCTGACCCACTATCAGGCGTCATAAAGATCCCGTAGGAGCGAGGCTTGCCCGCGAAGGCCTCAGCGCGGTATGCCTGACATACAGCGTCGTCCGTTTTCGCGGGCAAGCTCGTTCTAACAGGCCTTGATTCAATCTGCCGACGTGCCTATCCTCGCCCCGTCACGGCCCATCCGTGATCAGGTTTGACGGCCTGGCTTCATCACTAGCACCGATGCACGTCCCAATCGTATGCAACGCAACTTTGCGTGCCCGCGTTATGGCGACTGTGCGTGGGGCACTTTCGAGTGCGCCGGGTGCTAGTGTCCGGTCCGTCAACCCGCGCACAGTTGCCACCCTGAATTCGTTTGACGGCGAATGTGGCAGCTCTACCTTACTCACTAGAGATCTGCAGAATGATTCAAAAATACACTCCACACTCCCATCCGTTCGGCAAACTATCGATAGGAGAAAACCTGTTCATGGTCCAGCCAGGCATCTCGCGAGAGGTAGCCCTTCATCAAGCCACGAACATGTTCGACTGCGCCGCCGATTTGATGACTGAAGCGGAGGATGCCGACCTGCAACTGAGCCGCAAACTCACCCGAACCGCGCTGCATTTCATCGACGCAGGCCGAGCGCTAGTCGAGGTAGCAGCAAAAGCGGCATAACCGTCCAATAAAAAGCCCGGCCTGTTCTCACAGGTCGGGCTTCGCAAGAATCAGATCAACTACTTCTTCAATGGTCTCGATCCGCTCCCAATCGCCTGCCTCAGGCTTCAACTGATACTGCCATTTCACCTGCATCATGAAGCAGGTAAGGTCGTCATCGATGATGGCGAAATCGCGGATGAAGTTTGTCTTTAGCGTCACTGCATCACGGGGAATGAATCCGATCGTCGAGACGAAGAGATCGATGATCGCTTTAGTCAGTTGGGTTTTATCCCTTTTGGTTTCCATTCCTTGCCTCATATGCGCAAAGCCCAATGCTGACCAAATCAAACACAGCCAACCCTGCGGCCACAAAGGGAATTCCGCTTCCAATAACACCGAACACCCTGACCGTGCCAAAGGTCGCTTTTGCCATTTTGGCAACTGTCGGCTGCCTTATAAGTGTGCGAGGGAAAAAGCGCATACCGATGAGGCTAGCAATATTGGTGGTCCTGCTTGAACCAACGTGAACCCACGCACCGACTGCTGTTTTGCTGATAGGTATGCCGGCTGCGGCTGTCAACGTGGTCGCCACAGTCAAGCCGTAATACTCCTTGGTGCAGGTCCATAAAGAATCAAAAGTCGTGTCAGGGATTGTTGATTGAGTACGAATACCTTGAATGATTTCATGCCCGATCTCCCCTGTAGCCCACTTTTCAGAAGGTAACAACAGCGTACCAGGACATGAGGTCATCATTGAATTTTGCAGGCTGTACGCTATTCGGCTGTTTGAACCAATATTCACGCCGTAGCGATTAAGCTCTCTATTGACGTCCATAACCTCTGTGGTGAGCTCTTTTTCTTGCATTACAGTCTCCACTCCTTACCAAATCGCAAGGAGCGTAGCTCGGAGCTATGCAGAGGTGATGTAGGACACATCCTGACTCATCGAACGAATTTTCCGCTCCTCTCCCGCCCGGACCTTGCAACTACCCGCCGAGCAAAATAGCAAATTCGTTTCAAAAACAGTCCAATAAAAAGCCCGGCCTGCTCTCACAGGTCGGGCTTTCATGCAGCCATCCGGTGTATCAGGACTGGCTGGTAGGTGTCGCTGGCGCTGCCGGTGCGACGCTTGGCGTTGGCGCTGCCGATGCCGATGCTGCGGTGGTGCTGGCCGGGGCCGGGGTGGCCGGTGCGGCGCTGGCGGCGGGTTTGGCCGCTGCCGGTTTTGCTGCGGCAGGCTTCTTCACCGCTGGCTTTTTCGCTGCTGCAGGCTTCGCCGCAGCTGGCTTGGCGGCTGCCGGTTTGGCCGCAGGTTTGGCTGCTGCGGGTTTAGCCGCAGGTTTCGCCGCAGCCGTTTTCGCTGCGGCAACCGGTTTGGCGGCAGCGCTTTTGACGGCTGTTTTCGCTGCAGCAGCAACCTTGGTAGCTGCCGGTTTGGCAGCGGGCTTCGGTGCAGCCTTAACGAGAGGCTTGGCGGCAGTTTTAGCTGCAGGTTTTGCCGCAGCGGCTTTCGATACTGGCGTGACCGAGGCTCCGGTCAGCTTCTCGATTTGCTTGGTCAGCAGATCGACCTTGTTGTGCAGCGCCTTCACTTCATTGCGGCTCGGCACGCCCAGGCGGGAAATGGCGCTGTTCAGGCGCTTGTCGAACGCGCCTTCCAGTTCACTCCATTTGCCCATCGCCAGGTCTTTAACATCGCCAACCCGGGACTTGGCCTTTTTGGCAGTGTCCTTGGCGGCGTCGACTTGTGCGTCAACTTCAGCCTTGGTCTGCTTCTCGGCTTTCTCGCCGTCCTTGACCAGGGTCTCAAAAAGCTTACTGCCATCATTGCTGATCTTCGAGTAAGCACCCAAACCAGCCAGCCAGATCTGACGCGAGTATTTTTCAACCTCGCCAATCCAGGAGCTGCCTTCTTTTTCGATTTTCTTTTTGCCAGCCATCCCGCTCTCCTTATTGTTTACGCTCGACACGTTCCAGCAATGCTGTCAGCTCATCGAGCTTAGCAGAGAGTGTCTCAACATCATGTTTAGATGGAATGCCGATGCGATTCAAGGCGCTGGCAACACGACGGTCGAAGGCACTTTCGATCTTGTCGAGCTGCACTTCAACGCGGCCTTTGATGCCGGTGACTTCGCCCTTGAGCGAATCGATTTCGCTGTTGGCGGCTTCGAGTTTTTCATTGACGGCGCTCTTGGCTTCTTTCTCAACTTTTTCGCCGGTCTTGATCAGCTCTCTGACGTAAGCGCTGCCTTCATGACCGGCCTTGGAGTAAGCCCCCAGGCCCGCCAGCCAGATCTTGCGGGCATACAGCCGTACTTCGGAGAACGCCTTTGTTTCTTCGGCTTCGATTTTTTTCTTCAAAGTCACTTTGGCCATGTCGCACCTCACGCTCGAAAAATTAGAGGAAGCGCCCCGCGGATTGGGGGCATGAGCACAAAGTACGGAGAAAAATTAGAATGCTCACCCTAGGGTTTAAACAATCAGCCGTTGAATCATGCGGCACGACAGGAGCGAACTTGTTCGCGAAGCGGTGTGACAGGCGACCAGGATATCGGTCGAATATCCCGACGTCTCGCGAACAAATTCGCTCCTACAGAATGCAGCTCACCCCAACGCGGCCAAATGCTCGACGGTCTCGGGGAAACGATCAACCAGCCGAATCAATGTCGTAGCCTGCGCATTAGGCTTGGCACGACCCTGCTCCCAGTTTTCCAGCGTTCGAGTATTGGTGCGCAGATACATGGCAAAAACGGACCTGGAAAGATTGAGTTTATTCCTGATACCTACCAATTCCTGCGCCGAAAGCGGCTGAAGCTTCTCCAGCTCGACCTTGTGCGTACGCAGCGTGAGTTTGCCTTCGCGGTGCTCGGCCAAAGCATCGAAGCCTTCGATGATCTCGGCAAAAATGTCACGCGTCATGATTGTCTCCTTGAGCAAATCTCTGCATCCAGTCGGGCCTTCAACGTTTTGATTTGAGCCGGATTCAGGTCTGGCTGCTCACTTTTGTCGTAAAGGGCAAAAAACCAGAACTGCGAGCCTTCGATCCACCAGTAATAAATCAGCCTCAAGCCACCCCGTTTGCCCTTGTTCCGGCTCTCATCTGAGAAGCGCACCTTGCGCAGGCCTCCGGTTCCTTGAATCACGTCACCCGCTTCCGGGTTCATCAACAGCCAAATCTGTAGCCGTCTAAAGGCTTCATCGTTCAGGTAATCGTGGCGATAGCGCTGAAATGCGGGGCAACTCAATAAAAAGGGCATGCATGATTGTACGCTATCTACGTATAGTTTTATGAGTGACGGGTTGCACGTCAAGACGTGTTATCCGAGGGCGTTCACCATAAAACGAAGGCAGTAACGCAGGCTGTGAGGCATGTCTTAAGTGTCTGTGGGATCACTCGCTACCTGCCAAGGAAGCGAGTATCTAACCAACTCAGACCAACGCTTTATCCAACACCTTTTCAACCTCGGTCTTGATCGCGCCGCTCATGGCCGAGAGGATGAAGTTCAGTTCGATGGTCACGCGGATCAGGGCCGCTTCCACATCAACCCGGCCTTTGGCGCCCTTGCCTTCCAGGGACACGCTGTCGCCTTTCCATTCGTGGGCCAGGCCGTATTTTTCCGAGAGTTTCTGCACCAACTGCTCAGCTTTTTCCCGGGCCGCTTCGTGACCGAGGGTATGGGCGCGTTCAACGGTGATCTTGGACACTGCAAGGCTCCTTGATGAGGTAATTCGTCGGGCAACTATAACAGTGCGACCGGCCGAATAAACGCGCGTTCCCGGTCAGTTCCTGTTCGACGCCTGAGCCTTGTCAAGACAAAGCAGGCCCTGGCGATTAGAATGGCCGCACTTTATTCCGGTGACAGCGATATGAACGATCAGCGCCAAGGCAACGATGCCGAACCCACCACTCACTTCGGTTTCAAAAACGTACCGGAAAGCCAAAAGGCGGAGAAAGTCGCTGAGGTTTTCCATTCCGTAGCAGCCAAGTACGACCTGATGAATGACGTGCTGTCCGGCGGCATGCACCGTCTGTGGAAGCGCTTCGCCATCGAGTTGTCGGGCGTGCGCACGGGCAACCGCGTGCTGGATATCGCCGGCGGCACGGGCGATCTGACCCGCAAGTTTTCCCATCTGGTCGGCCCCACCGGTCAGGTCGTACTGGCCGATATCAACGCCTCGATGCTCAAGGTCGGGCGTGATCGCCTGCTGGACCTGGGGGTGGCTGGCAATGTCGAGTTCGTCCAGGCCGACGCAGAAAAACTGCCGTTCCCGGACAATCACTTCGATTGCGTGACCATCGCCTTCGGCCTGCGCAACGTCACCCACAAGGAAGACGCCCTGCGTTCGATGCTGCGCGTGCTCAAGCCGGGCGGCCGCCTATTGGTTCTGGAGTTCTCCAAGCCGACCAACAAGCTGATGTCCAAGGCCTACGACGCCTATTCGTTCGCGTTCATGCCGCTGATGGGCAAGCTGATCACCAATGACTCGGAAAGCTATCGCTATCTGGCCGAATCGATCCGCATGCACCCGAACCAGGAAACCCTCAAGTCGATGATGGTCGAGGCCGGTTTCGACCGCGTGACCTATCACAACATGACCGCAGGCATCGTCGCCCTGCATCGCGGTATCAAGCCCTGATGCTGCTGCGTGGCTTGCTCGCCGGTGTCGAGCACGGCATCAACCGCGCCTTGCGCATGGACAGCACGGCCCTGCCGCGCCTGGGCCAGTTAAGCGGGCGGGTGATTGCGGTGGATTGTCGCAACCCTTCGCTGCGGCTGTTTATCCTGCCCAGCGATAACGGCCTTTTGCTGGCGGCTAACTGGGAAGCCGAGGCCGACTGCACCCTGCGCGCTCCGGCCGCCAGCCTGCTACGCCTGGCCCTGAGTGCGGACAAGACCGCCGTGCTGCATGGCCCCGAGGTCGATCTGGACGGTGACAGCGGTCTGCTGCTGGAACTGGTCGGCATCCTCCAGGACCTGGAGCTGGACTGGGAATACGAGCTGCAACACTGGCTCGGCCCGGTCGCCAGCCAGGTGCTCGGCGGCCATCTGCGTAGCCGCGCCCGCTGGACCCAGGATGTATTGACCAGCGTCAGTCAGAATCTGGCCGACTACCTGAGCGAAGAATCCCGCACACTGGTCGGACTGCGCGAAGCCGAAGCCAGCTTTGCCGAAATAGACCGGATCAAACTCGATCTGGAACGCCTCGAGGCGCGCTTTGAACGCCTTTCCCTTTCCCTCAATTCCAGCGATAACGCATGAAGCTGCTTGCCGTCCGCCGTCTGTTGCGCATCCAGCGTGTCGTGATCCGCTACCGCCTCGATGACCTGCTGTTCGCCCTGCCACTGCCCTGGTGGCTGCTGGCCGTGCGCTTTGCCCTGCCGTGGCGCTGGTTCCCGCGCAAGGCCTCGGAGCTGAGCCGTGGCGCGCGTTTTCGCCTGGCGTTGCAGGACCTCGGGCCGATTTTCATCAAGTTCGGCCAGTTGCTTTCGACCCGCCGCGATCTGCTGCCCGAAGACATCGCCGACGAGTTGATGTTGTTGCAGGACCGAGTACCGCCGTTCGACCCGCAGAAAGCCATCGAGCTGATCGAGTCGCAACTGGGCAAGAAGATCAGCGAAGTGTTCAGCCGCTTCGATGTTGAACCTCTGGCCTCGGCCTCGGTGGCTCAGGTCCATGCCGCCCGGCTCAAGACCGGCGAAGAAGTGGTGGTCAAGGTGGTACGGCCCGGCCTCAAGCCGATCATTGCCCAGGACCTGGCCTGGCTGTTCATCCTTGCCAGCACCGCCGAGAAGCTGTCCGCCGACGCGCGCCTGCTGCACCCGGTGGACGTGGTCAGCGATTACGAAAAAACCATCTACGACGAGCTGGACCTGTTGCGCGAGGCGGCCAACTCCAGCCAGCTGCGGCGTAACTTCGAAGGCTCGCAGTTGCTGTATGTACCGCAAGTCTATTGGGACTGGTGCCGACCGAAAGTGTTGGTCATGGAGCGTATTTACGGCGTGCAGGTCACCGACCTGGAAACCCTGGCCGACCAGCGTACCGACATGAAAATGCTGGCCGAGCGCGGCGTGGAGATTTTCTTCACCCAGGTGTTCCGCGACAGCTTTTTCCACGCCGACATGCACCCCGGCAACATTTTTGTCAGTACCGTGCAGCCGTGGAGCCCGCAGTACATCGCCATCGACTGCGGCATCGTCGGCAGCCTGACGCCGGAAGATCAGGACTATCTGGCGCGCAATCTGTTTGCCTTCTTCAAGCGCGATTATCGCCGGGTCGCCCAGTTGCACATCGATTCGGGCTGGGTACCGGCCCACACCAAGCTCAATGAGTTCGAGGCAGCGATTCGTACCGTGTGCGAACCGATCTTCGAGAAGCCGCTCAAGGATATTTCCTTCGGCCAGGTGCTCATGCGCCTGTTCCAGACCGCGCGTCGCTTCAATATGGAAGTGCAGCCGCAACTGGTGCTGCTGCAAAAGACCCTGCTCAATATCGAAGGCCTGGGTCGCCAGCTGTATCCCGACCTGGACCTGTGGAGTACCGCCCAGCCATTCCTGGAACGCTGGATGCGCGAACGGGTCAGCCCCAAGACGTTGTTTGGCAATGTGCAATCACAGATCGAACAGATCCCGCATCTCGCTGGCATGACCCGCGATCTGCTGGAGCGCCTGTCCCAGCCCCATGCAGCCGACCCGCAGCCGACCTGGCGCGCGCGCGGCGACAGTTGGGTGCTGCGTCTTTTGGGCGCAGCGCTGCTGGCCGGGGGCGTGGTGATCGCTTCCAGTCTGGCTGGAGCCGGCAGCGAATGGACTGCTCCTGCCACCTGGCCTGCGTGGATCATGTTGACCTCGGGGTTGTATCTAGTCGTTCGCCGATAGCCATCGTCACCATGCGCTGGCACACTGTTCAACCCGCCGAGGCCTGAAGCCCGGCTGCCGGAGTAGATGATGAAAGACTGGCTGGACGAGATTAAATGGGACAGCGATGGCCTGGTGCCCGCCATCGCTCAGGATCACAAAACCGGCCGCATTCTGATGATGGCCTGGATGAACCGTGAAGCCCTTGCCCTGACCGCTGCCGAGCAGCGTGGCATCTATTGGTCGCGTTCCCGTGGCAAACTCTGGCGCAAAGGCGAAGAATCAGGCCACGTGCAAAAGCTGCACGAGCTGCGTCTGGACTGCGACGCCGATGTGATCATTCTGATGGTCGAGCAACTGGGCGGCATCGCCTGCCATACCGGCCGCGAAAGCTGCTTCTATCGTGTCTATGAAGACGGCGACTGGAAGACCGTGGACCCGGTGCTCAAAGACCCGGACGCCATTTATCACGCAGGACACTGAACATGAGCGATACCTTGTCACGCCTGGCTCAGGTGCTTGAAGAGCGCAAAGGCGCCGCTGCCGACAGCTCCTATGTCGCCAGCCTTTATCACAAGGGTCTGAACAAGATTCTGGAAAAGGTCGGCGAAGAGTCGGTCGAAACCATCATCGCCGCCAAGGACGCTGCCGTCAGTGGCGATTGCAGCGATGTCATCTACGAAACCGCTGACCTGTGGTTCCATAGCCTGGTGATGCTTGCCGCGCTGGGTCAGCACCCACAAGCCGTGCTCGATGAGCTGGACCGCCGTTTCGGGCTGTCCGGGCATGCGGAAAAAGCCGCCCGTTCAGCCGACTAACCCACCGCTTTCGAGCTTTGAAATTTCTACGAGGAACGCTTCATGGGCATTTTTGACTGGAAACACTGGGTCATCATTCTGGTTGTCGTGGTACTGGTCTTCGGCACCAAGAAACTCAAGAACCTGGGCACTGACGTCGGTGAGTCGATCAAGGGCTTCCGCAAAGCCATGAACGATGAAGAGAAGAATCCGGAGCAACCGCCTGTGCAGCCAACCCAGACCGCACAGGCCGCGCCACAGGGCTCGCCGCTGAACCAGCCGCACACCATCGACGGCCAGGCGCACAAAGTCGAAGAGCCAATCCGCAAAGACCAGGTCTAGTCCCATGTTCGGTATCAGCTTCTCTGAATTGCTGCTCGTCGGTCTGGTCGCCCTGCTCGTACTCGGCCCGGAGCGTTTACCGGGCGCTGCGCGTACCGCAGGTCTCTGGATCGGCCGTCTGAAGCGCAGCTTCAACGCGATAAAACAGGAAGTTGAACGCGAAATCGGCGCGGATGAGATCCGCCGTCAACTGCACAACGAACATATTCTGTCGTTGGAGCAGGAGGCGCGCAAAATCCTCAATCCGCAACAAGCCGAGCCGGTCCCGCCCAGTGTGGAGCCCGTCAGCCCCACCGTGGCGGCGACGCCGCCAGTCCATGCGCCAGCGCCTGCTACCGGCGAAATCGGCCCGGCTGCGCCTGCTGAACCAGTGCCTGCGCCCGTTGAACCGGTCGCGGTCGAACCTGCGCCGGTCATCCACACCACCCCGACAGCCCACGCGCCTTCCGCCAACGATTCGTCATTGCCCCCGCGAGCCCCATGAGCGCTGAAATCCCCGAAGACGACCAGCAAATGCCGCTGGTCTCACACCTGACCGAACTGCGCACGCGCCTGCTGCGTTGCGTGCTGGCGATCTTTCTGATTTTTGCCGGGTTGTTCTACTTCACCCAGAAGATCTACACCCTGGTCTCGGCGCCGCTGCGGGTCTACCTGCCCGAAGGCGCGACGATGATCGCCACCGACGTCGCCTCGCCGTTCATCACGCCGTTCAAGCTGACCATGATGGTCGCGCTGTTCCTGGCCATGCCGGTGATCCTGCACCAGATCTGGGGCTTCATTGCACCAGGCCTGTACAAGCATGAAAAGCGCATCGCCGTGCCGCTGCTGGTGTCGAGCATCATCCTGTTCTACTCGGGGATGGCCTTCGCCTACTTCCTGGTCTTCCCGCTGATTTTCCATTTCTTCGCCAGCGTGACCCCGGAAGGGGTATCGATGATGACGGACATCGCCAGTTACCTGGACTTCGTCATGACGCTGTTCTTCGCCTTCGGCGTAGCCTTCGAAATCCCGGTAGCCGTGGTGCTGCTGGTATGGATCGGCGTCGTTGACGTGAAGTACCTGAAGAAGATCCGCCCGTACGTGATCATCGGCTGCTTCGTGGTCGGCATGATCCTGACGCCGCCGGACATCTTCTCCCAGACCCTGCTCGCCGTGCCAATGTGGCTTCTGTTCGAAGTGGGCGTACTGGCCAGTTCAATGATTACCAAGCGTGGCGATCACCCCGACGACCAACCTGCCGAAGAACCGCAGGACCAGCCGCCAGCGACCCGGCCGTGAACCTGCTGTTACTCGAAGACGCCGACTTCATTGCGGCCGACCGGGTGGTGCTGCGTGACCGGCGCCTCAAGCACATGCAAGAGGTGCATCGCGTCGAAGTCGGCGACAGCCTGCGGGTCGGCCAGATTGGCGGCCTGCTGGGCAGTGCCGAGCTACTGCGCCTGGAACCGCGGGAAGCCGAGCTGCGCATCAGCCTCGACAGTCCGCCACCGGCCAAGCTGCCCCTGACCCTGGTGCTGGCCCTGCCACGCCCGAAGATGCTGCGTCGTGTGTTCCAGACCGTCGCGACCATGGGCGTGCCCCGGGTTATCCTGGTCAACAGCTACCGAGTGGAAAAAAGCTTCTGGCAGACGCCGTTTCTGCAACCCGAGGCCATTCGCGAGCAACTGATCCTCGGTCTGGAACAGGCCCGTGACAGCGTGCTGCCGGAGATCATCATCGAGAAGCGTTTCAAACCGTTCGTCGAAGACCGCCTGCCGCAACGCGTCGAAGGCACCCTCGGACTCGTCGGTCATCCCGGCGACTTCCCGGCCTGCCCTCGTGCCGTTGAACAGCCGGTAACTCTGGCGATCGGCCCGGAAGGCGGGTGGATTCCCTATGAGATAGACCTGCTTAGGCTGTCGGGGCTGCAACCGGTGCAATTGGGCGAACGCATTTTGCGTGTCGAAACGGCCGTAACAGCCCTGCTCGCCCGTCTTTTCTAAGTATCGTTTTGCCAGCATTATGGCTACAGTTCGCGCACTAAGTTGCCGATAGTCAGTTGCACTTACATAAAAACAATAAGCTTCAGGAGCGACGCCATGTATCGCGGGATAGCCCAAGGCTTGGGAAATATAAGCGTGAGCCGCAAGCTCGCCGTTGGTTTCGGCCTGCTGTTGCTGATGACCCTGATCATTACCAGCACCGGCTGGTTCAGCGTGACGTCCCTGATTGGCCGCAGCGACAAGATCGCCGCCATCAGCCATATCAGCGATGCCACCCTGGAACTGCGCGTCGTACGCCTGCGCTACGAGGCCCAGTACAGCCCTGAAGCCGCCAAGGCCGTGTATGCCGGCCTGGACAAGCTCGATGAAACCATCAATGACGCGCTCAAAATCATTGAAGCGGGCGATGACTTCAAACGCCTGAACGACCAACGGAGCGCCGCCGCCACCTACCGCCGCGCCTTCGACGATATGGTCAAAGCCATCGCCGCCCGGGAAGTCGCCCGAACTAATCTGGGTGTCAGCGCCGATCACGCGGTTGAAGAGGTTAACAAGATCGAAGAGTCACTGCTGCTGGGCGACAGCATTCTGGAGTTCAACAGTTCCGTCAGTGTCAGCAAGCTGATCCAGCAGGCGCGCTTCCAGGTGCGTGGCTATACCTTCAGCGGCAAGGCCGAGTTCGAAAGCGCCGCCACAGCAGCCATCGATGAAGCCGCAGTAGGTATCAATACCCTCGCCGGAGAAATCTCTCCCGAGTTCCTCTCCAAGCTGCAGGCCGCCGCGGCCGCCCTCAAGGGCTATCGCGCGGCAGTGGGCCAGTATCGTGATGCTCAACAAGTGAGCATGCAGGCTCTGGAAAAGATGACCGTCCTCGGCCAGAACCTGCTGGATATCAGCGACGAGCTGATCACTTCGCAGAACGGCAAGCGTGACAGCGACAGCCAGAAAGCCGAGTCGACTCTCGGGCTGGTGACCGTGCTGGCGGTGGTGTTCGGTATCCTGGCCGCCTGGGCCATCACCCGCCAGATCGTCCTGCCGCTGCGTTACACCCTGACCGCAGTCGACCGTGTCGCGTCCGGCGATCTGAGCCACAACCTCACCGTCGAACGCAAGGACGAGCTGGGCCAGTTGCAGGCCAGTATCCAGAAGATGACCGTGGGCCTGCGCACTCTGATCGGTGGCATCAGTGAGGGCGTCACCCAGATTGCCAGCGCCGCCGATCAGCTGTCCGCCGTGACCGAACAGACCAGCGCCGGGGTCAACAGCCAGAAAGTGGAGACCGATCAGGTTGCCACCGCCATGCACCAGATGACCGCGACCGTGCAGGAAGTGGCACGCAACGCCGAAGAGGCCTCGGAAGCGGCCAAGGCGGCCGACCAGCAGGCCCGCGAGGGTGATCGCGTGGTCAACCAGGCCATCGCCCAGATCGAACGCCTGGCCACGGAAGTGAGCAACTCGACCAAGGCCATGGCCGGGCTCAAGACCGAAAGCGACAAGATTGGCAGCGTGCTGGATGTGATCAAGTCCGTCGCCGAACAGACCAACCTGCTGGCCCTCAACGCCGCCATCGAAGCTGCCCGCGCAGGTGAGGCCGGTCGTGGCTTCGCCGTGGTCGCCGACGAAGTGCGCAGCCTGGCCCAGCGCACACAGAAATCCACCGAGGAAATCGCCCAGTTGATCGTCGGCCTGCAAAGTGGCACGCAGCAGGTTGCTGCCGCTCTGGACAGTAGTCGCGATCTGACCGGCAGCAGCGTCGAATTGACTCGCAGCGCGGGTAGCGCATTGGAGAACATTACCCGCACTGTCTCGGCGATTCAGTCCATGAACCAGCAAATCGCCGCCGCTGCCGAAGAACAGAGCGCCACCGCCGAAGAGATCAACCGCAGCGTGCTCAATGTGCGCGACGTATCGGAACAGACCTCGTCGGCCAGTGAGGAGACTGCGGCGTCCAGCGTCGAACTGGCGCGGTTGGGCAATCACCTGCAGACGCTGGTGGGGCGTTTCAAAATCTAGAACGCTATAAGTACTGATGAAAGCGAATTGTGGGAGCGGATTCATCCGCGAAGGGGCCAGTACATCCAACACATTGGCGGCGTCCGGAATAAAGCTTTCGCGAATGAATTCGCTCCCACAGTAGCGCGTGAATATCATCGAATCTGTGGGAGATTCATCCGCGAAGGGGCTGTTCTGGCTTTAAAGCAAACATAGAATCTCCCCACAGGCCAGTTCGTCCGATGCAACCATATCGACCGGAACACCGTCTTCTCGGATGATCCGCTCCCAATTGTGATCGGTTTCAAACTGGGCGATCGCTCAGAAATCTCCTACAACCTCTTCAGGTCGCGCGATCCAACACCCTGCCGATGCGCTGGAAACACGTATCCGCAGGAGGTTTACATATGTTTGGATGGCTCAATCGGGCGCTGGGTAATACCAGCGTCAAACTCAAACTTTCCATGGGCTTCGGCCTGGTCCTCACCCTGACCCTGGCAATCACCCTGACCGGCTGGCATGGCCTGGATACCGTCATTGCCCGGGCCGAATCCATTACCGCCATCGGCCAGCTCAACAGCCTGAATAAAGACCTGCGCAGCGCACGCATTCTGTTTCGCGGCGAAGGTACTCAGGCTAATGCCAGCGCCGTCGAGGACCTGCTCGCCGAACTCGACAAGCAACTGGACCTGCTGCGTGGTGACGTCGATAACAAGGCCAGCCTGGAACTGCTCACCGAGCAGAGCCGGATCGTCAGCTCGATGAAAAAGAGCTTCACCGAACTGAGCGAAGCGCGCAAGGGACGGGAAACGAGGCGCGAACAACTGGAAGAACAGTCCACCAGGGCGGTGAAAGCAGTAGAGGATGTCGAGAGCGAAGTGCTCAAGACCGTCAGCCAGGAGCAGGACAACGGCGAACGCCTGGAAGAATTCACCAATATTTCCCAGCTCAAGCAGCAGATCCAGACCGCCCGCTATCAGGTCCAGGCCTACACCATGAACGGTCAGGAGGTTTACGAGGACGCGGCCACCACCGCTATCGGCGAAGCAATCAAAGAGGTCGAGGAAATCGCTCTCGATCAGGCCGACGACAACCTCAAAGGCCTGAAGCACGCCAGTGAAGCGCTGCAACGCTATCGCGGCCAACTGGCCGAGTTCCAGTCGGCTCAGGTCAAGGTCGATAGCGCCCAGAAGAACCTCGACACGCTAAGCGAACAAATGCTTGTGTCCGTGGCCGGCCTGATCGACAAGCAAACCGCCCAACGCGATCAGGAAGCGGCGCTATCGCGAACCACTTTGACCAGTGTCGCCGCCCTCGCCCTGTTTCTCGGCCTGTTGGCGGCCTGGCTGATTACCCTGCAAATCGTCGTGCCCCTGCGCCAGACCCTTGCTGCTGCCGGGCGTATTGCCAAGGGTGATCTGAGCCGCGACCTGGCAAGCCGTCGCCGGGACGAGATGGGGCAGTTGCAGGGCAGCATGCAGGAGATGACCCTGAGTCTGCGCCAGTTGATCGGCAACATCGGCGATGGCGTCACCCAGATTGCCAGCGCCGCCGAAGAGCTGTCTGCGGTGACCGAGCAGACCAGTGTCGGGGTTAACAGCCAGCGTGACGAAACCGATCAGGTGGCCACGGCCATGACCCAGATGACCAACACCGTGCTCGACGTTGCCCGCAATGCCCAACAGGCCAGCGAAGCGGCGACCCACGCCGATCAGCAGGCTCGGGAAGGCGACAAGGTGGTCAACGATGCCATTGAGCAGATCGAGCAACTGGCGGCCGAAGTGGCCAATTCGACCAAGGCGATGAATCAGCTCAAGCTGGAAAGCGAGAAAATCGGCGGCGTGCTGGACGTGATCAAATCAGTCTCACAGCAGACCAATCTACTGGCGCTGAATGCCGCCATCGAAGCGGCCCGAGCCGGGGAAGCCGGTCGCGGCTTTGCCGTGGTCGCCGATGAAGTCCGTGGCCTGGCTCAACGAACTCAAGAGTCCACCGAGGAAATCGAGGAACTGATCGCTGCGCTGCAGCAGGGCACGCAGCAGGTCGCCACTACGCTGGACAGCAGTCGCAGCCTCACCGACAACAGCGTCAACCTAAGCCGCCGTGCTGGCAGCGCCCTGGAGCAGATTACCCGTACGGTGTCCAATATCCAGGACATGAACCAGCAGATCGCCACCGCCGGCGAACAGCAGAGCGCCGTGGCCGAACAGATCACCCGCAACGTGGTGAACGTGCGTGATATTTCCGACCAGACCGCAGCCGCAAGCGATGAGACCGCCGCTTCAAGTATCGAATTGGCGCGTCTGGGCGTGCATTTGCGTGATCTGGTGGGGAAATTCAAAGTGAACTAGGTAGCTCAGAAACGTCTGTGGGAGCGGATTTATCCGCGAATACGGCAGGTCAGACGATGAAGATCTATCGAATGTACCTGCCTCTTCGCGAATGAATTCGCTCCCACATTAGTTACAGCTCAGCTCAAGCCTCAGGCATGCACCAGGGCATGCGCCGGCTCGACCACCGCCGGTTGCAGCGGCAGCAATGGCGAGTGCGGATCGGCTTCGATGGACGCGCGCCACGCAGCCAGCCATTCAGCGTGACCTTCGCTCCAGACCTGCTCATGCAGACGACCCAATGCCACCGGGTCACTGAGCAGCATCAGGCGCTCCTGGTTGCTGAGCATTGCCGGGCCGACTTTCAACGCATGGCGAACCCGCTCCTGGCGCATCAGCTCGATAGGCTCCGCGAACTTATGGCGCGAGGTGGCCAGGGCGCAGGCCAGGGCGTTCTGCCGCGGATCGACGACGGAGCGGATAAAACCGTCCTTCAATGCGTGCCAACGGTTCTCGTGGGTGTACTGATCGGTTGCCAGCAACTCTTGCGGCGGCGCGTATTCCTCGGGAATGAGGAAGAACTTCTCGTCGCGCGCCTTGAGGCCCAGGCCAGTGCGGCTGGAAATCACCGAAACCGGAATAGACAGCATCAGCGAGCCGACAATCGGCGCCAGCCACCACAGGAAGCTGGGATTCAGCCACGCCACCAGCAGGGCCCAGCAGGCACCCAACAGGGTTTGCGGACCGTGGCGTTTGACCGCCTCAAGCCATGGCGTAGAGTCATCGTCGCGTTGCGGCGAGTTCCAGGTTGCAGCCCAACCAAGAAATGCGGCCAGTACGAAGCGGGTGTGGAACAGCATGCGCACCGGAGCCAGCAGCACCGAGAACAGCATCTCCATCAGCATCGACAGCGTGACCTTGAACTTGCCACCAAAGCCGATAGCGCCCTTGGCCCAGATCAGAATGACACTGAGCAGTTTGGGCAGGAACAACAGGACGATGGTGGTGGAGAACAGGGCGACGGCTTTTTCCGGGTGCCATTGCGGCCAGAGCGGATACAACTGCCGCGGTTCCATGAAGTAGGTCGGCTCCATCAGCGTGTTGACCGCCAGCAGCGCCGTCGACAATACGAGGAAGAAGAACCACAACGGTGCAGACAGATACGACATCACGCCGGTCAGGAACACCGCACGGTGCACCGGGTGCATGCCCTTGACCAGGAACAGGCGGAAGTTCATCAGGTTACCGTGGCACCAACGACGGTCACGCTTGAGTTCGTCCAGCAGGTTCGGTGGCAGTTCTTCGTAACTGCCAGGCAGATCATAGGCAATCCACACGCCCCAGCCAGCACGGCGCATCAGCGCAGCTTCAACGAAGTCGTGGGACAGGATCGCACCGGAGAAGGCACCTTTACCCGGCAACGGCGCCAGGGCGCAGTGCTCGATAAAGGGCTTCATGCGGATGATCGCGTTGTGCCCCCAGTAGTGGGACTCACCCAACTGCCAGAAGTGCAGGCCGGCAGTGAACAGCGGGCCGTAGACGCGGGTCGCGAACTGCTGCATGCGCGCATACAGAGTGTCCATGCCCGACGCCCGTGGCGCGGTCTGGATGATCCCGGCGTCCGGCGTGGCTTCCATCAAGCGCACCAGGCTGGTCAGGCATTCGCCGCTCATCACGCTGTCGGCGTCGAGGACGACCATGTAGCGGTACTCGCCACCCCAGCGACGGCAGAAGTCGTCGAGGTTGCCGCTCTTGCGTTTCACACGACGACGACGGCGACGATAGAAGATCTTGCCGAAGCCCTTGGTCTCGCGGCAGACGTCCAGCCAGGCCTGTTGCTCGGCAACGCAGATATCGGTTTCGTTACTGTCACTGAGTACGAAGAAGTCGAAGCGATCCAGGTCGCCTGTAGCCGCAACCGACTCGAAAGTCGCTCGCAGACCGGCAAACACCCGCGCCACGTCTTCGTTGCAGATCGGCATGACCAGCGCGGTACGCGCGCCGGCTTCGATCGGCTCATTACCGGCGCTGGCACCGGAAATGCGGTATTTATCGCGTCCGGTAAGCAGCTCCAGAAAGCCCATCAGAGCAGTCCAGAAACCGGCCGACACCCAGCAGAACAGAATGCCGAACAGCAACAGAATGCTGCTCTGCAAGGCATAAGGCAGGACCTGCAGGGCCGTCTGCATCAGCGACTGGCGGGAGATTTCGTCAAACGAAACCAACGACCAGCCCTGATACGGCATGATGCCTTTCATGTACCAGCTGGCGACAATGGTCTGACCCAGCATCAGAAGCAGCAGGATATAGCGACGTGTCGAACCCACGGTACGCCAGCGCGCCTTGGGCAGCTCGCGTTTTTCCGGCTCCGGCGCGTTGGTGCGACCGGTCAGGCGCCGCCAGCCACGCACCAGGATATTGGTGCGCCATGGCTCGGGGACGACCTTGGTCCGCTGAATCGGCGGCGTGGCTTTCAGGCAAACGCGACCACTGGCATCGAGGCCGAGCATTTCGGCCTCCTGCAACTCATCAGCGGTGGCCAGGGTCAGGCGACGGCCTACCGAGACCTGGGCAGGTTCGGTAGTGTCGACACCCGGCTGGGCCGAAAGGCGTTGATGCAGCTCACTGAAAGACTGGCAGCTGGCAAGTTCTGCCCGCTGCTCGTCACTCATTGGCAGGTGCGCCAGGTACTCGCTCAGCGAGACTGGCGCTGATATGGAATTACTCATCGGCTGGCAACTGGTAGCTCCAGGTCTCGGTCAAGACTTGCAGGGTCTTGGCTGAGTCTGGAAGGGTGGATGCAGGACCATGGGCAGGCTGCTGAGACTCTTTACCGTCCTTCACGCGGGCGGCATCGGCCAGCGCAGCTTCAGGGCGATCAGCAGCATCAGTCTTGGCGGTTTCAGTGACCGCTTCCGGCTTGGCAGCAGCAGCGTCAGGCTTGATCGCTTCAGCTTTGGCCGCATCGGCCTTGGCTACGTCAGCCTTGGCAGGCTTGCCTGCTTCGGCTTTCTGAGCTTCCGGCTTGGCGGCGTCAGCCTTGGCCACTTCCGGTTTGTCGGCGGCTTTCGGCGCTTCCTTGGCTTCTTTGGCAGCCTTGGCGGCAGCGGCTTTCTGCTCGGCCTTGTCTTTCTCGGTGACCAGCAGTGCAGGCTCCTTGCCAGGCTCGGCAGGCAACTCACGCAGCAGGTACGCGCGCATTTCGATCGGCTTGTTGTTGTCCTTGACCTTAAGACGCAGGGTCAGGCGGTAGCCTTTGGTCACCGGGTTGTAACGCAGGTTGTTTTCGACCAGTTCGGTGTTGTCATCGGTGGTGACCTGACTGCGGATCGTTGGATCTTCAGGCAGGGCGGCCAGTACCGGACCTACGAAATCAACCAGGAACGCCACGGTGCCGTCAGGCTGGCGGATCAGATTGGACTGACGCACGTCACCGATGGAGCGCAGGGTCTGCTTGACCCAGCCCAGATCAGGCGAGTGAATGGCTTTTTCGTCCATGGTCCAGTGCAGGCGATAGTTGAAATCAACAGATTCGCCCGGTGCCGGCTGGGTTTCCGGCTTCCAGAACGCAACGATGTTGTCGTTGGTTTCATCGGCAGTCGGGATCTCGACCAGATCGACGGTGCCCTTGCCCCAATCGCCTTTGGGCTCGATCCAGGCACTTGGACGCTTGTCGTAACGGTCGTCGAGGTCTTCGTAGTGACTGAACTCGCGGCCACGTTGCAGCAGACCAAAGCCACGCGGATTCTCGACCGAGAAGCTGCTGACCGACAGGTGTTTAGGATTGTTCAGCGGACGCCAGATCCACTCGCCATTGGCTGCCTGAATCGACAGACCGCTGGAGTCATGCAGCTCACGGCGATAGTTAGGCACGCGCGAAGGCTGGTTGGCTCCGAACAGGAACATGCTGGTCAGCGGCGCAACGCCCAGCTTGCCGACCTTGTCACGCAGGAACATGCGCGATTTGACGTCGACCACGGTGTTGGTGCCCGGACGCAGGGTCAACTGATAGGCACCGGTGGCGCGCGGCGAATCGAGCAGGGCGAAAATCACCAGATGGTTTTCATCCGTCTGCGGCTTCTCGATCCAGAACTCGGTGAAGCGCGGGAACTCTTCGCCCGACGGCATCGCGGTATCGATGGCCATCCCACGTGCCGACAGACCGTATACCTGGCCTTTGCCGATTACGCGGAAGTAACTGGCGCCGAGCATGGTCATGACTTCGTCGTTCTTGTCATCCTTGTTGATTGGATACAAGACGCGGAAACCGGCATAACCGAGTTTCTCGGTGGCCTTGGGATCGAACTTCACGTCGCCGAAATCGAAACGACCGGCGTCGTACTTGATTTCGTGAACATCGGTCGCGGTGACTTCGTTGATTTTGACCGGCGTGTCGAAGTGCATGCCCTGATGATAGAAGGACAGCTTGAACGGAGTCTTGTCCGTTGCCCACTCGGCCTTTTCCTCGCGGAAACGGATTTTCTGGTAGTCCGCGAACTTCATGTCGCGAAACTCCGCCGGAAGATTGCTCTTCGGCGCTTCAAACTTCTTGGCGGCCAGATCCTTTGCCTTGGCAGCTACATCTTCCAGATCGAAAGCCCAAAGCTGGGAAGCGCTGAACAGGCAGATCAGGGCAGAACTCGCCAATAGCGCGCTGCGCAGCCGCTTGCCAGGTGTTTTAGGTGCATTACAGGGACTAACAATCACGAGCAACCCTCGCCGAAAACAGTGAAAAAACCAACGGCCAGCTATCAGATGCCGGGTTGGCGAGCAATGTTCCGACTCCTAAAAGACTTGGGAATTCCCCAAGAGGTGTCGAAGCACACTCAAACCAAGCTAAATGGACCCACTCACGTGATCCCCGTAGCGCGCGATTATCTAGTAGCGCGCGTGACAACGCATCAGGTGAAACGAAGTATTTATTGCTTTTAAGCCTAATAAATCCGGGCGGACCGGGTTTAGCTCTCCAACAGAAATGTCACAGGGCCATCATTGATCAAATGGACCTGCATGTCTGCACCAAATTGGCCCGCTTGTACCCCCTCGTGCGAGCTTTTCGCCTTGTCGAGCAAGTAGTCGAACAACTCGGCACCCAGGGCGGGAGGTGCGGCCCTGGAAAAACTGGGACGCATGCCACTCTTGGTATCGGCAGCCAGTGTGAATTGTGAAACCAACAATAGCCCGCCGGCGACATTGCGCAATGAAAGATTCATCTTGCCGTCGCCATCACTGAAGACCCGGTAGTTGAGCAACTTGTGCAGCAACTTGTCGGCGCTTGCGGGGGTGTCCTGGGGTTCGACGCCGACCAGTACCAACAGGCCCTGATCAATGGCCCCGACAATATCGCCGTCCACTTCGACGCGCGCGCTGCGCACGCGCTGTAACAGTGCTTTCATTTATCTACGTCTCTGCCAAATGCGATGGGAGGAATCATGTGGGAGCGGATTAATCCGCGAAGAGGCCAGTACATTCAGTGCATCTGGAGCGCCTGAACGACCATCTTCGCGGATGAATCCGCTCCCACAAAAACCTCGACACCCTGCAAATTAATCTCAGGCTTCTTCCGGCGGCAGATCCAGCAGGCGCCGGGCCACTTCGGCGGCCGCCCGCACCAGTGCATCGGTGATCCCCGGCTCGGCAGCGGCGTGGCCCGCGTCGCGGATCACCTGCAGCTCACTGTTGGGCCAGGCCTGATGCAGCTCCCATGCGTTGTCCAGTGGGCAGATAACGTCGTAGCGGCCATGGATGATGATGCCCGGCAAATGGGCGATCTTGGGCATGTCGCGAATCAGCTGGTTGTCCTCGAGGAAGGCCTTGTTGGTGAAGTAGTGGCATTCAATGCGGGCAATGGACAAGGCCCGTTGCGGCTCGGAGAAGCGATCGACCATGGTCGAGTTCGGGCGCAATGTTGCCGTACGGCCTTCCCAGGTGGACCACGCCTTGGCCGCGTGCATCTGGGCGATCTGGTCGTTACCGGTCAGACGCTTGTGGAATGCGGTGAGCAGATCGCCGCGCTCGTCCTGCGGGATCGGCGCCACGTAGTCCTGCCAGTAATCGGGGAACAGGCGGCTGGCACCCGCCTGGTAGAACCAGTCGATTTCCTGCTGGCGCGCCAGGAACACCCCGCGCAGGATCAGCGCATGCACGCGGTCAGGGTGAGTCTGGGCATAGGCCAGGGCCAGGGTCGAGCCCCACGAGCCGCCGAACAACACCCACTTATCTATGCCCAGATGCGTGCGAATGCGTTCCAGGTCTTCGACCAGATGCCAGGTGGTGTTGTTTTCCAGATTGGCGTGGGGCGTCGATCGGCCGCAGCCACGCTGATCGAAAGTCACGATACGGTAGAGGTTCGGATCGAAGTAGCAGCGACTCTGCGCATCACAACCAGCGCCCGGCCCACCATGGATAAAGACCACCGGCAGCCCCTCGGGCGAGCCGCTTTCATCGACATACAGCACATGCGGCTCTTCCACGGCCAGATCGTGCCGGGCGTAAGGTTTGATCTGCGGGTACAAAGTCTGCATAGGTGCTCCATAGGTCCTGTTCAGGGGCTTCTATTATTGTGGCGCAGTGGCTGCGAGCCTCTAAGTCGAACAGCCAGTGCGAGCCATCATAAACCCGAAACAGGGATAGTTCATGCTTCTCGACAATCCTTGGGTTAAGGCTGGAACGATCAATGCAAGCGTTTTGCCAATTGCTTGGCTCGGCGAACGCATATGATCCCGCTGTGTCGAACCCTGGCGCGTGCTCTCAGTTTTTTAGTTTTTTTCAGGCAATAACCGGGGACACGCCCTACAGTCAAAGAACCCCTTCCTTCGTCTGACTAGCTTGAGGTCGTAATTGATGTCTCAGGAACCACCACTCGTTCGTGACGCTGAAGTGGCCGCTTTTCGCGCCGCTGTTCTCGCTAAACTCACCTATGCCGTGGGCAAGGACCCTGACCATGCCTTCGAGCATGACTGGTTTGAAGCCGTTGCCCTCGCGGCGCGCGACCATATGGTCGAGCACTGGATGGATCACACGAGGCAGATCTATCGCACAGTACAGAAGCGGGTTTATTACCTGTCCCTGGAATTCCTTATCGGTCGTTTGTTGTACGACAGCCTGAGCAACCTCGGCCTGCTGGAAATCGCTCGTGAGGCGATGACCGAGCTGGGCGTGGATATCGAGCGCATCCGCCTGCTTGAGCCCGATGCAGCCTTGGGCAACGGTGGCCTCGGTCGCCTGGCAGCGTGCTTCATGGAAAGTATGTCGACCCTGGGCATCGCCGGTCACGGTTATGGCATTCGTTATGAGCATGGGTTGTTCCGTCAGGCCGTGGTCGATGGCTGGCAACAGGAACAAACGGAAAACTGGCTGGATTTCGGTAACCCATGGGAGTTCGAACGTCCGGAAGTGGTGTATTCCATCGGCTTCAGCGGCAGCGTTGAAACCCTGCTCAGCGAGACCGGCGAATCGCATCAAATCTGGAAACCGGCCGAAACCGTCCGTGCCATTGCCTATGACACACCGGTAGTCGGCTGGCGCGGTGCCAGTGTGAACACCTTGCGTCTGTGGCGCGCCCGTGCGGTAGGTGACTTGCACCTTGAGCGTTTCAACGCCGGTGACCACTTCGGTGCCGTGGCCGAAGTGGTGCGGGCTGAGAGTATTTCCCGCGTGCTGTACCCCAACGACGCCACCGAGGCCGGGCAGGAACTGCGCCTGCGCCAGGAGTACTTCTTCGTTTCGGCTTCGCTGCAGGATCTGCTGCGTCGCCATCTGAACATGCACGCCACGTTGATGGACCTGCCGGAACACGCGGCGATCCAGATGAACGACACTCACCCGTCGATTGCCGTGGCCGAACTTATGCGCCTGCTGATTGACACCCATGGCATCGCTTGGGACGCCGCGTGGAAAATCACTGTCGGCACGCTTGCCTACACCAACCACACCCTGTTGCCCGAAGCGCTGGAAACCTGGTCCGTGGGCCTGATGGAACGCATGCTGCCGCGGCACATGCAGATCATCTACCTGATCAACGCCCAGCACATCGACACCCTGCGTGCCAAAGGCATCCATGACTTCGATGTGCTGCGTGCGGTATCGCTGATCGAAGAAGACAACGGCCGTCGCGTGCGCATGGGTAACCTGGCGTTCCTCGGCTCCCACAGCGTCAACGGCGTCTCGGCGCTGCACACGCAACTGATGCGCAAGACGGTGTTCGCCGAACTGCACAAGCTATATCCGGAGCGGATCAACAACAAAACCAACGGCATCACCTTCCGCCGCTGGCTGTTCCAGGCCAACCCGCGCCTGACCGAAATGCTCATCGAAGCCCTCGGCCCGGATATTCAGGACAATATGGAAACCGGCCTGCGTGGCCTGGAACCGTTTGCAGAAAAGAGTTCGTTCCGCAAACAGTTTGCCGATCAACGCCTGCACAGCAAGCGTGCCCTGGCGGCGATCATCCATGAGCGTTTGGGTATTGTGGTCAATCCGGCAGCGATGTTCGACGTGCAGGTCAAGCGAATCCACGAATACAAGCGCCAGTTGCTCAATCTGTTCCACACCGTGGCGCTTTACCAGGCCATTCGCGCCGAACCGGGCACCGACTGGGTCCCCCGGGTGAAGATCTTCGCGGGCAAGGCGGCTGCCAGTTATCACTCGGCCAAGCTGATCATCAAGCTGACCAACGACATCGCCCGTACCGTGAACAACGACCCGACCGTGCGCGGCCTGCTCAAGGTCGTCTTCATGCCCAACTACAACGTCAGCCTGGCCGAAAGCATCATTCCGGCGGCGGATCTGTCGGAGCAGATATCCACAGCCGGGCTCGAGGCATCGGGCACCAGCAACATGAAGTTCGGCCTGAACGGCGCGCTGACCATCGGCACCCTGGACGGCGCCAACGTGGAGATGAGCGAGCAGATCGGCCTCGAGAACATGTTTATCTTCGGCATGACTTCTCGGGAAGTGGAAGCCCGCAAACACACGGGCGACTTCAGTGCCCACGCCGAAGTCGCCGCCTCGGGGCGTCTGAACGATGTACTGCAAGCGATTCGCGGCGGGGTGTTCTCGCCGGATGATCCGAACCGCTATATCGGGCTGATCGACCAGTTGCTGGCCTATGACCGCTTCCTGGTCTGCGCCGATTTCGATTCGTACTGGGCGGCCCAGGCCAAGGTCGAGGAACGCTGGCACGACTCCAAGGCCTGGTGGCGCTCGGCAGTGCTGAACACCGCGCGCATGGGCTGGTTTTCTTCGGACCGGACCATTCGCGAATATGCCGGGGAGATCTGGAAGGCGTTGGATTAAGCAACTACAACCAGTGAGGGCACACTCTGTGGGAGCGAATTGTGGGAGCGAATTCATTCGCGAAGAGGCCGGTACATCCAACGCGTCTTCAGCGACTTGAATACCGCTTTCGCGAATGAATTCGCTCCCACAGTAGCGCGTGCATACCGTCGGATCTGTGGGAGCGGATTCATCCGCGAAGAGGCTGCTCTGGCTTTACAGCAAACATAGAATCTCCCACAGTTCCGCCCATGCGCGCCTACAGGTGTGATGCCCCTCGCAAAATCGCAAAACCGCGCAATTTTTTGTGCTGTGTCCGGTCTGACGCCTGTCTATTACAAAACATGTCGCTCCTTCCAGACAGGCAAGACAAGGACTTAACCCGTGCAATGGATTCTGATGCTGCTTGGCCTGGTCTTTGGCGCCATGGGCAGCGACTACCCACTGGACCCCTTCAGCGGCGCGGCCATCGGCGGCTCGGTCGGCTGGGTGCTGGGCATGAGCATTCATGTGTGGCAACTGCGCCGCAAAAGCGCCCGCCAGGGTGAGCAACTGGAGGTGATGCAGAAAACCGTCGAAGCCCTGCAACAACGGCTGTCGATGCTCGAGCATCCACCCACCTCTTCCTTTAATAAGGCCGCCGCCAGTCAACCGGTTCAAGACAGCACGCCGCTGCCGGACACCATCTGGGTCGCCAGCAAGGACGACGAACCCGAACTGAGCTGGGACTTGCCAGCCGAAATCACCACTGCGGCAACCCCGCAACCCACTGCGGCAGACTGGAACACCGAGCCCGTCAGCCCTCCCCGTCCGCAATCGCCTGCCGCACCCGCTGCGATCAATTGGCTTGATCGTGGTCTGGATGCCGCCAAAGGCTGGCTGCTGGGCGGCAATACCGTGTTGCGGGTCGGCGTAGTCCTGCTGTTCCTCGGCCTGGCCTTCCTGCTGCGCTATGCCACCGAAGGCATGGTGATCCCGGTGGAAGCCAAGTACGCCGCAGTGATCGTCTGTGCCCTGGCACTACTGGGCCTGGGCTGGTGGCTGCGTGGGCGCAATCCGGCGTATGCCTTGACTCTGCAAGGCGCCAGCGTCGGGGTGATCTACCTGACGATTTTTGCCGCGATGAAGCTCAATGCCCTGATCGACCCGGCCATGGGCTTCGCGCTGTTGGTGGCCGTTACTGCGTTCTCGGCCATTCTGGCGGTCAAGCAGGATTCCCTGGCCCTGGCCTGTGCCGGTGCCCTCGGCGGTTTCGCCGCGCCGCTGCTGGCGTCTACAGGTCAGGGCGGCAACCATATCGCCCTGTTCAGTTATTTCACCCTGCTCAACGCCGGGATCTTCGCCATCGCTTGGTTCAAGGCGTGGCGCCCGCTGAACCTGATCGGTTTCTTCGGCACTTTCGGCATCGGCGCCGCCTGGGGCATGAAGGCCTACAACCCGGAACTGCTGTGGAGCACCGAAGGCTTCCTGATTCTGTTCTTCCTGATGTACCTGGCCATCGGCCTGTTGTTCGCCCGGCGCAGGCTGGAAGAACTGGCCAGCGGCCCCGAGGATGACAGCCGTGGCGCCATGCTGCGCTGGTCGGCGCGGCAGAGCAGTTATGTCGACGGCAGCCTGCTGTTCGGCACACCCATTGTCGGTTTCGGCCTGCAATATGCGCTGGTCGGCCATCTGGAGTTCGGCGCGGCGATCAGTGCCCTGGCGCTGGGGCTGATTTATATGGGCATCGCCCGCCTGCTGGCGTCGCGCACGTCCGGGCGCGCCCTGCTGTTGGTCGAGACCTGCCTGGCCCTGGGCGTGGTGTTTGCCACCCTGGCCATCCCCCTGGGCCTGAATTCGCAATGGACGTCGGTGTCCTGGGCCATCGAAGGCGCGGCGGCGTTCTGGCTCGGTCTGCGCCAGAACCGCATGCTGGCCCGGGCTTTCGGCCTGTTGCTGCAAGTCGGCGCCGGCCTTTCATTCATCAACGAACTGAACGCCTGGTACTCGCCACTCTTTGCCCATGGTGATTACTGGACGCCGATGATTCTGTCCCTTGCCGCCCTGATCAGCGCCCTGTGCGTGGAGCGGATCAGGACGGCGAGCCTGTTCAATCGCGAATTGCTGTCGACATTGCTGCTGGTCTGGGGCGGCGCCTGGTGGGGCGTGGGCCTGATCAGCGCGTCCTGGCGCCTGGCACCGCCTGATTTGCGCGTGGTTCTGTTGCTGGCCCTGGCGGCGGTCAGTCTCGCCCTGTGGACCGTGATCAGCGTGCGCCTGCGCTGGCCCGGCCTGGCGATGCTGTGCCTGGCATTGCTGGGGCTGGCGCTGATCCCCGTCAGCGGCGTCCTGCTGGCCTACAAACTCGGCCCGGACTATCACCCGAGCGCCAATTGGGGCTGGCTGGCCTGGCTGGTGCTATTCGCCGTGCACCTGCGTTCCTTGCGCAGTCTGGAGCAGATCCTCCCGGCCAAGGCGGCGAGCATTGCCCATGTACTGGGTTGCTGGCTGATCCTCAGTGTCGTCGCCCTGCAAGTGCGTGACGTAGTGATGGCCTTTTCCGAGCCCTACAACGCCTGGCGCTGGCTCGGTTGGGCGCTGGTGCCAAGCCTGTATCTGCTGGCGATGGCTGCTGCGCGGCAATGGCCGTGGCCGGTGGCTACTCACCCTCGCGAATATCGGGTCTGGGCTGCGGCGCCGGTGGCCGGTCTGATGCTCGCATGGTTCTGGCTGGCCAATACTTTCAGTGATGGCAATGCCGATCCACTGGGCTATGTACCACTGGTCAATCCACTGGAAATCGGCCTGTTGTTCGCCCTGACCGGAGTGTTCCTGTGGATCAGCCGCAACCTCCATCAATTGGGCATCAGCCAGCATCAATGCCAGCGTCTGGCCTGGCTGGTCGCCGGGGCTTCGCTGTTTGCCCTGGTCACGGCCATGGTCATGCGCACCGCCCATCACTGGAGCGCTGTGCCCTGGGCGGCGGACGATCTGCTTGAGTCCATGCGCGTACAGGCCGGGTTGTCGATCGTCTGGACGTTGATGGCCCTGGCCCTGATGATCGGCGGTCACCTGCGCGTACGGCGCGAAATCTGGATTGCCGGTGCGGTGCTGATCGGTGTCGTGGTTGCCAAACTATTCTTTGTCGAACTGAGCAACCGTGGCGGCATGGCGCGGATTGTCTCGTTCATCGGCGTCGGTATCCTGCTGTTGGTCGTGGGCTACTTCGCCCCGCTGCCGCCCAAGCGCGCAGCCCAGGCCGCAGTCGAACCCTCGCCGGAAGCGGATTTGTCATGAGGAAGCCGTACTTGAGTGCCCATGCATTGTTAAAAAGCCTGTTGTGCGGGGCCGTTCTGCTGACGGCCCACCTTGCTCAGGCCCAGGAAGCCGCCGCCGACTTTGCCAGCCAGACACCTCTGACTCTCAGCGGCGAAGGCCCCTGGTATCGCCTCGAACTGCCCCTGGCCGTGCAACTGCAAGCCCGCCAGGCCGACCTCGCTGACGTGCGCATCTTCAACGCCGAAGGCCAGCCCCAGGCCTTTGCGCTGGCGCAAACTCAGGCACAGCGCCCGACCGAGCAGGCGCAAGTCGCGGTAAAAATGTTTCCGCTGTACAACAGCACCGACAAGCGCGACGCCGTGCCAGTGGTAAGGCTGCAGCGCTCGAGCAATGGTACCGTCGTCGAAGTGCTGCCCCAGGACGATATCGAAGCCGGTGACGAAGTGCTGCGCGGCTGGCTGCTGGACACCAGCGCGGTCAAGGTGCCACTGGAGCACCTGACCCTGGACTGGAGCACCGAACACGAAGGCTTCCAGCATTTCACCATTGAGGCCAGCGACGACTTGCAGCACTGGGCGTCGTGGGGCAGCGGCCAGGTCGCCAGACTGTCGTTTTCCGATGAGCTGGTCGAACAGCGTGAAGTCGCCCTGCCAAGCCAGAAGGCCCGTTATCTACGCCTGCTGTGGACAACGCCGAACGTGCCGACCCTGACCTCGGCCATGATTCTCGGTGCCGCCAACGATGCACCGCCAGCGCCCCTGAGCTGGTCGCCGCCCTTGACCGGCAAACTCGACAAGCCCGGCGAATACCTCTGGGAGCTACCCACCAACCTGCCAGTGGAACGCCTGCGCTTTGAGATCGCCCAGGCCAACAGCCTGGCCCCCGGCACCCTTTACGGGCGCCTGGACAGCAAGAAACCATGGCAGGCTATTGGCAGCGGCCTGTTGTACCGCCTGACCCAGAACGGTCAGGACGTGACCCAGAATGAAATCCAGCTGGCGGGCTACCCGGTACGGGAACTGAAACTGGAAGTGGACGAGCGCGGCGGCGGCCTCGGACCCGAGGCGCCGAAACTGCATTTTGCCGTATCGACGACGCAGGTGGTCTTCCTGGCCCGCGGCAATGGCCCCTTTACCCTGGCCATCGGTAATGCGACAGCGCCTGCGGCAAACCTGCCGATCAACACCTTGATTCCCGACTACAACCCGCACAAGCTCGCCAGCCTGAGCAGCGCGGCACCGACCAAAACACCTGTAGTCAGCCTGACACCGCTGGCACCTGCGCCGATGGTGATCGACTGGAAGCGCATCGGTCTGTGGGCCTTGCTGGTTCTGGGGGTAATTTTCCTCGGCTGGATGGCCTTGAGCACCCTGCGCGCCGCGCCGCCAAAATCTTGATCCGCGTCGCCCGTAAGCGGGCGATTTGTGGCTACGCTGTCTATCTGAGCCAAAACAGCAGGCAAAACCTGAACTCAATCCGCTGCAAGCAGGTCTGATGGGCAGTATTACGCTCGCACACGCGGTAAACTGCGCGGGTTTTTCATCCCCATACTTTCGGAGCACTCCATGTCCCGCGTTACCCTAAGTCGCTATCTGATCGAGCAGACCCGCAGCAACAACACCCCTGCCGATCTGCGCTTCCTTATCGAAGTAGTGGCTCGTGCGTGCAAGGAAATCAGCCATGCCGTCTCCAAAGGCGCGCTGGGCGGTGTGCTAGGCAGCATGGGCACCGAGAACGTGCAGGGCGAAGTGCAGAAAAAGCTCGACGTGATCTCCAACGAAATCCTTCTGGAAGCCAACGAGTGGGGCGGTCACCTGGCCGGCATGGCATCCGAAGAGATGGACAACGCCTACCAGATCCCCGGTAAATATCCGAAAGGCGCCTACCTGCTGGTATTCGACCCACTGGACGGCTCGTCGAACATCGATATCAACGCCCCGGTCGGCACCATCTTCTCCGTGCTGCGTTGCCCGAACGAATACCTGAGCCAGAACGAAGCCCTGAACGAAAAGGCCTTCCTGCAGCCTGGCACCGAGCAGGTCGCTGCCGGTTATGCCATCTACGGCCCGCAGACCATGCTGGTGCTCACCCTGGGTGACGGCGTCAAGGGCTTTACCCTGGACCGTGAAATGGGCAGCTTTGCCCTGACCCATGAAGACATCAAAATCCCGGAGACCACTCAGGAATTCGCCATCAACATGTCCAACCAGCGGCACTGGGAAGCACCGGTACAGCGCTACGTCGGCGAGCTGCTGGCCGGTGAAGAAGGCCCGCTGGAGAAGAACTACAACATGCGCTGGGTGGCCGCGATGGTTGCAGACGTGCATCGCATCCTGACCCGTGGCGGTCTGTTCATGTACCCGCGTGACAGCCGCGAGCCGTCCAAGCCGGGCAAACTGCGCCTGATGTACGAAGCCAACCCGATGTCGTTCCTGGTGGAACAGGCCGGCGGCGCATCCACCGACGGCCACCAGCGCATCCTCGACATCAAGCCTGAAGGCCTGCACCAGCGTGTCGCAGTGTTCCTGGGTTCGAAAGAAGAAGTCGAACGCGTGACTTCGTACCATAAGGCCTGATGGCTTGAGCCACCCCGCAATCGGTGATTGCGGGCGTGAAGAGTAGATTCATGGTGGGAGCGAATTCATTCGCGAAGAGGGCAGTACAGTCGACATATTTTTCGTCTGGAAAACCCTATTCGCGAATGAATTCGCTCCCACACTGGTTTCAACCGTATCTAGAGAATTCTCCTGCACCACGGAACCAGATCCCGCTTTTCCCTTCTAAGCTTGCGCTATTGCGCCCGCGCAGCCGTTCCGGCCTGCCCCGCATCAGCATTTTCCCAGGCTCAGGAGCTTCACTCATGACTTTGCGCAACGTCGCCCTACTGTCGTTCTGCGTATTGCTGGCTGCATGCAGCAAGATCAATCAGGAAAACTACTCGAAGCTGGCCGCCGGGATGCCCAAGGCCCAGGTCGAAGCGCTGCTCGGCAGCCCGACTGAATGCTCCGGCGCCATCGGCCTGACCAGTTGCACCTGGGGCGATCAGAAGAGCTTTATCAGCGTGCAGTACGCTGCCGACAAAGTGGTGCTGTTCTCGGGCCAGGGTCTGAAATAAGTCATGATCAAGCTACTGCTACGTTTCAGCATTGCGCTGATGGCCTGCTTCCTGACGATCGGCTTTGCCCATTCGGCGGAGAACCTGGAGCCCAAAACCGTCGGCAGTGTCGACCTCAAGCGCTATCAGGGCACCTGGTATGAGCTGGCCAGGCTGCCGATGTATTTCCAGCGCAATTGCGCCCAGTCCGAAGCCCATTATGGACTCAAGGACGACGGCAATGTCAGCGTGCTCAACCGCTGCCGCGACAAGGATGGGCAGTGGCAGGAAATCAACGGCACCGCATCGCCCCAGGAAGCCGGCAAGACCGACCGCCTGTGGGTGGTATTCGATAACTGGTTCTCGCGCCTGCTGCCGGGCATTACCAAAGGCGCCTACTGGGTGCTCTACATCGACGATGGTTACAAGACTGCGGTGGTCGGCACGCCAGATCGCAAGTACCTGTGGCTGCTGTCGCGCACCGCTCACGTGCCCGAAACCACCCGCCAGGAGCTGCTGAGCAAGGCCCAGCAGCAGGGTTACGACACAACCAAGCTGATTTGGCGCACGGAAGATTCGGCCATAGGCAACTCAGCCAAGTAACTCCCGCAGTACCGCAGCAAACGCACGGCTGCTCTCTGCTTCTGCAGCATGGCGGCCGTCGCGAACCACCCATTGGCCGTTGACCAGCACATCACGAATCTGCCGGTCGCCGCCGGCAAACAGCCAGCGATTGAGAATGCCATCGCCAGTGGCCGTGGCGAGGTACGGATCGTTGCCGTCCAGCACCAGCCAGTCCGCGCGCTGGCCGACGGCCAAAGCACCAATGTTCTGCCCCATGGCCTGGGCGCCGCCGATCAGCGCGGCATCAAACAAAGTACGCCCAACCATCGGCTGATCACTGCGATACAGGCGATTGCGGCGTTGGTCGCGCAAACGCTGGCCGTATTCCAGCCAGCGCAGTTCTTCGACCACGCTCAACGAAACATGGCTATCCGAGCCGATCCCCCAACGCCCGCCCTGAGCGATGTAGTCCACGGCCGGGAAAATCCCGTCCCCCAGATTGGCCTCGGTGGTCAGGCACAGGCCAGCCACAGCAGCACTGCGTGCCATGGCCGAGACTTCAGCGACATCGGCATGGGTCGCATGGACCAGGCACCAGCGCTGATCGACTTCGACGTTTTCATACAACCATTGCAACGGCCGACGCCCGCTCCAGGCCAGGCAGTCGTCGACCTCCTTCTGCTGCTCGGCGATATGGATATGCACCGGGCAAGCCTTGTCGCTGGCGCCCAGCACATCGCTGATCTGCTGCGGTGTTACGGCGCGCAACGAGTGGAAACACAACCCAAGGGCCTGGGCCGGTTGCGCGGCCAGCAGCGGCCTGAGCTGCGCTTGCAAGGCCAGATAACTCTCGGTGCTGTGGATGAAACGCCGCTGGCCTTCATTAGGCGCCTGGCCCCCAAAACCGGAGTGACTGTAGAGCACCGGCAGCAGGGTCAGGCCGATACCCGCGCTGCTCGCCGCCTGACTGATCTGCAGGGCCAGTTCGGCCGGGTTGGCGTAGGGCTGACCGGCGCTGTCCTGGTGCACATAATGGAATTCGGCCACCGAAGTGAAACCGCCCTTGAGCATTTCGATATACAGCTGGCGGGCGATCACGCCGAGCTGCTCCGGGCTGATCTTGCCGACCAGCCGGTACATCAGGTCACGCCAGGTCCAGAAGCTGTCATTGGGGTTGCCCGCCACTTCCGCCAACCCGGCCATGGCGCGCTGAAAGGCGTGGGAATGCAGGTTCGGCATGCCCGGCACCACCGGCCCCTTGAGCACTTCGGCGCCCTGGGCATCGGAGTCGCTGAGAACCTGAGTCAACAAGCCCTCGTCACTGACTTCGAAACGGACATTCCTGGCCCAGCCAGTAGCTAACAAGGCGCGCTCAGCGAAGAAGGCGGACATGCTCTGAACCTCATCGGTGTTAAAGTTGTATGTACATATACAGACGTTTGCTCGCCCGGTAAACTCCGACGAGCTTGCCGCCGCTGCGCTTAATGGATAGCGTGAGCGCACTTTTGTACACTCTGCCATGCTGCCAACGTGCCAGAACCCCATTGAACAAGGATTGCCCCGTGCCGACTCCGCCTGCCGTTTCCCTGCTGGCCTCCCAGATGGGCGAAAGTCCGGCGCCGCTGTACGCCCGCGTCAAGCAAATGATCGCCCTGCAAATCCAGAACGGCACCTGGCCGCCGCACCATCGAGTGCCATCGGAAAGCGAACTGGTGACACAGCTGGGCTTCAGCCGCATGACCATCAACCGCGCCCTGCGCGAGCTGACCGCAGAAGGGTTGCTGGTGCGCATGCAAGGTGTCGGCACTTTCGTGGCAGAACCCAAGACCCAGTCAGCGCTGTTCGAAGTGCACAATATTGCCGATGAAATCGCCTCTCGTGGCCATCGCCACACCTGCAAGGTGATGATCCTCGCCGAAGAGGCCGCAGGCTCAGAACGCGCCCTGGCCCTGGATATGCGCGAAGGTCAGCGGGTGTTTCATTCGCTGATCGTGCATTACGAAAACGATATCCCGGTACAAATCGAAGACCGCTTCGTCAACGCCCTGGTCGCGCCCGACTACCTGCGTCAGGACTTCACGGTGCAGACGCCCTACGCTTATCTGTCCCAGGTCGCGCCGCTGACCGAAGGCGAACATGTGGTCGAAGCGATCCTGGCTGAAGCCGACGAGTGCAAACTGTTGCAGATCGAGCCCGGCGAGCCTTGCCTGCTGATCCGTCGTCGCACCTGGTCAGGCCGCCAGCCAGTAACCGCCGCCCGTCTGATTCACCCCGGTTCCCGCCATCGCCTTGAAGGACGTTTCAGCAAATGACCGCCATTACCGTTCTGCGTGCCGTCGACTATCCCCGCATGCCCTGGAAAAACGGCGGCGGCAGCACTGAGGAAATCACCCGGGACGCAGGTGTTGGTCTGGACGGCTTTGGCTGGCGCCTGTCGATTGCCGATATCGAAGCGTCGGGCGGCTTTTCCGTATTCACCGGCTATCAGCGCATCATCACCGTACTGCAGGGCGCGGGCATGACCCTGGACGTGGATGGCCAGACCTCCCGCGAACTGCTGCCGTCCGACCCGTTCGCCTTCAGCGGCGATAGCGCCGTCAGTTGCACCTTGCTCGACGGCCCGATCCGCGACTTCAACCTGATCTATGCCCCGCAGCGCTACAGTGCCCGCCTGCAATGGCTCGACGTGCGTCTGCCGCAACGCCTGTTCAGCTCGGCCAATACCCTGCTGCTGTTCAGCGTGGCCGAACAAGTGGCAGTGGGTGTCGGTAATCAGCCATGGGAAATGCTTGGCCGGCATGACTGCCTGCAAGTGGATAACAACCAGAGTCTGCTGGAAATTGAGTTACAGGCACCGAGTGCCAGCCGCTGCTGCGTGATTGAGCTGACCGAAATCCGCACCTGAAGAACAAATGGACAATCGGTGGGACCGACGCTTTCCCGGCTAAAGCCGGTCCCACATGAAAGAATACGTGCTACGCCCCATCCTGTTACCGAACGCCTCAAAATGGCGCAAAATCGCCGACCGGTAACATCGACCCATTGTCACGCCCCTCCTCCCTGCACCCTCCCCGCTTCAACCAAAGCCTTTAATAACAAAGCTCTCAGCCGCCTTCACAGCACTCTTATCAGACAAAAACCAAGTTGGTCTTTCAATTGCATATGCTTGTATGTACAAGTAAATATGTGTGCGCATGAGCTACAAAGGAGCACGGTGCGCCACCCAACGGATTCGGACCTGCAGACAGGTCCTCGCCCATCGTCGGGCTGGTTTCTGGATTGATCGCTGAGGAGTTTTTTTCGTGACTGAGAATAATCAAGACTTGAATCAAAAATGGACCCGGCATCGTAACGTCGAAGTCCGCGCCGCCCGTGGCACCACGCTGACCGCCAAAAGCTGGCTGACCGAAGCACCGCTGCGCATGCTGATGAACAACCTTGACCCGGAAGTCGCGGAAAACCCCAATGAGCTGGTGGTCTACGGCGGTATCGGCCGTGCCGCGCGCAACTGGGAATGCTACGACAAGATCGTCGAAAGCCTGACCAACCTCAATGACGACGAAACCCTGCTGGTACAGTCCGGCAAGCCGGTCGGCGTATTCAAGACCCACAGCAACGCACCACGGGTGCTGATCGCCAACTCCAACCTGGTGCCTCACTGGGCCAACTGGGAACACTTCAACGAGCTGGATGCCAAGGGCCTGGCCATGTACGGCCAGATGACCGCCGGCAGCTGGATCTACATCGGCAGCCAGGGCATCGTCCAGGGCACCTACGAAACCTTCGTCGAAGCCGGTCGCCAGCACTACAACGGCAACCTGAAAGGCAAATGGGTATTGACCGCAGGCCTGGGCGGCATGGGTGGCGCGCAGCCACTGGCCGCTGGCATGGCCGGGGCCTGCTCGCTGAACATCGAATGCCAGCAGAGCCGCATCGACTTCCGCCTCAAGACTCGCTATGTCGACGAGCAAGCCACTGATCTGGACGACGCCCTGGCACGTATCGCCAAATACACCGCCGAAGGCAAGGCCATCTCCATCGCCCTGTGCGGCAACGCCGCTGAAATCCTCCCGGAAATGGTCCGCCGTGGTGTGCGCCCGAACATGGTCACCGACCAGACCAGCGCCCACGACCCGCTCAACGGCTACCTGCCAAAAGGCTGGACCTGGGAAGAATACCGCGCCCGCGCCATCAGCGAGCCAGCCAACGTGGTCAAGGCCGCCAAGCAATCCATGGCCGAGCATGTCGAAGCCATGCTGGCCTTCCAGAAAGCCGGGGTTCCGACCTTCGACTACGGTAATAACATCCGTCAGATGGCCAAGGAAGAAGGCGTGGCCAATGCCTTCGACTTCCCGGGCTTCGTTCCCGCTTACATTCGTCCACTGTTCTGCCGTGGCGTAGGGCCTTTCCGTTGGGCCGCGCTGTCGGGCAACCCGGAAGACATCTACAAGACCGACGCCAAGGTCAAGGAACTGATCCCGGACGACGCCCACCTGCACAACTGGCTGGACATGGCCCGCGAGCGCATCAGCTTCCAGGGCCTGCCGGCACGTATTTGCTGGGTCGGCCTGGGCCAACGCGCCAAGCTGGGCCTGGCGTTCAACGAAATGGTTCGCAGCGGCGAACTGTCGGCACCGGTCGTGATCGGCCGTGACCACCTGGACTCTGGCTCGGTATCCAGCCCGAACCGTGAAACCGAATCGATGCGCGACGGCTCTGATGCTGTGTCCGACTGGCCACTGCTCAATGCCCTGCTCAACACCGCCAGCGGCGCGACCTGGGTTTCCCTGCACCACGGCGGCGGCGTCGGCATGGGCTTCTCGCAGCATTCGGGCATGGTCATCGTCTGCGACGGTACTGATGAAGCGGCCGAGCGTATCGCCCGCGTTCTGCACAACGACCCGGCCACCGGTGTCATGCGTCACGCCGATGCCGGTTATCAGATCGCGATCGACTGCGCCAGGGAACAGGGCCTGAATCTGCCGATGATCACTGGCTGATGACTCTGGCGCGGCAAACACGGGATTAATGTGGGACCGGCCTTAGCCGGGAAGGGGCCGGTAAATTCAATACATACCCATGGCCTTGAATAGCGTTTTCCCGGCTAAAGCCAGTCCCACAATTGCGCTGCCAAGACATAAACAACACAGGAAAGGGGTGAGCATAAGCCCCATCCACAGGCTGGATGCCTTTTCGACTGCCGCACTACCCTCAGATGATTAGGAGCGTCAAACAATGAAAACGAAAAAGGCCCTGCTGACGACTTTACTATCGGTCGGTTTGCTCGCCAGTGGCGCAAGCCAGGCCGCTGGTTGGTGCGAATCAGGTAAGGAAGTGAAGTTCGCCGAACTGAACTGGGAAAGCGCCATGCTGCTGACCGACGTGCTTAAAGTCGTGTTGGACAAGGGTTACGGCTGCAAGGTGGACTCTCTGCCCGGCAACTCCATCACCATGGAAAACGCCCTGAGCTCCAATGACATCCAGATCTTTGCCGAAGAATGGGTTGGCCGCAGCGAAGTCTGGAACAAGGCTGCCGCCGCTGGCAAAGTCGTCGGCGTCGGTGCACCGATTGTCGGCGCCATCGAAGGCTGGTACGTCCCGCGTTACGTGATCGAAGGTGATGCCAAGCGCAAATTGGCCGCCAAGGCACCTGATCTCAAGTCCATCGCTGACCTGGCCAAGTACCCGGCCCTGTTCAAGGATGCTGAAGAACCAAGCAAAGGCCGCTTCTACAACTGCCCGGCCGGCTGGACCTGCGAGCTGGAAAACAGCGAAATGCTGAAAAGCTACGGCCTTGAAGACAAGTACACCAACTTCCGCCCTGGCACCGGCCCGGCCCTGGATGCTGCCATCCTGTCGAGCTACAAGCGTGGCGAGCCGATCCTGGCTTACTACTGGTCGCCAACGCCGCTGATGGGGCAAGTCGACATGGTGCGCCTGGAAGAAAAAGCTGGCGTGAACAAGACCATCGATATCAAAGTCGGTCTGTCCAAGGCGTTCCACGAACAGGCTCCGGAGCTGGTCGCGGTGCTGGAAAAGGTCAACCTGCCCATCGATCTGTTGAACCAGAATCTGGCACGCATGACCAAAGACCGTATCGAATCGCCTAAGCTGGCGAAGATTTTCCTGAAAGAGCATCCGGAAGTCTGGCACGCCTGGGTCAGCGCCGAAGCCGCGAAGAAAGTAGACGCTTCGCTGTAAGCAAGCGCATGGTCTGTTCGTCCCGCCAAATAGGGGACGAACAGCCTCTGTGTGCGGAGCTTTTGCTCGCCAAGCCTATTTGACTGAGAACCCTCTATGTTCCCCGAAAGCTTTACCTTCTCAATCGCCAACTGGGTCAATGGCTGGGTCGATTCCCTGGTCACCAATTATGGCGATGTGTTCCGGCACATCTCCGACACCCTGCTATGGGCCATCGTCAACCTGGAAAGCCTGCTGCGCATGGCGCCATGGTGGTTGATGCTGGCGATTGTCGGCGGTATTGCCTGGCACGCCACACGCAAGATCACCAGTACGCTGGCGATCGTCGGCCTGCTGTTCCTGGTCGGCGCGGTCGGCCTGTGGGACAAGCTGATGCAAACCCTGGCCCTGATGATGGTGGCCACAATTATTTCGGTGCTGATCGGCATCCCCCTGGGCATTCTCTCGGCGCGCAGCAACCGCCTGCGTTCAGTGCTGATGCCTTTGCTGGATATCATGCAGACCATGCCCAGCTTCGTTTACCTGATCCCGGTGCTGATGCTGTTCGGCCTGGGCAAGGTTCCGGCGATCTTCGCCACGGTGATCTATGCCGCGCCGCCGCTGATCCGCCTGACCGACCTGGGTATCCGCCAGGTAGACGGTGAAGTCATGGAAGCGATCAACGCCTTCGGTGCCAACCGCTGGCAGCAACTGTTCGGCGTGCAACTGCCCCTGGCCCTGCCGAGCATCATGGCCGGGATCAACCAGACCACCATGATGGCCCTGTCGATGGTGGTGATCGCCTCGATGATCGGTGCCCGCGGTCTGGGCGAAGATGTGCTGATCGGTATCCAGACCCTCAACGTCGGGCGCGGACTCGAAGCCGGCCTGGCCATTGTGATTCTCGCGGTAGTCATTGACCGCATTACCCAGGCCTATGGCAGGCCCCGGCACGAGGCGAGCAAATGAGTGGCGTGCAGATGAACAAGATCGAAGTCCGTAACGTATTCAAGATTTTCGGCAGCCGTGAAAAAGATGCACTGGCGATGATCAAGCAAGGCAAGAGCAAGGATCAGGTCCTGGCCGAAACCGGTTGCGTGGTGGGTGTGAACGATTTGTCGCTGTCCATCGGCAGCGGCGAGATTTTTGTCATCATGGGTCTGTCCGGTTCCGGCAAATCGACCCTGGTGCGTCACTTCAACCGCTTGATCGACCCGACCAGCGGCGAAATTCTGGTCGATGGCGAGGACATCCTGCACTACGACATGGAAGCCCTGCGCCAATTCCGCCGCAAGAAGATCAGCATGGTGTTCCAGAGCTTCGGCCTGTTGCCCCACAAGACTGTACTCGACAACGTCGCCTACGGCCTGAAAGTACGTGGCGAAACCAAGGCGTTCTGCGCCGAGCGCGCGCTGCACTGGATCAGCACCGTGGGCCTGAAGGGCTACGAAAACAAGTATCCACACCAGCTGTCCGGCGGCATGCGCCAACGGGTCGGCCTGGCCCGCGCCCTGGCGGCCGACACTGACGTAATTCTGATGGACGAAGCCTTCAGCGCCCTCGACCCATTGATCCGCGCCGAGATGCAGGACCAGCTGCTGGAGCTACAGAAAACCCTGCAAAAAACCATCGTGTTCATTACCCATGACCTCGATGAGGCCGTGCGTATCGGCAACCGCATCGCGATCCTCAAGGACGGGCGGTTGATCCAGGTCGGCACGCCCAAGGAAATCCTCCACACCCCTGCCGACGAATACGTTGACCGTTTCGTTCAGCGCCGGGTAGCAACGCTGTAAATAGAACATCACAACATGCCGCAGCTCATGCGCCACAAGCGCAGGGCATGCAGGAGTCAGCTCTGAGCCTGCGGCAGCCACTTTTCCAGGAGTATCGACGTGAAGCAACTGAATCTGATCCCGGGCCAACTGACCCTGAGCCAACTGCGGGATATCTACCTCCAGCCCCTGACCCTGAAGCTGGACGGCAGCGCAGACCAGCAGATTGAAAACAGCGTGGCCTGCGTCGAGCAGATCCTGGCCGAAAACCGCACCGCCTACGGCATCAACACCGGCTTCGGCCTGCTGGCATCGACCCGCATCGCCAGTGCCGACCTGGAAAACCTGCAACGTTCCCTGGTGCTTTCCCATGCCGCCGGTGTCGGCCAGCCGATCAGCGATGAACTGGTGCGCCTGATCATGGTGCTCAAGGTCAACAGCCTGAGCCGCGGCTTCTCGGGGATTCGTCGGGTAGTGATAGATGCCCTGATCGCCCTCATCAATGCCGAGGTCTATCCGCATATTCCACTCAAAGGCTCAGTCGGCGCGTCCGGCGACCTCGCACCATTGGCGCACATGTCCCTGGTGTTGCTGGGTGAAGGCAAGGCGCGCCACCAAGGCGAATGGCTGAATGCTGTGGATGCCCTGGCCGTGGCCGGGCTCAAACCCCTGACCCTGGCGGCCAAGGAAGGCCTGGCGCTGCTCAACGGCACTCAGGTCTCCACCGCTTACGCCCTGCGTGGCCTGTTCGAAGGTGAAGACCTGTTCGCCGCTGCGTTGTCCTGCGGCGCACTGACTGTAGAAGCCGTACTCGGCTCGCGCTCGCCGTTCGACGCACGCATCCATGCTGCGCGCGGCCAGCGCGGGCAGATTGATGCCGCCGCCTGCTATCGCGAACTATTGGGCGAGAGCAGCGAAGTCTCCGATTCGCACCGTGACTGCGACAAGGTCCAGGACCCCTACTCCCTGCGCTGCCAGCCGCAAGTCATGGGCGCCTGCCTGACTCAACTGCGCCAGGCTGCCGAAGTACTGGCGGTGGAAGCCAACGCGGTGTCCGATAACCCGTTGGTGTTCGCGGCGGAAAACGAAGTGATCTCCGGCGGCAACTTCCACGCCGAACCGGTGGCCATGGCTGCCGACAACCTTGCCTTGGCCCTGGCTGAAATCGGCTCCCTGAGCGAACGCCGCATCTCACTGATGATGGACAAGCATATGTCGCAACTGCCGCCGTTCCTGGTGGCCAATGGCGGCGTCAACTCCGGGTTCATGATCGCCCAGGTCACCGCTGCGGCCCTGGCCAGTGAAAACAAGGCCCTGTCCCATCCCCACAGCGTCGACAGCCTGCCGACCTCGGCCAACCAGGAAGACCACGTATCCATGGCTCCTGCTGCGGGTAAGCGCCTGTGGGAAATGGCTGAAAACACTCGCGGTATTCTCGCTGTGGAATGGCTCGCCGCCTGCCAGGGCCTGGACCTGCGCAACGGCCTGAAGACCTCGGCCAAACTGGAAAAAGCCCGCAACATCCTGCGCGACAAGGTGGCCCACTATGACAAGGACCGTTTCTTTGCTCCGGATATCGAAGCGGCCAGTGAGTTGCTGTCTTCGGCGTGCCTGAACGGGCTGGTGCCTGCCGGCGTTTTGCCAAGCCTGTAATGACATAGTTGTGGGACCGGCTTTAGCCGGGAAGGCGTGGATATGATCAATAGTGCCTTCCCGGCTAAAGCCGGTCCCACAGTCCTATCCCGCTTGCCTCCTGGAGCCCCCGAATGAAAACCCTCTGGCAACACTGTCACGCCGCAACCATGGCGCAGGGCACTTATTCGATCATCGAGAACGCGGCCATCGTCACCTCGGGCACGCTGATCGAGTGGATCGGCCCCCTGTCGGAGCTAACCGCCAAGGACTTCGATCAGGTCATTGACCTGAGAGGCGCCTGGGTCACGCCGGGGTTGATCGACTGCCACACCCATACGGTATTCGGCGGCAATCGCAGCGGCGAGTTCGAACAGCGCCTGCAAGGCGTGAGTTATGCCGAAATTGCCGCTGCCGGTGGCGGGATCGCCAGTACCGTTCGTGCTACCCGTGCAGCTAGTGAAGATGAATTGTTCGCCAGCGCTGAACGCCGCCTCAAGCAATTGCTCAAGGACGGCGTGACCACGGTGGAAATGAAGTCCGGCTACGGCCTGGACCTGGAAAACGAACGCAAGACCCTGCGCGTTATCCGACGCCTGGGCGCAAGCCTGCCGGTCAGCGTGCGCGCCACCTGCCTGGCGGCCCATGCCCTGCCGCCGGAATACGCCAACCGCGCCGACGACTACATCCAGCATATCTGCGATGAAATGCTCCCGGCTCTGGCGGGCGAAGGGCTGGTCGATGCCGTGGATGCGTTCTGCGAGTACCTGGCGTTTTCTCCGGCCCAGGTCGAAAAGCTGTTTATCCGTGCCCATGAACTGGGGCTGCCGGTGAAGTTGCACGCCGAACAGTTGTCGTACCTGGCCGGGTCAAGCCTGGCAGCGCGCTATCAGGCGCTGTCGGCGGATCATCTGGAATTCATGACCGAAGATGACGCCATCGCCATGGGCGCGGCCGGCACGGTCGCGGTGTTGCTGCCGGGGGCTTTTTACTTCCTGCGCGAGACCCAACTGCCGCCCATGGACGCCCTGCGTAAACATAGCGTGAAAATCGCCATTTCCACCGACCTTAACCCTGGCACGTCGCCCGGGCTGTCGTTGCGTCTGATGCTCAACATGGCCTGCACCCTGTTCCGCATGACGCCCGAAGAAGCCTTGGCCGGGGTTACCCTGCATGCCGCCCAGGCCTTGGGCATGGCGCACACTCATGGCTCACTGGAAGCGGGCAAGGTGGCGGACTTCGTCGCCTGGAATATCGACCGGCCTGCTGATCTGGCCTACTGGCTGGGCGGTGATCTGGAAAAGCGCATCGTCCGCCATGGCGTCGAATCACTGATTTAAGGAGAACCCTGTGGATAACGTTCTGACATTCCAACGCGGCAGCGTGCCGCTGTTGATCAGCATGCCCCACCCCGGACTGCGTCTGACCCCGGCGGTCGAAGCCGGCCTGGTCGATGATGCCCTCGGTCTCTCGGATACCGACTGGCATATCCCGCAGCTCTACGACTTTGCCGCCGAACTGGGCGCCAGCACCCTGGCTGCCGAGTACTCGCGCTTCGTCATCGACCTCAATCGCCCTTCCGACGACAAACCACTGTATGCCGGGGCCACCACCGGGCTGTTCCCGTCGATCCTTTTTGATGGTGTGCCACTGTTCAAGGATGGCCAGGCGCCCACAGCCGAGGAACGCGCCCGCTATCTGGCAGAGATCTGGACGCCGTACCACGACACTCTGCAGCAGGAGCTGACGCGCCTGCGCGATGAATTCGGTTATGCCCTGCTGTTTGATGCTCACTCGATTCGTGGACATATCCCGCATCTGTTCGAAGGTCGTCTGCCCGACTTCAACCTCGGCACCTTCAACGGCGCCAGCTGCGATGCCGAACTGGCCCGCCGCCTGGAAGCTACCTGTGCCGAAGCCAGTGCCTACAGCCATGTGCTGAACGGACGCTTCAAGGGCGGCCATATCACCCGCCACTATGGCGACCCGGCCAACAATATCCACGCCGTGCAGCTGGAACTGGCACAAAGCACCTATATGGAAGAGTTCGCGCCGTTCAATTACCGCCCGGACCTGGCTGCGCCGACCCGGGATGTATTGAAGAAATTGCTGCAGGTGTTTATTGCCTGGGGCAAGGAGAAGTACGGGCGCTAAGCTCTTTGTCATTCTGTGGGACCGGCTTTAGCCGGGAATACGCCTTCCCGGCTAAAGCCGGTCCCACAGGGCTCCACGAGTCTTTACTTCTTGAGCAACCGCAACCCGTTGAACACCACCAGCAGACTCACGCCCATATCGGCAAAAACCGCCATCCACATGGTCGCCGTCCCGGCAAAGGTCATCACCAGAAACACGGCTTTGATCAGCAAGGCCAGGGTAATGTTCTGCATCAATACCGCAGAAGTATCACGGGACAGGCGAATAAAGGCCGGAATCTTGCGCAGATCATCGTCCATCAGGGCGACATCAGCGGTTTCGATGGCGGTATCGGTGCCTGCCGCAGCCATGGCGAAACCAATCTCGGCCCGGGCCAGGGCCGGGGCGTCGTTAATGCCGTCACCGACCATGCCCACCCGATGGCCCTTGGCATACAGCTCTTCAATCGCCTGCAGCTTGTCTACCGGCAGCAAATCGCCCTTGGCCTGATCGATGCCGACCTGAGCGGCAATTGCATTGGCGGTGTGCGGGTTATCCCCGGTCAGCATCAGGGTCTTGATGCCCATGGCGTGCAGTTGCTCGATGGCTTCGCGGCTGCTGTCCTTGACCGTATCGGCCACGGCGAACAGCGCCAGCGGGCCCGACGCATCCAGCAACAGCACCACGGTCTTGCCTTGACGCTCCAGCACGTCCAGACGTGCCTCCAGCTCCAGCGAACACAGCTTGAGCTCCTCCACCAGGCGATGATTGCCCAGGTGATAGGTAACGCCATCTATATCACCGCGCACGCCACGGCCGGTCAGGGCTTCGAAGTTGGTGACCTCATGGGCAATGCCGCCTTCACTGGCCTTGGCAATCGCCAGGGACACCGGGTGATCGGACCGGCCGCCCAGGCTCGCCGCCAAGGCTGCAGCACGTTCGGCAAAGGCCTCGTTGAGCACGACGAAATCGGTCTGAACCGGTTTGCCGTGGGTGATGGTACCGGTCTTGTCCAGGGCCAGATAATCAAGCTTGCGGCCCATCTCCAGATACACGCCGCCCTTGATCAGGATGCCTTTGCGCGCCGCAGCCGCCAGACCACTGACGATACTCACGGGCGTAGAAATCACCAGAGCACATGGGCAAGCCACCACCAACAGCACTAGCGCCCGGTAGATCCAGTCAAACCAGGCGGCACCCATGAACAGCGGCGGAACCACCGCCATAGCCAGGGCAATCAGGAAGACGGCCGGGGTATAGATTTTCGAGAAGCTATCGACAAAGCGCTGGGTCGGTGCCCGCGCGCCCTGGGCAGCTTCCACTGCATGGATGATCCGCGCCAGGGTCGATTGACTGGCCGCCGCCGTCACCTTGTACTCAAGGGACCCGGACTGGTTGATAGTTCCGGCAAAGACCTTGTCGCCCACGCCCTTCTCTACCGGCAGGCTTTCACCGGTAATCGGCGCCTGATCGATAGTAGATTGGCCCGAGACCACCTCGCCATCCAGGCCAACCCGCTCGCCGGGCTTGATTCGCACAATAGCGCCCAGTTCGACGCTTTTCACTTCACGCTCCAGCCAACTTCCGTCGGCTTGACGAACTGTCGCCACTTCCGGCGTCAATTGCATCAGGCCACTGATGGCATTGCGTGCGCGGTCGAGAGACTTGGCCTCGATCAGTTCGGCAACGGTGAACAGGAACATCACCATGGCCGCCTCCGGCCATTGCCCGATCAACACCGCGCCAGTGACGGCGATGCTCATCAGGGCATTGATATTCAGGTTAAAGTTTTTCAGGGCGATCCAGCCCTTCTTATAGGTGCTCAGGCCGCCACTGAGGATGGCCACCAAAGCGACCAGCGCCACCACCCAGTTCGGTGCCAATTGGGCGAAGTGAATCACCTCTGCAGCCACGGCAGCCACACCGGACAGTGCCAATGGCCACCAGTGTTTGGCAACCGGCGCAGGTGCGGCAGCGGTATCCCCGCCCTCTTCAACCAGGTCGGCCTGCATGCCCAGGGTGCCGATGGCATCGCTGATCACTGCTGGCGAAGGTAATTCGTGCCAGACGCCCAACAGGCGATTGATCAGATTGAATTCGAGTTTCTGCACGCCAGGCATCTTGCCAAGCTTGTTCTGGATCAGCGTCTGCTCGGTCGGGCAATCCATTGCTTCGATACGGAAGCGGCTGAACTGCGCGCCAGCCACCGGCTCGCTCAAGGTCACCGTCGCCGGAGCTGCGTCTGAACCGCAGCAAGTGTGCGCGTGGGAACCACACGCTTTTACCGGCGTGAGCTTGCCCGTGTCGTGAGCGTGCGCATGACCGGCGTGGTCATGCCCTGAGTGTGAATGTGCTTTGTGTTCCATGAACGAACCCCTTGACTTGCGTAAGGGCAAGTGAACACCCTGTAGCCACTTCAGGGTCAAGCGTTCAAACGAGATTGATGCTCATGAAAATTGGTGAACTGGCAAAACTGACCGACGCCCAGGTGGAAACCATCCGCTATTACGAACGCGAAGGCCTGCTCCCGGCACCGGCGCGCAGCGATGGCAATTACCGGCTCTACACCCAGGCCCACGTCGAGCGCCTGACCTTTATCCGCAACTGTCGCAGCCTGGACATGACCCTGGATGAGATCCGCAGCCTGCTGAATCTGCGCGACAGCCCGCAGGATCAATGCGAAAGCATCAATGCGCTGATCGACGAGCATATCGAACACGTCAACGCCCGCATCACCAGCCTGCAAGCCTTGCAGCAACAATTGCTCGACCTGCGTGAACGTTGCGGCGACGCGGCGGATCATTGCGGGATTCTGGATCGGCTGGAAGCCAGCGGCGGGGTGAGCGCCCCCGAGGGCGAGCCTTCACATGTGGGGCGCAGTCACGGGCATTGAGGGCCGCCGCGACCAGCAGAGTACACATGTGGGACCGGCTTCAGCCGGGAAGGCGTATTCCCGGCTGAAGCCGGTCCCACAGAGGCAAGTGCTTATACAGCCATCGGCGCCGTCATCGGTGCGTGATGCTCATAACCTTCCAGGCTGAAGTCCGAAGGTTCGATCAATTCCAGCCACTCGGGCTGGTATACGCCGGTCTTGGCAAACTCCGGCACGCGATCGGAAATCACCAGCTTCGGCGACGGGAACGGCTCGCGCTTGAGCTGTTCGTTGAGCATATCCAGATGGTTCTCGTAGATATGCGCATCACCAATGAAGTAGGTGAACCAGCGCGGCGTGTAGCCGGTCAGGCGGCCGATCAGGCTGAGCAGCGCAGCGCCTTCGGTGAGGTTGAACGGAGTGCCCAGGCCCAGGTCGTTGGAGCGGATATACAGCGTCAACGAGATTTCTCTGGTCTGCGGGTTCGGGTGGAACTGGTAGAGCAGATGGCATGGCGGCAGGGCCATTTCATCGAGCTGCGCGCAGTTCCAGCCGTGGAACAGGATCCGGCGGCTGCCCGGGTCCTTGATGATGGTGTCGACACACTGGCGAATCTGGTCGATGGCCTTGTACAACACCACGTAGGCCTGGCCATCTTCCTCGGACTGGGCAATCTGCTGGTAGCCCTGGCTGATGGCCCGTTCAATCGCCGCAGGGTTGTTGGTGTCGATGCGCTTGTAAGCGGGCCACTTGCGCCATTGCACGCCGTAGATCTCTCCCAGGTCGTCCTCGCCCTTGCGGAACGGGTTGTCCAGCCACTGGGCGTTTTCGTTGGCGTTCTGATCCCAGACCTTGCAGCCCAGTGCACGGAAGTCCGCCGCGCTGTTGTTGCCGCGCAGGAAGCCGACCATTTCGCCGATCGCCGACTTGAACGCCAGCTTGCGCGTGGTGATGGCCGGGAAGCCGTCCTGCAAGTCATAGCGCAGCATGGCGCCGGGGAAGCTGATGGTGTTCACCCCGGTGCGGTTGGTCTGCACGGAGCCGTGCTTGATCACATGGGCGACCAGTTCCAGATATTGCTTCATAAATCACCTGCATCGAAGAACGCGCCGGGTAGCCCTACCCGGCGTTTCGCTGTTAGACCGCTGCCTTTTGACCGGCAGCAGGCGCGCGATGATAGGCCAGCCAGATCAGTACCGCACCGCCGATGATCATCGGCAGGCTGAGAATCTGACCCATGGTGACCCAGCCCCAGGCCAGGTAGCCCAGTTGGGCGTCCGGTACGCGGACGAACTCGACGATGAAGCGGAAAATCCCGTAGAACATCGCGAACATGCCGGAAACCGCCATGGTTGGTCGCGGTTTGCGCGAGAACAGCCAGAGAATCACGAACAGCGCCACGCCTTCCAGAGCAAACTGGTAGAGCTGCGACGGATGGCGCGGCAGTTGCGCCGGGTCGCTGAACGGTGGGAACACCATGGCCCATGGCACGTCACTCGGCTTGCCCCACAACTCGGCATTGATGAAGTTGCCGATACGCCCGGCGCCCAGGCCGATAGGCACCATCGGCGCAATAAAGTCCATCAGTTGGAAGAACGACTTGCCATTGCGCTTGCCGAACCACCAGGCCGCCAGCATTACGCCGACAAAACCGCCGTGGAAGGCCATGCCGCCCTTCCAGACCTGGAAGATCAGCGTCGGGTTGGCGATATACACCGGCAGGTCGTAGAACAGTACGTAGCCCAGACGGCCACCGACGATCACGCCCATGGCCAGCCAGAAGATCAGGTCGGAGAGTTTTTCCTTGGTCCAGGTCGGATCGAAGCGGTTGAGCCGCCGCGACGCCAGCAGCCAGGCGCCGCCGATACCGACCAGGTACATCAGGCCATACCAGTGAATTTGCAGCGGGCCAATGGCGACCGCGACGGGATCAATCTGCGGGTAAGGCAGCATTGCGACTCCTCATGTGAAGCGCCCGGGGGCACTTAAAGCAGAAAATTGAGACCCACGCAGAACAACAGCGCGGCGAACAGCCGTTTCAGCATGCGTGGCGACAGCTTGTGGGCCAGGCGAGCACCGAAACGGGCGAAAAACATACTGGTCACGGCAATGCCGAGCAGGGCCGGCAAATAAATAAACCCCAGACTATGCGGTGGCAGCAGCGGATCCTGCCAGCCCAGAATCATGAAACTTAATGTACTTGCCACGGCGATGGGAAAGCCACAGGCCGCCGAAGTTGCTACTGCCTGTTGCATGCTCAGGCTGCGCCAGGTCAGGAATGGTACGGTCAGCGAGCCGCCGCCGATGCCGAAAATCGCCGAGGCCCAGCCGATCACCAACCCCGCAAGAGTCAGACCGGGCTTGCCGGGGATCTCCCGGCGCGCCTTGGGCCTGAGGTCCAGGGCCATCTGCAGGGAAACCACCAGGGCAAACACACCGATGATCTTTTGCAGGTGCGGCCCGGCAATATAGCTGGCCGTCAGGGTGCCCAAGGCGCTGCCCAGCACAATGCCCACCGTCAGCCAGGCAAACACCGCCCAACGCACCGCACCGACACTGTGATGGGCGCGGACCGAGTTGATCGAGGTAAACACGATCGTCGCCAGCGATGTGCCAACGGCCAGGTGGGTCAGGACCTCGGCGTCGAAACCTTGCGCGGTAAAGCTGAACACCAGCACCGGCACAATAATGATCCCGCCGCCCACGCCGAACAGGCCTGCCAGCACGCCAGCAAAACCACCCAGCACCAGATAGAGCAGAAATTCCATGAAGGCCCCCAAAATCAGTCCGGCATGGTACCGGAGCGGCGGCCTCCGCTCTAGCAGCGCGCGATGGATGTCTGTGAACAGGGTGCGTAGAGTGGGGAAAAACTTAGAAAATCGAGGAGCCTGCATGTGCCTTATCGTTTTTGCCTGGCGACCGTCCCATGCCCAACCCCTGATCGTCGCGGCCAACCGTGACGAGTTCTACGCCCGCCCGACCCAACCGTTAGGGCAGTGGATCGACGCCCCGCACGTCTTTGCCGGGCGCGATCTTGAGGCCGGCGGCACCTGGCTGGGCTTGGGCGGTGACGCACGCTTTGCCGCGCTGACCAATATACGCAACCCCGGCCAGGCTCTGGGCCGGCGCTCGCGAGGCGATCTGGTGGCGCAGTTTCTTGTCGGCGGGCAGCCCGTTGCGGAATTTCTACTGGAAGTGGCCGGGCGCGCCAGCGAATACGGCGGCTTCAACCTGTTGGTCGGCACTGCCAAGACCCTGCATTACCTGAATGCCAACGATCCCCAGCCGCGACAGCTCAGTGAAGGCGTATATGGCCTGTCCAATGCCGGCCTCGATACGCCCTGGCCGAAACTGCTTAAAGCCCGCAACGCACTGGCCGCGCAACTGCACGACCCGCAACCCGAGACCCTGCTGGCCATGCTTGGCGACAATGAACAGGCCCCCACCGCCGAACTGCCCGACACCGGCGTCGGCCTGGCCACGGAAACCCTGCTTTCGAGTGTGTTCATCGCCAGCCCGAACTACGGAACGCGAGCCAGCACGGTAGTGATAGTCAATGCCGACGGCAGCCGACGAATCATCGAGCGCAGTTTCGGGCCATATGGCGGGCGATTGGGGGAGGTAGAGCTGAACATCTGAAGGCGTGCAGAGAACAATGTGGGACCGGCTTTAGCCGGGAAGGCGTCTTCCCTGCTAAAGCGGGCCCCACAGAATGTCACCCATCCAGACAGATCAGTGGCCTTTGACCGAGGCCGGATTGATCATCCGCGACAGGCCCAGGTTGCGCAGAGCCAGTTGCAGGGAGCTGCTGATGACCTGCGGGTTATCGTTGGTCATCAATTGGGCCAGCAGTTCCTTGGCTTTGCTCAGATTGATCTGGCGCAGCATCCACTTCACCTTCGGCAGGTTGGTGGCGTTCATCGACAGGCTGTCAAAGCCCATGGCCATCAGCAGCACCGCCGCCGCCGGATCACCGGCCATTTCGCCGCAGATACTCACTGGCTTGCCTTCGGCGTGAGCGTCGCGCACGACGTTCTGCAGGGCTTGCAGCACGGCCGGGTGCAGATAGTCATAAAGGTCGGCGACCCGTGGGTTATTGCGGTCCACGGCCAGTAAATATTGGGTCAGGTCGTTGGATCCGACCGACAGGAAGTCCACCTGACGCGCCAGGTCGCGAGTCTGATAGACCGCTGCTGGCACTTCGATCATCACCCCGACCGGCGGCATCGGCACATCGGTGCCTTCATCGCGCACTTCACCCCAGGCCCGATGGATCAGGTGCAAGGCCTCTTCCACTTCATGGGTGCTGGAGATCATCGGCAGCAGGATGCGCAGGTTGTTCAGGCCTTCGCTGGCCTTGAGCATGGCCCGGGTCTGCACCAGGAAGATTTCCGGGTGATCGAGGGTCACGCGGATACCGCGCCAGCCGAGGAACGGGTTGTCTTCCTTGATCGGGAAGTACGACAGCGCCTTGTCACCGCCGATATCGAGGCTGCGCATGGTCACTGGCAGCGGGTGGAAAGCGGCCAGTTGTTCACGGTAGATCGCCAACTGCTCTTTCTCGCTCGGAAAGCGCTGGTTGATCATGAACGGGACTTCGGTGCGATAGAGGCCGACACCTTCAGCGCCACGCTGTTGCGCGCGGGCGATATCCGCCAGCAGGCCGGTGTTCACCCACAACGGCATGCGGTGGCCGTCGAGGGTCACGCACGGCAGCTCGCGCAGGGCGTCGAGACCCTGGGACAGTTGCCGCTCTTCCTCGACCACATTGGCGAACTGCTTGCGCATGGCGTCGCTGGGGTTGGTGAAGACTTCCCCGTGATAGCCGTCGACGATCATTTCGATGCCGTCGACCTTGGAATACGGCAGGTCCACCGCCCCCATGACCGTTGGAATACCCATGGCCCGGGCCAGAATCGCCACATGGGAGTTGCCGGAGCCGAGTACCGAGACCAGACCGGCCAGCTTGCCTTCTGGCACTTCGCCAAGCATGGCCGGCGACAGTTCCTCACTGACCAGAATGGTGTTATCCGGGTAGACCAGGGTCTGCTGCCGTGCCTCCTGCAGGTATGCCAACAGGCGACGTCCCAGGTCCTTGACGTCGGAAGCCCGCTCGCGCAGGTAGGCATCGTCCATCAGTTCGAAACGGTTGACGTGCTCGGTAACCACCGAGCGCAGTGCGCCCTGGGCCCACTGACCGGTCTTGATGACGTTGGTCACTTCACTGCCGAGGGAGGCATCGTCGAGCATCATCAAGTAAACGTCGAACAACGCGCGCTCTTCAGGACGCAATTGCGTGGCGAGCTTGGCCGACAGGTTGCGCATATCGCTGCGCACCCCTTCCAGGGCGTTCTGGAACAGCGCCAGCTCGGCATCGATATCGGTAACGATCTTGTCCGGGACCACCTCCAGGTCGGCAGGCGGCAGCATGACCAGAGCCACCCCGACAGCAGCGCCGGGCGAACCGGCGACACCCACGAACTTGGCTTCCTGAATGCCCTTGCCCTGGCGCCCCAGGCCGCGAATCGAGCCAGTGGCCTCGGCATGGGCGATAACCCCGGCCAACTGCGCGCTCATGGTCACCAGGAAGGCTTCTTCGCCCTCGTCGAACTGGCGACGCTCTTTCTGCTGGATAACCAGAACCCCCACCACGCGACGGTGGTGGATGATCGGTGCACCGAGGAAGGAGGCGAAACGCTCCTCACCGGTCTCGGCAAAGTAGCGATAACGCGGGTGATCGGCGGCGTTTTCCAGGTTCAGCGGTTCTTCGCGAGTGCCGACCAGACCGACCAGGCCCTCGTTCGGCGCCATGCTGACCTTGCCGATGGAGCGCTTGTTCAGGCCCTCGGTGGCCATCAGCACGAAGCGATTGGATTCGGGATCGAGCAAATAGACCGAGCAGACCTGGCTGCCCATGGCCTCTTTGACGCGTAACACAATAATCCCCAACGCCGCCTTGAGATCCTTGGCGGAGTTAACTTCCTGGACGATCTTGCGCAGCGTATTGAGCATGGCTCGGGGTCGAACTCCGTGTCAGTCGCGCGCTAAAAGGCGCGGGGCAAGCTCTTTGAGTGCGCGTCGATACACCTCGCGCTTGAATGTCACCACCTGGCCCAACGGATACCAATAGCTGACCCAACGCCAGCCATCGAATTCCGGTTTACCGGTCAAATCCATCCGCACCCGCTGCTCGCTGGAGATCAGGCGCAGGAGAAACCATTTTTGCTTCTGGCCGATACACAGCGGTTGGCTGTGGGTCCTGACCAGACGTTGCGGCAGACGATAGCGCAACCAGCCACGGGTGCAGGCAAGAATTTCAACATCTTGCCGTTCAAGTCCGACTTCTTCGTTCAATTCACGGTAAAGCGCGTCTTCCGGCGTCTCCTGTGGGTTGATCCCACCTTGCGGAAACTGCCAGGCGTCTTGGTTGATCCGCCGAGCCCATAAGACCTGCCCGGCATCGTTTGTCAGAATAATCCCGACATTAGGACGGAAACCATCGGGGTCGATCACGGCAACAACCTCGCAAACGCATGTCGCCGCATTGTTCCACAAAGATCGTGACCCCAGCAACGAGCCTTATAGGCCTTATGTGCGTTCTGGCGAAAACCCCGTATTCTTGTGCTCTTTTTTCAGCTATTTCAGTGAGTAACTTCATGCGCCTGGCCTTATTCGACCTTGACAACACCCTTTTGGGCGGCGACAGCGACCACGCTTGGGGCGATTACCTGTGCCAGCGCGGCATCCTTGACGGTGACGCCTACAAAGCCCGCAACGACGCTTTCTATGAAGATTATCTGGCCGGAACCCTGAACCTGACCGATTACCTGAATTTCAGCCTGGAAATCCTCGGCCGCACTGAAATGGCGCAGCTGGACGAATGGCACCGCGATTTCATGCGCGACTGCATCGAACCCTTGATGCTGCCCAAGGCCCTGGCGTTGATCGCCAAACATCGCGAGGCCGGCGACAAACTGGTGGTCATCACCGCCACCAACCGCTTCGTCACTGCACCGATCGTCGAAAAACTCGGCATCGATACCCTGCTGGCCACCGAATGCGAGCTGATCGATGGCCGCTACAGCGGACGTACCACCGATATACCCTGCTTCCGTGAAGGCAAGGTGACGCGGCTCAATCGTTGGCTGGAAGAAAGCGGCTTCACTCTCGACGACAGCTATTTCTACAGCGATTCGATGAACGACCTGCCGCTGCTGGAGCAGGTTGCCAACCCGGTGGCCGTCGATCCGGATCCGAAACTGCGCGCCGAGGCGCAAAAACGCGGCTGGCCGGTGATGTCCCTGCGCGACTGATCAGGTCGGTTTGGCGACCATCAGGTAGAAAATCGCGATAAACGCCAGAAAAGCCGGCCAGCCCAGCGCAAACCACCAGCGCATGTACTGGTCGGCCTTGATCGGCATCGGCGTTCCCGCCGCCAGAGCCTGATCGGCCATGCGGTGCACCTGGATCTGCAACCAGACCACCGGCAGCCAGCACACCCCCGCCAGCACATACAGCCCGACACTCCACATCAGCCAGCTTTGCTGGGGCGGCCAGCCGGCCAGGTAGATCAGACCGATGCCGCTCAATGGCTGGAAGATCGCCGTAGTGGTGGTAAATGCCCAATCGGCGAAGACCAGGTGCTTGAACGTCACCGCAATGACCTCGACCTTGCCGGTACGCCAGGCCCGCAGTGAGTAATAGGCCGAGCCCGCGCCAAGACCGAACAGCACGGTGGACGAAAGGATATGCAGGGTTTTGAGCAGCAGATAAGCACTCATCGACGAGGTTCAGTCCATAAAAGCCAGAGAGTTGCGACCATCAGCACCAGATTCTTGGCGACCGCTGCGTAAGGGTCGAACCAGTAATGGGGCAGCGCCACAGTGATAAACAACGTGTAGCCAGCCATCAGCCCGAGCTGCGCCAGCAGGGCACGACGGCGCCAGCGCCTGAGCAGCAGGCCGAGGCCCAGCACTGCATCGCAGAGCGAGCCGCCGATCACCGCCAGGTCGGCCAGGGAGCCTTTGATTCCGGTTTCCCGCATGATGCGCAGGCCCCAGTCATAGCCGGGCCATAGGCAGACCAACGCCGTCCCCAGCCAGATAAACACCATGACCGCCAGCAATAGCGGGCGTAAAGCCAACTGCACGCTCTGCGCGGCAACAGGCCAGTCGGTCAGGCGATCCTCAATCGGCGCACAGCGAAAACCGCAGACCGAGGCCAGGACCTCGGGGTCAGCCAGATTATCGCGCTGCGCCATCAGCAGACTCTGACGATTCAGGGCGCGCCAGGCAAAGCGCTCACCCAACTGCGCCCCCGCTGCTGCCAGCTTCGCAGGTACTTTCACATAGCGGGCTACCGACCACCCTTGAGAGGCACGCAATTGATCGATCAACTGCGCCAGAGTCATGGGTTGCGAGCCTACCAGCGGCAAGACCATGGATTGCTCCGGCCAATGGCGCAGCAGCGCGAGCACCGCTGCGCTGAGGTCATTGATATGCAGGGGCTGCAGTTGGGCCTTGCGATCCAGCAACGGGATCAGTGGCCAGGGCGACAGACGCGCCAGCCACGCGCTGCTCGCTCCACCCGCCCCCAACAGCAATGACGGACGCAATACGACGGCGGGGATATCCAGTTGCAGCAGATAGGCGTCGGCAACGGCTTTACTGGCGAGAAACGGCACATCCGGCTGTCCGCCCGCCCCCAGGGCCGAAATATGCAGCACCCGTAGACCCTGGGCTGCGGCCAGGTCGAACAGCGCCCGGGTGCCTTGATCCTGGGTCAGTTGCAGCGCCTGTTCATCCACACTCAACAGCCCCGCCGCATTGATCAGCAGGTCGGCATCGACAGGCATGGCGAAGTGATCCGGCACGTTGGCGAGGATATCCAGATCCAGCACCTGCCATTCGACACCGGGCAGCAGGCGCCCCTGGCGGCTGCGACTGGTCGCGATCACCTGATGGCCTGCCGCACTCAGCGCGTCGAGGATATTGCGCCCGACGAATCCCGTAGCGCCGACCAGCACTATTTTCATGGCTTTCCTTGCAAGAATGTCGGGAAATCAGACCGGCTTGGCACCCATCAGACCGGCAATGGCGATAAAACACAGGGCACTGAATATCGCCAGCGCCAAGGTAAAACGGGGGTTACCGACGATGATCGGACGACGCAGGCGGTTGAGCCTGACCACCAGCCAGGTCCAGCTCAGGGCGCCAAAAATGTAGAGCACGCTGGCCGCCAACAGCCAGGTCTGCCCCAGCGGCCAACCGGCGCCATGCACCAGATACCAGCCAGTGACCGGCAGAACCACCAGGCATACCGCCATCAGAATCCAGACGAATAGCCAGGGCCGCTGAACGATGCGATTCTGGATAGTCAGGTCGCCGGCCCGACGGCCCTTGATCAGCCAGCCGGCCAACACCAGCGCGCTCAGCAGCAAAAGCGCGGTCGCTACGACGTGGAGGATTTTCAGCGCAGCGAAGTGTTCCATTGTGAGGTATTCCTTGAAGGGCGCGTTTAAAGCCTAGCAGTCCATTCGGCTAGCTCACTGGGGGAACCGTATGGGAGAGAATTCTGTGGGAGCGAATTCATTCGCGAAAGCGGTATTTCAGACGACGACGGGGCGGTGAATGTTCCGGCCCCTTCGCGAATGAATTCGCTCCCACAGGATTCGCCTCCATAGTCCACCCCTGGCATTTATTTAACCCAGGAAAAGCCGATACGCCGGATTCTCGCTCTCATCCCAGTACGGGTAACCAATCTCCGCCAGTGCCGCCGGGATCAGGTCCCGCTCGTCTTCCGGCACTACCAGCCCCGCTACCACCCGGCCATCCGCCGCACCGTGATTGCGGTAATGGAACATCGAGATGGTCCAACGCCCGCCCAGTTTATTCAGGAAGTTGAACAAGGCGCCCGGCCGCTCGGGGAATTCGAAGCGCAGCACCACTTCATCACTGACCCGCTCGGCATGGCCGCCGACCATATGACGGATATGCAGCTTGGCCAGTTCGTTATCGGTCAGGTCCACTACCGGGAAACCCTGTTCAGTCAGGCTTGCGATCAAGGCGCTGCGCGGATCGGTATCGGGGTGGGTCTGCACACCGACGAAAATGTGCGCCTCGCGGTCGGTGTGGTAACGGTAGTTGAATTCGGTGATCTGGCGTTTGCCAACGGCCTCGCAGAAAGCCTTGAAGCTGCCCGGCTGCTCGGGGATGGTCACGGCGATGATCGCTTCGCGGCCTTCGCCCAGTTCGGCACGTTCGGCGACGTGGCGCAGACGGTCGAAGTTGACGTTGGCGCCGGAGTCGATGGCCACCAGAGTCTGGCCGCTGATGCCGTACTGCTCGGTGTATTTCTTGATCCCGGCCACGCCCAGGGCGCCGGCAGGTTCGGTGATGGAACGGGTATCGTCGTAGATATCCTTGATTGCCGCGCAGATCTCGTCAGTGCTGACGGTGATCACTTCATCGACATAGTGCTGGCAGATATCAAAGGTGTGCTTGCCAATCTGCGCCACGGCCACGCCATCGGCAAAGAGCCCGACCTGCTGCAATACCACGCGCTCGCCGTAGGCCATGGCCTGTTGCAGGCAGTTGGAGTCGTCCGGCTCGACGCCGATCACCTTGATTTCCGGGCGCAGGTATTTCACATAGGCAGCGATACCGGCGATCAGGCCGCCGCCACCGACCGGCACGAAGATCGCGTCCAGAGGCCCCTGATGCTGACGCAGAATCTCCATGGCCACGGTGCCTTGCCCGGCGATGGTGTCGGGGTCGTCGTAAGGGTGGACGTAGACATAGCCCTGTTCCTCGACCAGCTTCAGCGAGTAGGCCAATGCTTCCGGGAACGAATCACCGTGCAACACCACGATGCCACCACGGGAACGCACGCCTTCGACCTTGATCTCGGGCGTGGTCTTGGGCATCACGATGGTGGCTTTCACGCCGAGGGTCTTGGCGGCCAGCGCCAGGCCCTGGGCGTGGTTACCCGCTGATGCCGTGACTACGCCCCGCGCCAGTTCTTCGGGGCTCAGTTGCGCCAGCTTGTTATAAGCGCCGCGAATCTTGAAGGAGAACACCGGTTGCAGGTCTTCGCGCTTGAGCAGCACCTGGTTGCCCAGACGCTCGGATAGCTGACGGGCGCCTTGCAATGGGGTTTCCACGGCGACGTCGTAGACGCGTGAGGTGAGGATTTTCTTGACGTAGTGTTCGAGCATCGGGAAAGCATCACTGGCGAAGAGGGCAAGGCCGCGAGTCTAACCCGCGCTCTGATGGACGACCATACGAATGACAAGGCTTTACCCTCACCATGTCGTTATAATGCGCGCCTTTTCAACAGCCCTACCCGGCACCCGTGGAGCCCCCATGAATCAGGATCAACTCAAACAAGCCGTGGCCCAGGCCGCGGTGGACTTCATTCTGCCGAAACTGGACGACAAGAGCATCGTCGGCGTCGGCACCGGCTCCACCGCCAACTGCTTCATCGACGCTCTGGCCAGGCACAAGGGCGCGTTCGATGGCGCCGTGGCCAGCTCCGAAGCCACCGCTGCACGCCTGAAAGGCCATGGCATCCCGGTTTATGAACTCAATACGGTCAGCGACCTGGAGTTCTACATCGACGGCGCCGATGAAAGCGACGAACACCTGAACCTGATCAAAGGCGGCGGCGCAGCCCTGACCCGGGAGAAGATCGTCGCGGCCGTGGCCAAGACCTTCATCTGCATCGCCGATGGCAGCAAGCTGGTACCCGTCCTGGGCGCATTCCCGCTGCCGGTCGAAGTGATCCCGATGGCCCGCAGCCACGTTGCCCGGCAGCTGGTGAAACTGGGCGGTGACCCGGTCTATCGCGAGGGTGTGATTACCGATAACGGCAATATCATTCTTGATGTGTTCAACCTGAACATCACCAATCCGGTAGAGCTGGAAAGCCAGATCAACGCCATCGTTGGCGTAGTGACCAACGGCCTGTTCGCGGCACGTCCGGCGGATTTGCTGTTGCTGGGTACGGCAGAAGGAGTGAAGACCCTGAAGCGCTAAGCACCTGAAAACACATGTGGGAGCGGATTCATCCGCGAAGAGGCCGGTACATTCGATATACATTCATCGACTGAACCACCGATTTCGCGGATGAATCCGCTCCCACAGTTACACCACAAAAGCCCGAGCCGGTTGGCGGCGTTAGAGAACCCGGCTTTCAAACCGGCTATGCCCTGGCAGTTCCAGCACGATTTCGTCCCCTGCCACAAACGGCCCGACACCCGCTGGTGTGCCGGTCATGATCAGGTCGCCGGCCTGCAGCGAGAAGTTCGCCGCCATATGCTGGATCATCGGCACGATGGGGTTGAGCATGTGGCTGCTGTTGCCGTCCTGGCGCACTTCGCCGTTGATGGTCAGGCGAATATTGATATCGGTCAGGTCCGGGTAGGTATCGGCCGAGATGAACGGGGCGATGACCGCCGCGCCGTCAAAGCACTTGCAGCGTTCCCACGGCAGGCCCTTTTCCTTCAACTTCGACTGCAGGTCACGCAGGGTCAGGTCCAGACCCGGTGCGAAGCCGCTGATCGCATCAAGCACTTCTTCTTCAGACGGGTGCTTGCTCAGGGGCTTGCCGATCAGTACGACGATTTCCGCTTCGTAATGCACCGAGCCACGGTCAGCGGGAATGCTGAAACCGCCTTCCAGTGGCACCACGCAGCTGCCCGGCTTGATGAACAGGATTGGTTCGGTCGGTACCGGGTTATCCAGTTCCTTGGCATGCTCGGCGTAATTGCGGCCAATACACACCACTTTGCCCAACGGGAAATGGATAGTGGTGCCGTCGACGTACTTGTGTTGATAGCTCATGGCGTTGTCCTTGTGGGTCAAACCGCGAAAATTTTGCCGGGGTTCATGATGCCATTTGGATCGAACACTGCCTTGACCGCTTTCATGTATTCGATTTCAACCGGCGAACGGCTGTATTCAAGATAGTTGCGCTTGGTCATACCGACGCCGTGTTCGGCGGAAATCGAGCCGTTGTACTTCTGTACGATCTCGAACACCCACTTGTTGACCGTGGCGCACTTGCCGAAGAACTCATCCTTATCCATGTTTTCCGGCTTGAGGATGTTCAGGTGCAGGTTGCCATCGCCAATGTGGCCGAACCAGACCACTTCGAAGTCCGGATAGTGTCTGCCGACGATGGCGTCCACTTCGGCCAGAAATGCCGGGACTTTCGATACCGTTACCGAGATGTCGTTCTTGTACGGCGTGAAGTGGGAAATGGTTTCCGAGATGAACTCGCGCAGCTTCCACAGGTTGTGCAGCTGCTGCTCGCTCTGGCTCATCACGCCGTCCAGCACCCAGCCCTCCTCCACACAATGCTCGAAGGTCGCCAAGGCTTCATTGGCCACTTCTTCGGTTGTCGCTTCGAATTCCAGCAAGGCATAGAACGGGCAATCGGTGGCGAACGGCGCTGGCACATCACCACGGGCCATGACCTTGGCCAGGCACTTGTCGGAGAAGAACTCGAACGCGGTCAGGTCCAGCTTGCCGTGGAAAGCATGCAGCACCGGCATGATGGAGTTGAAGTCGGCAACGCCCAAGACCATGGCGGTCAGGTTCTTCGGCGCGCGATCAAGGCGCATGGTCGCTTCGACGACGAAACCCAGGGTGCCTTCGGCGCCAATAAACAGCTGACGCATGTCGTAGCCCGTGGCGTTCTTGATCAGGTCTTTGTTCAGCTCGAGGATATCGCCCTTGCCGGTAACCACTTTCAGGCCAGCGACCCAGTTACGGGTCATGCCGTAGCGAATGACCTTGATCCCGCCAGCGTTGGTGCCGATATTGCCGCCAATCTGGCTGGAACCCGACGAAGCGAAGTCCACCGGGTAATACAGCCCGTTTTCTTCGGCCAGGTTCTGCAACTGCTTGGTCACCACGCCCGGCTGGCACACTGCAGTACGGTCGGTGAGGTTGAGATCCAGAATCTGATTCATATAGTCGAACGAAACCACCACCTCACCGTTGGCCGCCACGGCCGCAGCCGAGAGACCAGTACGACCACCGGACGGTACCAGGGCAACGCGATGTTTGTTGGCCCACAGAACGATGGCCTGAACCTGCTCGATGGTTTTCGGGAAGACAATGGCGACAGGTGCCGGAGCGAAATGCTTGGTGTGATCCTTGCCATAAAAGCCTAGGGAGTCGGCATCGGTAAGAACCTTGCCAGGCTCAACCAGGGTCTTCAGCTCATCTAACAGGGCAGGCTGGATCATCGAAGGCGCTCTCGAATAATTCATGGTCGTCCTGAGAACTGCTCACGTTCAGGAATGGGGTTTCGCGGGGGGCTTATGCTAGCATACGCCCCCCGTGAGTCGAGCCAGCGCCACTCCGGACCCCTGCCAATTTTCTTCGGGACACAGGTTACGCAGATGAGCAAGACTTCCCTCGACAAGAGCAAGATCAAGTTCCTTCTTCTCGAAGGCGTCCACCAATCCGCCGTTGACGTCCTCAAGGCCGCCGGTTACACCAGCATCGAGTACCACACCAAGTCTCTGCCGGAAGCCGAGCTGAAGGAAAAGATCGCCGACGCTCACTTCATCGGCATTCGTTCGCGCACCCAATTGACCGAAGAGATGTTCGACGCAGCGAAGAAACTGGTCGCCGTCGGCTGCTTCTGCATCGGTACCAATCAGGTTGACCTGAACGCAGCGCGCGAACGCGGTATCGCCGTATTCAACGCCCCCTACTCCAATACCCGTTCGGTTGCCGAACTGGTTCTGGCCGAGGCGATCCTGCTGCTGCGCGGCATCCCCGAGAAAAATGCCTCCTGCCACCGTGGCGGCTGGATCAAAAGCGCGGCGAACTCCTTCGAGATTCGCGGCAAGAAGCTGGGCATCATCGGCTACGGCTCGATCGGCACCCAACTGTCGGTCCTGGCCGAAAGCCTGGGCATGCAGGTGTTCTTCTTCGACCCGCTGACCAAGCTGCCACTGGGCAACGCGACCCAGGTCACCAGCCTGACCGAGCTGCTGGGCCTGGCCGATATCGTTTCCCTGCATGTGCCTGAGCTGCCGTCCACCCAATGGATGATCGGCGAGAAAGAAATCCGCGCCATGAAAAAGGGTGCGATCCTGATCAACGCTGCTCGCGGTACCGTGGTGGAACTGAACGCCCTGGCTGACGCGATCAAGGACAAGCACCTGATCGGCGCCGCCATCGACGTGTTCCCGGTCGAGCCCCGCTCCAACGACGACATCTTCGAAAGCCCACTGCGCGGCCTGGACAACGTGATCCTGACCCCGCACATCGGTGGTTCCACCGCCGAGGCGCAAGCCAACATCGGTCTGGAAGTCGCCGAGAAGCTGGTCAAGTACAGCGACAACGGTACCTCGGTGTCCTCGGTCAACTTCCCGGAAGTGGCCCTGCCGGCTCACCCGGGCAAGCACCGCCTGCTGCACATCCACGAGAACATCCCGGGCGTGCTGATGGAGATCAACAAGGTCTTCGCCGAAAACGGCATCAACATTTCCGGTCAGTTCCTGCAGACCAACGAGAAAGTCGGCTACGTGGTCATCGACGTCGATGCCGAGTACTCGGACCTCGCCCAGGAAAAACTGCAACAGATCAAAGGCACCATCCGTAGCCGTGTTCTGTTCTAAATTTTCTGGTGTACACAGAAAAGGAGATCTGCGGATCTCCTTTTTTGTGGGTGCTCATCTGGCCTGGAATGGGATCTTGTAGGCGCTGCCGAAGGCTGCGAAACGCTGTAAAACCATTCGCAGCCTTCGGCAGCGCCTACAGATCCATCATTCGGCCCACGCGCTTACTTGACGTTAACCGTGATCTTCTTCGACTCAACGGAAGGGTTGAGCGGGATATGGCTCTTGTCGCCCATGATCAGCTGCAGGGTGTGCTTGCCCGGGCTCAAGGTGACTTCGGTCTCGGTCTGGCCCTTGCCGAAGTGGCGGATGGTGTCGTTGTTGGGCAGAGGCGCATTCAGGTCAGGCTGTTCCTTGAGGTCAACCATCAGGTGGTGGTGGGCGGTGTCCGGCACATCGACACCGGCCGGCGCGACGCCCATGCCCTTGAGGCCGAACTGCACCTTGAACGTACCCGGCACTGTGGCGCCATCTTTCGGGGAAATGATGTAGACCTCGGCCCCGGCTGGCGAAGGCGTGCGCGGGATATCGGCGGCCTGAGCCAGCAAGGACGCGCCCAGCAGCAGACCGGCGATGGTGGTTTTGGCAAATAAGGTCTTCATGGTCTCTCCAGTAATTGTTATGGCATGCACGTCTGACTGCGCACTGGACGCTTGGGTTCAAGGGAGTCCTAAGCGTAGATCAGGCTTATGCAATATCACTTTTTCCGGATGAGAGACGTTTATGTAGAAGATTTCATCTGCGCGATGGCCCCTGACACCACGCGATCTGTAGGAGCTGCCGAAGGCTGCGAAAACGGTGTGAAGCCATTCGCAGCCTTCGGCAGCTCCTACAAAATCTCATTTCAATTCTGTGTGGCGCATGGAAGGAAATCAGAACAACTCACCGCTTCGCCGCCGAAACCACCCGGTCAACGACAAACGCTCGCGAGTCGCAGGCAGCACCTCGTGGGGCATATCCCCCGAGAGAAACACCACCAGGCACCCCCCCGTGGGCTGCACGTCGTAAGTCGTTTCACCCTCGAGATACATACGCAACTGCCCGCCATGTTCGGGCAACCAGGCATCATTGAGATAAAGCACCGCCGATACCGTGCGCGCATCGTCATCGCGAAAGCGGTCCAGGTGCTTGAGATAAAACGCGCCCGGTGGATACAGGGCAAAATGGCTCTCGAACTCTTCCAGCCCCAGAAACAGGCCGCGATTGAGAGCCAGACGCAGACTGTCCATCAGGCTCAGGTAGGCATCGCAGGGTTCTGCCTGGCCCGGCTCAAGCCACTGAATATGGTCGCCACGAATCCCTTCACGCACCTCCTGCCCAGGGCCACGGCCGACTCCGGCAGGGGTAAGTTCGCCTTCGGCCGCACGTTTGCGGCACTCTGCGGCCAGTTCGCGGGTCAGACGCTCGGGCAGGAAAATATTCTGCTGCGACCAGCCGCGTGCGGCTATGTCGTCAACGATTCGTAGCAGCAGCGGATGATCAGGGGAGATTTGCATGTCGCGCATAGTATCCATGTGCCTGGAAATCCGACAGAGCCCTTGTTCGCCCCCGGATGCAAACCTTGAGTTTTCATTGATTCAGGACAGTCATAACTCGACAAGCCCCCGCTACGACCCGGAGAATAGTGGCCTGCCGACAGGAGTCCTTCATGCGCCGTTTGTTTGTTTTGCTGTTGATGTTCTGCACCATGCCCGTATGGGCAGACAGCCACGACCAGTTGTACAAGGCCGCAGGCTGGCCAGAACAGCGCGCACACTTCAGCGATGCGCTCAAAGCGGCCCAGTTGCGCTACCGAAACAGTTTGCCACCCGCGGTATTCGATGCTCTGGTCAATAACAGCAACCAGCGTTTCGCCCCTCAGGCCATGGATCAACGCGCCGAACAGCGCCTGCGTGAAAGCCTGCGCGATCCGAAGCCGGCCCTGCAATTCTTCCAGTCGCCACTGGGGCGCAAGATCGTCAATGCCGAATTGACCGCAACCCGCGCCGATCAGTTGGCCAAGAACGCCCAGGGCCTGCCGCACATCGAAGCCGAATCCACCCGGCAACTGCTGATCGGCCACCTGGCCCAGGCCCTGCCCGCCCGGGAAGCCGGCGCTGAAGTCAGCCTGGCGATTGCCGGCGTCGCTGCCGACAGCCTGAGCCAGATGATCCCCGGCCTGCTGGGTGGCGGCCAGGCCCAGGGCATGCTCGAAGGCCAGCGCGAACGCCTGATGGCGCAGATCGGCGCCGACCTCAACAACACCCTGCTATACGTCTACCGCGACCTGTCCGACCCGGAGCTGGAAGAGTTCTCCAACTTCGCTGAATCAGCTGAAGGCAAGGCTTACTATCAGGCGGCGCTGGCGGCGATTCGGGCGGGGTTGGCGGTTGGGCAGAGTCAGTAGATCAGTTCAGCTCGACTTCAGTGGGACCGGCTTTAGCCGGGAAAGCATGGGCAAGATCGACACATTTCTATCGTCTGATTTGTTGTCTTCCCGGCTAAAGCCGGTCCCACACAGTGCGGTCCTCAACTCATCCTCTGCTGCATAAACTCGAAATACCGTTCACGCAACTCCGGCAGCTCATTGGCCAGGTGGTGCCGTGCGTCATGCAGCATGAGAATCTGCGGCTGGGTGAATTTCTCGTTGAGCACCGCCAGGTTATGACTCCAGTCAACAGTCATGTCCGCTTCACCCTGGATAATCATCGGGCTGCGTGTACTGCGTGGTGCGCTTTCGATGCGGCTGATCCAGTTTGCCAGAGCACCGACCCAGGCCGTGGGCAGGCGTTGCGGTTGCAGCGGGTCGGCGAGCAGGAATGGCAGGAAGGCCGGGGCATTGGAGTTGTCGCTGAAGCGTCGGGCGATGTCCTTGACGAAGGGCCTGAGCAGGTAATAGCTGAGTTTTGACCAACCCCAGGCCCGTGGCCGGACCAGCGGCGCCAACAGGATCGCCTGGCCCTGGGCCGGGCTGTCGCTGCCATGGTTCAGCAGATGGTCGATGACGATGGCGCCGCCCGTGCTTTGCCCGCACAGATGCCAGGGCTTGGGCAGTTGCAGCGCCTCGGCCTCGGCGAATAGACCTTGCAGCACCAACTGGTATTCGGCGAAGTCGTTGATACTGGCGCGGCTGCCACTGGACAGGCCATGCCCCGGCAGATCACAGGAAATCACCGCAAACCCCTGGGTCAAGGCCCATTCGACCACATGCCGATAAAGCCCCATGTGATCGTAGAAACCATGCATCAGGAACATCGTCGCCCTGGGTTGCTCAGGCAACCAGACCTGCCCGACGATGTCATAGCCCGCCGCCTCGAAACGCCCGAGCCAACTGCGACTCAGCAACCCGCTGTTGGCAAAGGACAGGCCATAGAAGCGCTGGTACGACAGCCCCTCGGCAGGTATCAGTTGCCGGGCGGCCAGCGCTTGCAGGCGCGGGCGCAGCGTTTCGGGGGTGAATGTCGTAGGCATGGGATTTCCAGGTTGAGGCGGGCCGTGTTGCGATATTCAGCTGTCTCACCGGGCATGGCAAGCCACGCCCCCTTAATCAGAAGCGTCTGACATGAACATTCCTCGACGAACCATGGCGCTAAGCCTGCTGGCCGTAATCTTTGCGGGCGGTCTATGGCTGGCCTATGACTGGTTCCAGGGCCGATACCTGCGCGTATTCAGCGAGCAGGCGGCGCTGTTTGCCGGTGACAGACTGAGTCTGCCCGCCGCATTGGCCGGGCCAGGGCGAATCCGTCTGGTGCATTTCTGGGACCCGGCCTGCCCGTGCAACGTCGCCAATCAGCAGCATCTCGGTGAGCTGCTCGAGCGCTTTGCCGACGGCGTGGATTTTTACGCGTTGCAGAAGACCGGCAGCCACGGGCAACTGCCTGACAACCTGAAGCGCATGCATATCCTCGACAGCCTGCCCGGCGCTGAACACATCAGCGCCAGCCCCGCCGTGGCAATCTGGGACCGTGACGGCAAGCTCGCCTATTTCGGACCTTACAGCGAAGGGCTGACCTGCAACTCGGGCAACAGCTTTATCGAACCGATCCTGCAGGCGTTGAGCGCGGGTCGGGCGGTGGATGCAACCCACAGCATGGCAGTGGGCTGTTATTGCCACTGGACAGAGGCCGCACAGTAATCACGGTGGGACCGGCTTTAGCCGGGAAGGCGCCCGATATGATCATGCCAATACAGCGGATCCAGCGGCCCTTTCCCGGCTAAAGCCGGTCCCACCCAAATCATTTCAAGTCAGGGGTTAGCTACCGCTTCAGCCCGCAAATGCGCCTTGTACTCCAGCATCACCGGCAGTTTGGTCGCGACGGTTTCGTCGAGCACTTCGGTGTCCAGCAGGCCCTGCCCGCCCAGTTGCAGCACCGTCAGGCCGCTTTTGCCGACCTTGGCGTTGGCACGCAGGCTGGTCATGAGCTTGCCGACTTTGGTCAGCGCGCGATGGTAATCGGTGCGCTTGCCCAAATCATAGCGGGACAGATTGACCTGTGGCCGCAGCCAGTCCCCCCAATAGAACTCAAGAAACTCCGGCGGTGCGCCCTTGGTATTCGGTCGCCCGTAAGCCGCGCCACGGACAAAATAGACCAGGCTTCGGAACGGGTCATTCTGCAGGTTTCTCAGCCCCAGGTGCTCGGGCAGTTCTTCCGGCCTGATGGTCTGGCCATTGCCGTCCTTGAGCCAGACTTTGTGCGCCTTGCGCATGCGCTGCCAGAAGGTCGCCATATCCGGGCTGTCACTGTAGTCAGCGGTGACCCTGACCCACATTTTCAACTGCGCGCCCGCCCCCGGCTGCTCCCAGAATGTAGTGAAGGTGTGATGGCCATCAGTCAGGTACATCTGCCCGCCCGGCCCGATCACTACGGTCTTCATTTCCTTGGGATGGGTACCGACCTTGCTCTCGCACTCGAAACTGGCGGGATGCAGCAGATCGGCGGCCTTGGGCACATGCTCGGCATCACCCTGGCCGTTGCTCTGGCAATACTCGTTGAACAGCTTGCCGCGGTGTTTGGCAAAGCGGCCGAGGTTGTAATAGATCTGGTCGTAACCGACCACGGCTTGAGTGGGATGCAACTGCTCGAGGCTGACCTCGACCACACTGCCCACTTCGGTTTTAGCCAGGGCAAAAGCCTGGGTGGTGGCCAGGCTGAGTAACAACGCCAGCGACCAGGAAGTAATTCGCATCGTGAAAACTCTTGGATTGAAGTGCGTGGAGCTTAATCGAAATGCACACGCGGGTGGTGTAGCCTGCACAGCTTGCTCGAATTACTGACAGAGACGCTGGATGAAACGCAGTCTGCTCACCCTCGCCGCCCTTGTTGTCATCGCGCTCGCCGCTGGCGGCTGGTATGTGCACAGCAAACAGCCGCAACGTGACGGGCAAATGACATTGGCGCACTTGCAGGCGCCGGTCACAGTCCGTTATGACGAGCGCGGCGTGCCGCATATCCGCGCCGAGAATCAGGCCGATCTGTATCGCGCCCTGGGCTATGTCCATGCTCAGGACCGCCTGTTCCAGATGGAAATGCTGCGCCGCCTGGCCCGGGGCGAACTGGCCGAAGTGTTGGGACCCAAGGTAGTGGATACCGACAAGCTGTTCCGCAGCCTGCGCATCCGCGAGCATGCCGACGCCTACGTCGCCCGGCTGGACAAGCAAAGCCCGACCTGGCTGGCGCTGCAAGCCTATCTGGACGGCATCAACCAGTTTCAGGACAGCCACGCCAGGCCCTTGGAATTCGACCTGCTGGGCATCCCCAAGCGGCCTTTCACTGCCGAAGACACCCTGAGTATCGGCGGCTACCTGGCTTACAGTTTCGCGGCGGCATTTCGTACCGAGCCGCTGTTGACTTATATCCGCGACCAGCTCGGCCCCGATTACCTGAAAGCGTTCGACATGCCCTGGCAGCCCCAGGGATCACTGGCGGCAGCCCCTGCCCTGTCAGCAACCGACTGGAAAAGCCTCAACGACCTTGCCCGCCTGAGCAATCAAGCCCTGGAGCAGGCCGGACTGCCGCAGTTCGAGGGCAGTAACGCCTGGGCCATTTCCGGCAGCCGCACCCGCAGTGGCAAACCGGTGCTGGCCGGAGACCCGCACATTCGCTTTTCGACGCCGGCAGTCTGGTACGAAGCGCAATTGTCGGCCCCTGATTTTGAGCTGTACGGGCACTTCCAGGCGCTCAACCCCTTCGCACTGCTCGGCCATAACATGGATTTCGGCTGGAGCCTGACCATGTTCCAGAACGACGATCTGGACCTGATCGCCGAGAAGACCAACCCCGACAATCCCAATCAGGTCTGGTATCACGGCGCCTGGGTAGACATGACCGTCAGCCGGCAGCAGATTGCCGTCAAGGGCGCCGCGCCCGTCACCCTGAACCTGCGCCAGTCACCCCACGGGCCGATCGTCAATGATGTGCTGGGCAACACCGCAGGCGCGGCGCCGATTGCCATGTGGTGGGCATTCCTGGAAACCGATAACCCGATTCTCCAGGGGTTCTACGAGGCCAACCGCGCCGATACCCTGGACAAGATGCGCAAAGCCGCCGAGAAGATCCAGGCGCCGGGCCTGAATATCGTCTGGGCCAATGCCAGGGGCGATATCGGTTGGTGGGCTGCGGCGAAACTGCCAATCCGCCCCGAGGGCGTAGATCCTGCCTATATCCTCGATGGCAGCACGGCCCAGGCCGACAAGAGCGGTTTCTACCCGTTCGGCGACAATCCCCATGAAGAGAACCCGGCACGGGGCTATGTACTGTCGGCCAATACCCAGCCGGTGTCGCCAAGCGGCAGGCCGATTCCCGGTTACTACAACCTGGCAGACCGTGGCCGCCAGTTGAATCATCAGCTCAGTGATGACCGCGTGCGCTGGGACATTCCCGCCAGCCAGCAATTGCAGCTGGGTACGAAAACCGACTATGCAGCCCGCATCCTCAAGCCGCTGATCCCGATCCTGCGCCAGGTTGCCCGGGATGCCGACGAAAAGGCTCTGGCCGAGCAACTGGCGGCCTGGTCGGGGAATTACTCGATCGATTCGGTGGAAGCCACGCTGTTCAATCAGTTTATCTATGAACTGACCGAGAAAATCTTCCATGACGAACTGGGCGATGCCTTCTTCGACACGCTGCTGTCCACTCGCGTTATCGACGACGCACTGCCACAAGTAATCGCCGACGCCGACTCGCCCTGGTGGAACAACCGCCATTCGCCTGCGCCGGAAAGCCGCAGCAATATCGTCAAGATGGCCTGGCACTCCAGCGTCGAGCACTTGCGTTCGCTGTACGGCAACAACCCCGAAGAGTGGCGCTGGGGCAAGGCCCACACCCTGACCCATGCCCATCCGCTGGGCGTGCAAAAGCCCCTGGACAGCCTGTTCAACGTCGGACCATTTGCCGCGCCGGGCACCCATGAGGTGCCGAACAATCAGTCCGCCCGCATTGGCCCTGCGCCCTGGCCGGTGAGCTACGGCCCCTCGACCCGGCGCCTGATCGACTTCGCCGACCCGGCCCATAGCCTGGGCATCAACCCGGTCGGGCAAAGCGGTGTGGTGTTCGACAAACACTACGCGGACCAGGCAGCCACCTATATTCATGGCGGCTATGTCGAACAGCATTTCAGTGAGGGGGATGTTGCGGCGCATACGGAGGGGGTGTTGCGGTTGGTGCCAGAGCCTTAAGACGAACCACCAGTTGAGCTCGGCTTGCGAGGTGCGAACTGTCGGAGCGAGCTGTGGGAGAGAACTCATTCGCGAAGATCTTCGCGAATGAATTCGCTCCCACAAATAACACCTTTACCAACCTGAGGCGTTACAACGGAGCAGGCGCCCGGCGGCTATCCGGCTGTTTCCAGGAATCCGCTGCACTCTCTTCGATAGCCAGTTGAATCGCCTTGCGACGACGCTCTTCGGCGCGGCGGCTGAAGAACCAGACCAGGAAAGTCGCCAATGACACTGCGAGCAGAATCAGGCTGGCCACGGCGTTGATCTCCGGCTTCACGCCCAGGCGTACCGCCGAGAACACTTCCATGGGCAAGGTGGTTGAGCCAGGCCCGGAGACGAAACTGGCCAGGACCAGGTCATCCAGAGACAGCGCGAACGACATCATCGCCCCTGCCGCCAGGGATGGCGCGATCATCGGGATGGTGATCAGGAAAAACACTTTCCACGGCCGCGCGCCCAGGTCCATGGCCGCCTCTTCGATGGACATGTCCAGCTCGCGCAAGCGCGCCGACACCACTACCGCGACATACGCCGAGCAGAAGGTAGTGTGGGCAATCCAGATAGTGACAATGCCACGCTCTTGGGGCCAGCCGATCAACTGCGCCATGGCCACGAACAGCAGCAACAGCGACAGGCCGGTAATCACTTCCGGCATGACCAGTGGCGCGGTGACCAGGCCGCCAAAGAAGGTGCGGCCACTGAAGCGGGTGATCCGTGTCAGCACGAAGGCCGCCATGGTGCCCAGGGCAACCGCCGCTACCGCTGTGTAGCAGGCGATTTCCAGGGAGCGCATCACCGAGCCCATCAACTGGGTGTTATCCAGCAGGCCTACGTACCATTTGATCGACCAGCCACCCCAGACTGTCACCAGTTTCGAGGCGTTGAACGAGTAGATCACCAGGATGACCATGGGCGCGTAGATAAACACCAGGCCCAGCACCAGCATGATATTCGAGAATCGAAAGCGGCTCATGCCTTGCCCTCCAGCTCTTTGGCCTGACTGCGGTTGAACAGGATGATCGGCACGATCAGGATCAGCAGCATCACCACCGCCAGGGCGGATGCCACCGGCCAGTCGCGGTTATTGAAGAACTCTTGCCAGAGCACGCGGCCGATCATCAGGGTTTCCGGGCCGCCGAGCAGTTCAGGGATCACGAACTCGCCCACCACCGGGATAAACACCAGCATGCAGCCGGCAATGATGCCGTTCTTCGACAGCGGCACGGTGATTTTCCAGAAGCTGTTGAAGGTGCTCGAACCCAGGTCCGACGCCGCTTCCAGCAAACTCTGATCATGCTTGGCCAGGTTGGCGAACAGCGGCAGGATCATGAATGGCAGGTACGAATAGACCACGCCGATGTAGACAGCCAGGTTGGTGTTGAGGATCTGCAAGGGCTCATTGATCAGCCCCAGCCACATCAGGAAGCCATTGAGCAGGCCGTTATTACTGAGGATGCCCATCCAGGCATAAACACGGATCAGGATCGCCGTCCAGGTCGGCATCATGATCAGCAGCAACAGCACGGTCTGGGTTTCCTTGCGCGCCATGGAGATGCCATAGGCCATGGGATAACCGATCAACAGGCACAGCAGCGTGCTGAAAAAGGCCATCTTCAACGAGCCGAAATACGCCGAGATATACAGGTCATCACCGGTGAGCAGCGCGTAGTTGGCGAAGTTGAACACCAACTGCAATTTCTGCTCGGCGTAGGTGAAGATCTCCGTATACGGCGGGATCGCCACATCGGCTTCGGCGAAACTGATCTTGATGACGATCAGGAACGGCAAGGCAAAGAACAGGAACAGCCAGAGGAACGGTGCACCGATCACCAGTTGCCGGCCACCGGGCGTTATGCGCTGGAGCGCTCGCTTGAGCTTGCGCACTTTCATGAGCGCAGGACCACGCCGCTGTCGTCTTCCCACCAGACGTAGACTTCGTCGCCCCAGGTCGGCCGCGCGCCCTGGCGCTCGGTGTTGGCGACGAACGACTGCACCAGCTTGCCGCACGGCAACTCGACGTAGAACACCGAGTGGCCGCCCAGATAAGCGATATCGTGGACCTTGCCCCGGGACCAGTTGTGCTCGAAAGTCGGTTGCTCGGTGGTCACCAGCAGTTTTTCCGGACGCAGGGCGTAGGTGATGTGTTTGTCTTCCACCGAAGTAGTAACGCCGTGGCCGACGTAGATATTGCGCTCCAGCTCGGGGCTGCGAATCAGCGCGTGGCCTTCCATGTCCTCGATCACTTCGCCTTCGAACAGATTGACGTTACCGATGAATTCACAGACCAAACGGCTGGTCGGGGTTTCATAGATATCGATCGGGCTGCCGATCTGAGCGATCCAGCCCAGGTGCATGATCGCGATGCGCTCGGCCATGGTCATGGCCTCTTCCTGGTCGTGGGTCACCATCACGCAAGTCACGCCGACGCGCTCGATGATTTCCACCAGCTCCAGCTGCATCTGCGAACGCAGCTTCTTGTCCAGGGCGCCCATGGGTTCGTCGAGCAACAGCAGCTTGGGTTTTTTCGCCAGGGAGCGCGCCAGTGCCACGCGCTGGCGCTGGCCACCGGACAACTGGTGCGGCTTGCGCTTGGCGTACTGGGTCATCTGCACCAGCTTGAGCATTTCCATGACCCGGGCCTCGATCTCGGCCTTGGGCAGCCTGTCCTGCTTGAGACCGAAGGCGATGTTGTCGGCCACGGTCATGTGCGGGAACAGCGCGTAGGACTGGAACATCATGTTGATCGGCCGCTCGTACGGCGGCATATCGGTGATGTCCACGCCATCGAGGAAGATCCGGCCTTCGGTCGGCCGCTCGAACCCGGCGAGCATGCGCAGCAAGGTCGACTTGCCCGAGCCAGAACCGCCGAGCAGGGCAAAAATCTCGCCTTTGTTGATTTGCAGGGACACATCGTCCACGGCAATCGTCTCATCGAACTTCTTCGTGACCCGGTCGATCTTGACCAGCACCTGTTTGGGTTGCTGACCGCCATCGAGGGATTTCTTATAGGCGCCGGAGGCAACTGCCATGGGTGAAACTCCCAACTGGTTTTTGCAGCCCGGCCACAGAAGCCGGGCGCTGGATAATTATTTGCCCGACTTGACCTTGGTCCAGCTGCGGGTCATCAGGCGCTGCACCTTGGGGGGCAACTCGGCATTGACGAACAACTTGTCGAGGACTTCCTGAGGCGGATACACCGCCGGATCCGTACGAATCGCCTGGTCCATATCGTCGCCCGATTTCGGGTTCGGGTTGGCATAGCCGATCTCGTCACTGACCTTGGCGATCACGTCCGGCTTGAGCAGGAAGTTGATGAAGGCGTGAGCTTCCTTGATGTTGGTTGCATCGCTGGGGATGGCCAGCATGTCGAACCACAGGTTGCCGCCTTCCTTGGGAATCACGTAGGCGATATTGACGTCCTTGCCCGCTTCGGACGCGCGTTTCTTGGCCTGGAACACATCCCCGGAGAAACCGGCAGCCACGCAGATATCGCCGTTGGCGAGATCCGTGATGTATTTGGACGAACTGAAGTAAGTCACGTAAGGCCGTACTTTCAACAGTTTCTCTTCAGCCTTCTTGTAGTCGGCCTCATTGGTGCTGTTCGGGCTCAGGCCCATGTAGTTGAGCACCGCCGGGAGCATTTCGTCGGCGGAATCAAGAAAGGCGACACCGCACTTTTGCAGCTTTTTGATGTTTTCCGGCTCGAACAGCACGGCCCAGGAGTCGATCTTGTCGACGCCCAACACTTCCTTGACCTTGTCGACGTTGTAGCCAATGCCATTGGTACCCCACAGGTAAGGCACGGCGTATTGATTACCCGGATCGTTCTTTTCCAGGCGCTTGAGCAGGGCCGGGTCAAGGTTCGAATAGTTGGGCAATTGCGACTTGTCGAGTTTCTGGAAAGCCCCGGCCTTGATCTGCTTGCCGAGGAAATGGTTGGACGGCACGACCACGTCGTAGCCGGTGTGCCCGGCCAGCAACTTACCCTCGAGGGTTTCGTTGGAGTCGAACACGTCATAGACCGGCTTGATTCCGGTGGTGGATTCAAAGTCCGCCAGGGTGGTCAAGCCAATGTAATCGGACCAGTTATAAATATGCACGGTGGGGGCCGCTTGTGCACTGACGGCCAGGGTCAGGCCGAGCCCCGCGAGCAGGGTGTTGCGAAATAAAGGAGGAAGCAAAGAAATAGACACGTGAACAATCCTTTTCAGTTTGGGGTCTGGTGCCCGTGTCGGACCGGCGCGCAACTTACCTTTGATGGCCGCGGATCGCAAAAAAACCTTATGTGACAGTGGGTTGAACCAGCTCTCAGTTCAAGGCACATCTATGCCTTGAAATGAGATCCCGTGGGAGCGTGGCTTGCCCGCGAAGGGCTCGACGCGGTACATCTGATACTCCGCGCCGTCCGATTCGCGGGCGAGCCACGCTCCCACAGAAGCAAATATCAACCCGGTTTATTTACCCGACTTAATGGTTGTCCAGCTGCGCGTCATGATGCGCTGGGTGGCCGCCGGCAAGTCAGCAATGGCATACAACTTGGCCACGACCTCAGCCGGTGGATAGACACCCGGATCATCAGTGATTTCCTTGCTCACCAATGGTGTGGCTTTCTCGTTACCGTTCGGGAAGCCCACAGAGTTGGTGATTTCCGCCATCACTTCAGGCTTGAGGATGTAGTTCAGGAACTTGTAGGCGCCTTCGACGTTTTCCGCGTCTTTCGGGATCGCCAACATGTCGTAGAAGCTGCCTGCACCTTCCTTCGGAATGTTGTAGCTGACTTCAACCTTGCCACCGGCCTCCTTTGCACGGGACTGGGCCTGGTGAATGTCACCCGAATAACCCACGGCTACGCAGATATTGCCGTTGGCCAGGTCGGAGATGTACTTGGACGAGTGGAAGTAAGCGATCGAAGGACGGACTTTCATGAACAGAGCCTGAGCCTTGTCGATGTCTTCCTTCTTCTGCGTATCGGTCGGCAGGCCCAGGTAATGCAGGGCAACCGGCAGCATTTCGGTTGGCGAATCGAGGAAGCTGATACCGCACTTCTTCAACTTGGCTGCGTTCTCAGGCTTGAACAGCAGGTCCCAGGAGTTGGTCGGTGCATCGGCACCCAGCGCTTCCTTGACCTTGGCCGGGTTGAAACCGATGCCGATCGAACCCCACATGTACGGGAAGGCGTGCTTGTTGTCCGGGTCGCTGACGGACACGGCCTTGAGCAGGGTTTTATTCAGGTTGCCGTAGTTCGGCAGCTTGGACTTGTCCAGTTCCTGATACACGCCGGCCTTGATTTGCTTGGCCAGGAAGTTGTTGGAAGGTACGACGACGTCATAGCCGGATTTGCCGGCCAGCATCTTGGCTTCAAGGGTTTCGTTACTGTCGTACACGTCGTAGACGACCTTGATACCCGACTCGCTCTCGAAGTTCTTGATGGTGTCCGGCGCGATGTAGTCGGACCAGTTATAAACGTGAAGTACCTTGTCGTCCGCGTGCGCGGCGGCCACTGCGCCCATCAGGGACAGAGCGAGGAGGGTCTTGCCAAATGTTTTCATGCGTACAGCTCCAGTATTTTTATGACTGACCATTGGGAGTAGCGGCGATTCAAACAACCGTTAGTCTGGCAAGTTCCTGGGCAGGCTTACAAGCGGGCAAACCTGCCGTACTACGCAACCGCCGAAAGTTTCATGTTCCGGCCGTGCTTATATCAGCCTTGTAGAGCCTTCAATGTCAGATCCAGGCATTTACGCGCCTTCTCCACCAGTTCATCGATCTCGGCAAAACTGATCACCAGGGGCGGCGAAATAATCATGGTATCGCCCACGGCGCGCATGATCAGACCGTTGTCGAAACAGAACGTCCGGCAAATCATGCCGGCACCCCGACCGACATAGCGCTCGCGCGTGGCCTTGTCCTTGACCAGCTCGATGGCCCCCAGCAAACCGACACCGCGAACTTCACCCACCAACGGATGATCGCTCAGCTCACGCAAACGCTTTTGCAAGTATGGTGCCGTTTCGTTCTTGACCCGCTCGACGATTTTTTCGTCGCGCAGGATGCGGATATTTTCCAGCGCGACCGCTGCTGCGACCGGGTGCCCGGAATACGTGAAGCCGTGGTTGAAATCGCCGCCTTCGTTGATCACCTTGACGATTTCGTCGCGCACGATCAGGCCGCCCATGGGGATATAACCCGACGTCAGGCCCTTGGCGATGGTCATCATGTCCGGCTTGAGGTCAAAGTAATCGCTGCCGAACCATTCACCGGTACGACCAAAACCGCAGATCACTTCGTCGGCGACGAACAGGATGTCGTAGCGCCCGAGGATTTCCTTGATCTTCGGCCAGTAGCTGGCAGGCGGCACGATCACGCCACCGGCACCCTGGATCGGCTCGGCAATAAAGGCGCCGACGTTCTCCACACCCAGTTCGAGAATCTTTTTCTCCAATTGCTCGGCAGCCCAGGTGCCGAACTCGTCCGGCGTCATGTCGCCGCCTTCGCCGAACCAGTATGGCTGCGCAATGTGCTCGATGCCGGGGATCGGCAGGTCACCCTGCTCATGCATATAAGTCATGCCGCCGAGGCTGGCACCGGCGACAGTCGAACCGTGATAGCCATTGACCCGGCTGATGATGGTCTTCTTGTTCGGCTGGCCCTTGAGCGCCCAGTAATGGCGGACCAGGCGCAGCATGGTGTCATTGCCTTCGGAGCCGGAACCGGTGAAGAACACATGGTTCATGCCCGCAGGCGCGATATCGGAAATGGCCTTGGCCAGCTCCAGCGCCGGCGGGTGGGCGGTCTGGAAGAACAGGTTGTAATAAGGCAGCTCGCGCATCTGTTTGCTGGCGGCGTCGGCCAGCTCTTCGCGACCATAACCGATGGCCACGCACCACAGGCCGGCCATACCGTCGAGAATCTTGTTGCCTTCACTGTCCCAGAGATGCACGCCCTGGGCCTTGGTGATAATGCGCGGGCCTTTCTCTTTCAGCTGTTTGTAGTCGCTGAACGGGGCCAGGTGGTGCTCGGCGCTCAGGGCCTGCCATTCACGGGTTTGCGGATTATTGGAACTCATGCAGCACTCCATATGCTTGGGTTGGGCGCCCGGTAATCAGCCGGGCGCCTGGCGTGTCAGACTGCGAAGAGCAGGAATTCCCGCTCCCATGAGCTGATCACGCGTTTGAAGTTTTCATGCTCGGCGCGCTTGACCGCGACGTAGCCCTTGATGAATTTGTTGCCCAGATACTTCTCGATGGTCTTGCTGTTTTCCATGCGCTCAAGCGCATCTTCGATGGTCAACGGCAGGCGCAGATTGCGGCGCTCATATCCACGACCCACCACGGGAGCGCTGGGGTTGATGCCTTCGGTCATGCCGATGAAGCCGCACAGCAGGCTCGCAGCAATCGCCAGATAGGGGTTCGCGTCGGCACCGGGCAGACGGTTTTCCACACGACGGTTCTGCGGCCCGGCATCCGGCACGCGCAGGCCGACGGTGCGGTTCTCTTCGCCCCACTCGACGTTGACCGGCGCCGAGGTGTCCGGCAGGAAGCGGCGGAACGAGTTGACGTTGGGCGCGAACAGCGGCAACAACTCAGGGATCAGCTTCTGCAGGCCACCGATGTGGTGCAGGAACAGCTGGCTCATGGTGCCGTCAGGGTTGGAGAAGACATTCTTGCCGGTCTGGATGTCGATAATGCTCTGGTGCAAATGCATGGCACTGCCGGGCTCGCCGGTCATGGGCTTGGCCATGAACGTCGCCGCCACGTCATGCTTGAGTGCCGCCTCGCGCATGGTGCGCTTGAACACCAGGATCTGGTCGGCCAGGGACAGGGCATCGCCGTGACGGAAGTTGATTTCCATCTGCGCAGTGCCGTCCTCGTGGATCAATGTGTCGAGGTCCAGATTCTGCAGTTCGCACCAGTCGTAGACGTCTTCGAACAACGGGTCGAATTCGTTGGCGGCTTCGATGGAGAACGATTGGCGACCGGTTTCCGGGCGACCCGAGCGACCGATCGGCGGCTGCAACGGGTAGTCCGGATCGTCACTGCGCTTGGTCAGGTAAAACTCCATTTCCGGCGCCACGATGGGCTGCCAGCCTTTGTCGGCATAGAGTTTCAGGACTTTCTTGAGCACGTTGCGCGGCGACAACTCGATAGGGTTGCCCTGCTTGTCATACGTGTCGTGGATCACCTGAGCGGTCGGCTCGATGGCCCAGGGCACCAGATACACCGCGTTCTGGTCGGGGCGGCAGAACATGTCAATGTCTGCCGGGTCCAGCAGGTCGTAGTAGATATCGTCTTCGACATAATCGCCGGTCACCGTCTGCAACAAGACGCTTTCAGGCAGACGCATGCCCTTTTCAGCGATGAACTTGTTGGTCGGGGAAATCTTGCCGCGGGTGATCCCGGTGAGGTCGCCAATCATGCATTCGACTTCGGTGATCTTGTGTTCTTTCAACCAATCGGTGAGCTGGTCGAGGTTGGTACTCATAAATACCTCAGGGGGTCATTTCCTGATCCGCGGATCAGGCGTTTTTTGACGCATCGGCGTCTCGTTGTCTCGCCCGTTTTCGACAGGCATCGCCAAAGGCCTGGAAAATCGCCAGGTAGTGGGGATTGTGGGTGACTTGCCATTCCGGGTGCCATTGCACCCCCAGGACAAAAGCGGCGCCGTCGATCAAAGAAACCGCCTCAACAAGACCGTCAGGCGCCGTTGCTTCCACGCGCAGGGGCGGCGCCAGGCGCTCGATGCCCTGCCCGTGGATCGAATTGACCGCAATTTCAGCAGGCAGGCCCAGAGACTCAAGCAAGCCGCCGGGCTGAATGTGCATGGGATGACTGGGAGCGTACTGAACTTCGACCGGTTCGTTGTCCGGTTCACGATGATCCATGAAGGTTCCGGTTTCATGAACACGCTGGTGCAGACTGCCGCCCAAGGCGACATTTAACTCCTGAAACCCACGGCAAATGCCCAAAACCGGCACACCCGCCGCCACGGCGTCACGAATTAGCGGTAAGGTGGTGCTGTCGCGTTCGGGATCATGAGCAGTTCCTGGCGCACTGGCCGGGCCACTATAGTGATAGGGTTCGACATTGGAAGGCGAGCCGGTGAACAACAGTCCATCGAGGCTTGCCAGAATTTCGGAGGGATCGAGCAAAGGGCCCAGTGAGGGCAGGATCAGCGGCAGGCCCCCGGCAGCCACGGCTACCGCACGGACATACTTGTCGCCACTGATGTGATAAGCGTGATCACCGATCTGCTTCGTGCATGAGGTGACGCCTATCAATGGCAAGCGAGACATGGAACCCCTCCGGCATTATTGCTGTTTTGGGTCTCAATCGAGCTTAGCCTTGTTCATTTTTTTACACAACACCCCCGTAAAAAATAGAACACAGCCCGCTCAAGCCCGCAGTTTCCAAGCGATAACACAACCAATAGTCGCCCTAAATTGCAGCAAAAACGGCCTTTTGGCGCCCTTTTAGGGCAAAACGAGGCTCTCTTGACTTCATCGGGCCTTTCGGATTGACTGAAACCCGCAAGACTCGATGATTGATATTTTTAACAACAAAGGTGTTGCATCATGTCGGTACCCCCGCGTGCCGTTCAGCTTAACGAAGCGAACGCGTTCCTTAAGGAACATCCTGAGGTTCTGTACGTTGACCTTCTGATTGCGGATATGAATGGTGTGGTGCGCGGCAAGCGCATCGAACGCACCAGCCTCCACAAGGTTTACGAGAAAGGCATCAACCTGCCGGCCTCTTTATTCGCCCTGGATATCAACGGTTCGACGGTGGAAAGCACCGGCCTGGGCCTGGATATCGGTGATGCTGACCGAATCTGTTATCCAATCCCCGACACCCTGTGCAACGAACCCTGGCAGAAACGCCCAACCGCGCAACTGCTGATGACCATGCACGAACTCGAAGGCACGCCCTTCTTCGCCGACCCGCGTGAAGTCCTGCGTCAGGTGGTGAGCAAGTTCGATGACATGGGCCTGACCATCTGCGCCGCCTTCGAGCTGGAGTTCTACCTGATCGACCAGGAGAACGTGAACGGCCGGCCTCAGCCTCCGCGCTCGCCGATTTCCGGCAAACGCCCGCACTCGACACAGGTCTACCTGATCGACGACCTCGACGAATACGTCGACTGCCTCCAGGACATTCTGGAAGGTGCCAAGGAGCAAGGCATTCCCGCCGATGCCATCGTCAAGGAAAGTGCCCCGGCGCAGTTCGAAGTGAACCTGCACCACGTTGCCGACGCGATCAAGGCCTGCGACTACGCGGTACTGCTCAAGCGCCTGATCAAGAACATCGCCTACGACCACGAAATGGACACGACCTTCATGGCCAAGCCCTATCCGGGTCAGGCGGGTAATGGTCTGCATGTGCACATCTCGATCCTCGATCGTGATGGCAAGAACATCTTCACCAGCGAGGATCCCGAGCAGAACGCCGCATTACGTCATGCGATCGGCGGTGTGCTCGAGACCCTACCGGCGCAGATGGCGTTCCTTTGCCCGAACGTCAACTCATATCGCCGGTTCGGTGCTCAGTTCTACGTGCCAAATTCGCCAAGCTGGGGCCTGGATAACCGTACCGTCGCCGTGCGCGTACCGACAGGTTCGGCCGATGCCGTACGCATCGAACACCGGGTTGCCGGTGCCGATGCCAACCCGTATCTGCTGATGGCATCTGTGCTGGCAGGCGTGCATCACGGCCTGACCAACAAGATCGAGCCAGCCGCACCGGTCTCGGGCAACTCCTACGAGCAGAATGAACAAAGCCTGCCGAACAACCTGCGCGATGCCCTACGTGAGCTGGACGACAGTGAAGTCATGGCCAAGTACATCGATCCGAAATACATCGATATCTTCGTCGCCTGTAAGGAAAGTGAGCTGGAAGAGTTCGAACACTCCATCTCCGACCTTGAGTACAACTGGTATCTGCACACTGTTTGATTCTGGGTGCAGGACAAGGACGCCGTAGCCTGTAAGGGTTGCGGCGTTTTTTTTGCCTGATAATACTTTCCAGCACTTGCGTTGAAGCGAGGCTTGCCCGCGAAGCACGATAATCCGGTTTGGCTGAAAGACCATGGCGCACGCTTCGCGGGCAAGCCTCGCTCCAACAATTAGATACAATGGCCGCCAGCCCCGCCCGAGAGATCGCTCAATGCCCCGCCCCGCTACCCCTCGCAAACCCCGTGCACGCAGCCAGGCCAGGATCGATTCGATCCTCGATGCCGCACGCGAGCTGCTTGCCGCCGAGGGCGTGACCAGTCTGTCGATCTACAGCGTGGCCGAGCGGGCGCAGATCCCGCCGTCATCGGTCTATCACTTCTTCGCCAGCGTTCCGGCGATGCTTGAAGCCCTGACCGCCGACGTCCATGCGGCCTTTCGCGCCAGCCTCCAGGCGCCGGTGGATCACGACGCATTGCACAGCTGGCGCGACCTGTCGCGCATCGTCGAGATGCGCATGCTCAAGATCTACAACGACGATGCCGCCGCCCGCCAGTTGATCCTCGCGCAGCACGGCCTGACCGAGGTGAATCAGGCCGACCGCCAGCACGATATCGAACTGGGCCACCTGATGTTCGAAGTCTTCGACCGACACTTCCAGCTACCGCCCCTGCCCAATGACGTCGACGTATTCGCCCTTGCGATGGAACTGGGCGATCGGGTCTATGCCCGCTCGATGCAACTGCACGAGCAGATCACACCGCGCATGGCGGAAGAAGGCATGCGTGTGTTTGATGCTTATGTGGGGTTGTATTTGCCGCCGTTTTTGCTCAAAAGAGGGCTGCCTGAAATCATCCAGGACCGTCCAGACTCATGAGTTTGGAGGGTCTTGAAATTCTGTGACCCTGGATTAAAAAATCTTGTTGAAATACGGCATCCCCCTTATATCCTCCCCGCAAAACGGCTATCACGCTCAGTTTGCTGTGGAAATTTTTGTCGTATATTAGCGGTATATTCCTCAAGATTTTTCTTATAAACAGTTTCGATTCCGCTATATTTCTGATACATACTTTCAAAACTATAATTCACTTGTTGAGCACCCGTATCATGCATACTTTTATAATATTTCGCCAGCGCGGAACTGGCCTTACCAACAGATTCAAAATGATCCCACCGCATGACCGCAAAACCATAAGTGCCAGGCACTTCACTGCTTTTATGAGCTCGCGTTAATGCAACCCCTACACGTGCAATCAGTTTGTGTCTAATTTCAGGATCAGACACCTTATAGCCACTACCTATACTATCTCTGGATGCAGCAGACCGTGCAGCCACAGAGGGGCGAGAGGAGCTGGAAATAGACATAGGGTTATCTGATACAGCCACAGGTAAAGGACTCGATCCTGCCCCGGGCTGCCTATTTATAGTGTTACTAATGGCACTTGACGCCAAGGACTTAGTCACGGTAGAAGAACGGCTCATCGTTACTTGGCGAGGGCGTTGAGCAGGCACATATCTTGGGATGAATGGCGATGTATTCAGCACAGGATTGAGAAACTTAACATGCCCCGTCGGGTCACGAAAATTGACAGGATCCCCCTGACAATACGCATACGCATTCAACCCTCCCTCATCAAACGGGCTCAAACTGTCCGGACTGTTAAAACGCATCAACACCGGATTAAAAGCCCGATACCCATTCCCCAGCAAATAATGCCCGGTGACCCGATCACGTCGCTCACCACTAAACCCCAGCAAGGTACTCAAGCCACTGTCAGCCGGAAGATGGCCGTAGGCGGTATACGTCAGCGACTCGGTTTCGACAACATCAGTGCGCTTCAACACCGAGCGCTGCTGATCGGTCACCAGCAGGCTGGTTTCACTATTCCCCTCCGAGTATTGCTGCTGAGCGAGTAACTGATCGTCATGCTGAAAAACCGTGCGCTGCAACGCCCCCTGAATTTCCGTCGCCAAACGACTTTTCTGATAAAAACGCGCAATCGGCGCCTCGCCCATCGGTGAAGTGCTCGCCAGCCGGTCGAGGGGATCATAGCCATAACGGCATGAGGGCGGCGCCATGGTGCGCTCCTGACAATCAGTACAGGCTTATCATCCCGCTGACTTCAGCAGCTGTATACCTGGCAGAAATGCTAGGTTTTCGCCCATGCCAGGCAAAAACCCCGGAGGGCTTTCACCGTCCGGGGTTGTTGTACTGCCATCGCTTACAACTTGGCGATGGAGACTTCGGTGGATTTTACGAAAGCAATTACTTCACTGCCCACTACCAGTTCCAGCTCTTTGACCGAGCGAGTGGTGATCACGGAAGTGACGATGCCGACTGGGCGACCGGGTCCATGCCCGCTCGATGCAACTGCACGAGCAGATCACACCGCGCATGGCGGAAGAAGGCATGCGTGTGTTTGTTGCTTATGTGGGGTTGTATTTGCCGCCGTTTTTGCCGAAGAGGGTGGTTACTGAAACCATGTGAGGTTTACATGACCGATAACAGCTCGAAGCAACCGGCCATCCCCCAGGCCAAGAAAGACCTTATCGCCCTGATTTAAAGCTCGCAAAACATTGCACTAATCTAACTGCTATATTCCTCTTGGAAGGATTTGCTCCGCTGAGTTTGGGCTGGGAATTTAGCCCTAACATTATTAATATACTCTCTAAAATCCTGACCTGCCTGATTTGCAGATTCTCTCGTAGGATTCAAATAACGCAAGGCATAAGAATCATACACCTTACTTTTAATGATTAATTGATAGTCATCCGCTAACCGGCCGTGCAACTCCTCAATTGACTTGAAGTAAGAAGCTCGTTCTCGCGCTGAATTCCAATCATCAGGAACATTTTTGCTGCTGTAATTTTTTTTCTTGGCTGTCCACAAGCGATTTCTGATCGCCACCTTTTGTTTACGACTCAAAAGCACACTCTTTTCATCTGGCATATTTCCACCCCTGGCAGAGGAAGCGACTACTGATGAACCAGAGGAACCAGGAATAGACACTGCGTTATCCGGCACAGCCGCAAATAAGGGGTTTGCTACTGCAGCAGATTGCCTATTTACAGCGCCATTATTGATACTTGGTGCCAAGGATCGAGCCGCAGAAGGAGAATTATTTATCGATACTGGTCGATGGCGTTGAGCAGGCACATATCTTGGGATGAATGGCGATGTATTCAGCACAGGGTTGAGAAACTTAACATGCCCCGTCGGGTCACGAAAATTGACAGGATCCCCCTGACAATACGCATACGCATTCAACCCTCCCTCATCAAACGGGCTCAAACTGTCCGGACTGTTAAAACGCATCAACACCGGATTAAAAGCCCGATACCCATTCCCAAGCAAATAATGCCCGGTGACCCGATCACGTCGCTCACCACTAAAACCCAGCAAGGTACTCAAGCCACTGCCAGCCGGAAGATGGCCGTAGGCGGTATACGTCAGCGACTCGGTTTCGACAACATCAGTGCGCTTCAACACCGAGCGCTGCTGATCGGTCACCAGCAGGCTGGTTTCACTATTCCCCTCCGAGTATTGCTGCTGAGCGAGTAACTGATCGTCATGCTGAAAAACCGTGCGCTGCAACGCCCCCTGAATTTCCGTCGCCAAACGACTTTTCTGATAAAAACGCGCAATCGGCGCCTCGCCCATCGGCGAAGTGCTCGCCAGCCGGTCGAGGGGATCATAGCCATAACGGCATGAGGGCGGCGCCATGGTGCGCTCCTGACAATCAGTACAGGCTTATCATCCCGCTGACTTCAGCAGCTGTATACCTGGCAGAAATGCTAGGTTTTCGCCCATGCCAGGCAAAAACCCCGGAGGGCTTTCACCGTCCGGGGTTGTTGTACTGCCATCGCTTACAACTTGGCGATGGAGACTTCGGTGGATTTTACGAAAGCAATTACTTCACTGCCCACTACCAGTTCCAGCTCTTTGACCGAGCGAGTGGTGATCACGGAAGTGACGATGCCGGAAGCGGTCTGTACGTCGATTTCGGACAGTACGTCGCCGGTGACGATTTCCTTGATGGTGCCTTTGAACTGGTTACGTACGTTAATGGCTTTGATAGTCATGAGAGTCTTCCTGTTTGCGATAGGGTGTTAATTGGCCCAACGCAGTTGCGTGGGCAGGGGTGAAGTCGGTTCGGGCTCAGGTGGCGCTCCCGGCAATGAGAGCACGCGGTTGAGCACTTCGGTTTCCAGTGCGGCCAGGCGATGTGATCCCCGGGCTCGCGGGCGCGGCAATTCAACGGTCAGGTCCAGGCCGATACGGCCTTCCTCGATCAGGATGACCCGATCGGCAATCGCTACGGCTTCGCTGACATCGTGGGTGACCAGCAGCACAGTGAAGCCGTGCTTGCGCCACAGGCTTTCGATAAGTTGCTGCATCTCGATGCGCGTCAGGGCATCCAGGGCGCCCAGAGGCTCGTCGAGCAGCAGCAGGCGCGGCTTGTGAATCAGGGCGCGGGCCAGGGCCACACGCTGCTTCTGGCCGCCAGACAAGGCTGCCGGCCACTCATTGGCACGCTCGGCCAGACCGACCGCTTCCAAGGCGTCCAGAGCCTGCCCGCGCCAATCGCCGCTCAGACCCAAGCCGACGTTGTCGATAATGCGTTTCCACGGCAGCAGCCGCGCTTCCTGAAACATCAGGCGAGTGTCTTCCCGGGCATCGCTCAGGGGGGCGGAGCCGGCCATCAGCTGGCCCGTCGTGGGCTTGTCGAGCCCCGCCAGCAGGCGCAGCAAGGTACTTTTCCCGCAACCGCTGCGACCGACTACGGCAACGAATTGCCCGGCGGGAATATGCAGGTCGATGTCCTTGAGCACTTCCCGATTGCCGAAGGTTTTCTTCAGGCCGTGCACCGCCAGCGGGATACCGCGCAACAGATGCGGCGGTTGCTGTTTCAGACTGCTCATGCGGCACCGCCTTTGTGAACTTGATAGGCCGGGTGCCAGCGCAGGCAGACACGTTCCAGGCCGCGCGCCGCCAGGTCGGCCAGCTTGCCAAGGATCGCGTAGAGAACAATGGCCAGAACCACCACATCGGTCTGCAGGAATTCACGGGCATTCATGGCCAGATAGCCGATACCGGAGCTGGCGGAAATGGTCTCCGCGACAATCAGCGTCAACCACATGAAGCCCAGGGCAAAGCGCACACCGACCAGAATCGAAGGCAAGGCACCCGGCAGGATCACGTGCCAGAACAGGGCAAACCCGGACAGACCATAACTGCGCGACATCTCCACCAACGCCGGATCGATGTTGCGGATGCCGTGATAGGTATTGAGGTAAATCGGGAACAAAGTGCCCAGGGCAACCAGGAAAATCTTCGCGCTCTCGTCGATGCCGAACCACAGGATCACCAGCGGGATCAGCGCCAGGTGCGGCACGTTGCGAATCATCTGCACCGAGCTGTCCAGCAGGCGCTCACCCCACTTCGACAGGCCGGTGATAAAACCCAGTACCAGACCGATCCCGCCGCCGATGGCGAAGCCGATTGCGGCACGCCAGCTGCTGATCGCCAGATGCGCCCAGATATCACCGCTGACCACCAGTTGCACACCCGCCGCGACCACGGCACTGGGTGCTGGCAGAATGCGCGTGGACAGCCAGCCGGCGCTGACCGACAGCTGCCAGACCAGTAACAGCAGGATTGGCAGAGCCCAGGGCGCCAGCCGGTGAATGATGCGTTGACTCATGGAGTTGTCTCCTTGGTGGTCTGAACGGTTACGGCGCTTTAGCCACGGCAGCCGGTGGGGTCCAGATCACGTCCGCGATGCTCAGCGGCTTGGGGATCAACTTGAGCTGGTAAAAGGCATCGGCGATTTTCTGCTGGGCCGCGACCACCTGCGGCGTAATGAAGTAGGCACCATAACCCTGGCGCTTGACCGAGATTCTGGTGATATCCGCTGGCAGCCCGAGCAGTGGCGCAACCTGTTGGGTGACTTCGTCCGGGTTGGCCTTGGACCATTCTCCCACCGCACGCACTTCGTCGATCAGGGTCTGAATGACTTTCGGATGCTGTTGCGCGTATGGCTTGGTGGCCAGGTAGAACTGGTTGTTATCAACGATACCAGTGCCGTCACGCAGGGTGCGGGCCTGCAATTGTTGCTCGGCGGCGGCCTGGTAAGGGTCCCAGATCACCCAGGCATCAACACTGCCACGCTCGAAAGCGGCACGGGCGTCAGCAGGTGGCAGGAAGACGGTCTGGATGTCGCTGTACTTGAGCCCGGCATCTTCCAGCGCCCGTACCAACAGGTAGTGGACGTTGGAGCCCTTGTTGAGCACGACTTTCTTGCCTTTGAGGTCCTTGACCGAAGTAATAGGCGAATCCTTGGGCACCAGGATCGCTTCACTGGTCGGCGCCGCAGGCTCGGCAGCGACGTAAAGCAGGTCAGCACCGGCAGCCTGGGCGAACACCGGCGGGGTTTCCCCGGTAACGCCGAAATCGATGGCGCCGACGTTCAAGCCTTCCAGCAGCTGCGGGCCGCCGGGAAACTCGGTCCATTGCACCTGCACGCCCTGCTCCGCCAGGCGCTTCTCCAGAGTGCCCTTGGCCTTGAGCAACACCAGGGTGCCGTATTTTTGATAACCGATGCGCAGGGTGTCCGCCTGAGCCTGGGTGACGGTTGCGAAGGAAACTGCCGCGATAACCAGAGCGGCCAGACCTTGACGCAAATTGACAGTGCCCATGGGCGCTCTCCTGATGCTAAGTAGTGTGGACACCTGCAAATCCGTTGGCGGACGAGTAAGGCGGCGGCGATTTCGCCGGATATGCAGTGACCTTAACAGGAGTTTTTTATATCTATAAATCTTATTTTTTCATTTGGTTATTACCTAAATGAATATATGAAATTCATGCAATCGCAGAAACCGCGGGACCGGCTTCAGCCGGGAAAGCGTCGGCACAGTCGCCGCATCTGCTGCGTCAGGGGCGACGCTTTCCCGGCTGAAGCCGGTCCCACAGATGCGCCCTGGCGCGAATGAACCGGATAAAAAAGGGCCGATAAATCGGCCCTGAAACTCTCTGCTTGGTGAGTCTGTTAAGTCTTAACGATTGGGTTGCGGGGTCAGGCGCAGATACGGGGTAACGGCCTTGTAGCCCTTGGGAAAGCGTTGCTTGATCTCTTCTTCGTCCTTGATCGACGGCACGATCACTACGTCGTCGCCATCCACCCAGTTGGCCGGGGTCGCGACTTTGTAGTTGTCGGTCAATTGCAGGGAATCGATCACCCGCAGGATTTCATTGAAGTTGCGCCCGGTGCTGGCCGGATAAGTAATAGTCAGGCGCACCTTTTTGTTCGGGTCGATCACGAACAGCGAGCGCACGGTCAGGGTGTCATTGGCGTTGGGGTGGATCAGGTCGTAGAGATCGGACACCTTGCGATCAGCGTCGGCCAGGATCGGGAAATTGACCAGGGTGTTCTGGGTGCTGTTGATGTCGTCGATCCAGCGGATATGCGAGTCGACCGGGTCCACCGACAGGGCAATGGCCTTGACGCCGCGCTTTTCGAATTCGTCCTTGAGTTTGGCGGTAAAGCCCAATTCAGTCGTGCAAACCGGTGTGAAGTCGGCCGGATGGGAAAACAGTACACCCCAGCTGTCGCCAAGCCATTCATGAAAACGGATACGGCCTTCGCTGGAATCCTGTTCGAAGTCGGGGGCGATATCGCCCAGTCGCAGGCTCATGGTGATGCTCCTTGGTTTGCCAGGTTATGGCAGCCACTGTGCATCGAATCGCTAAAAATTAAAAAGAATAGATAACGATTTAAATAGACGATTAGGAAATAATAAAAAACAGATAAAAAGAACCCCGCCGAAGCGGGGTTCCTTTAACTCAGCTCAACACACTTACTTGAAAGCGTAGGTGTAGTTGAAGATCAGACGAGTCTGATCCTGGTCAGCTGGAGTACCGCTGTCGCCACGGTAGGTACCACGACGCAGGGAAGTACCGAAGCCTTTCAGCACGCCGGACTGAACAACGTAGTCCAGACGAACGTCACGTTCCCACTCAGAGCTGTCGCTCTTGTCAACAGCAGTGTTGGCTGCCTTGATGTCGGTACCGTGCAGGTAAGCGAATGCTGCTTTCAGACCTGGAACGCCCAGACGAGCGAAGTCATACGAGTATTGACCGAAGGTGGTGTTCTCACCGGCACGGGCAAACTGGTTGATCATACTGTCGGTGAACAGGTAGAAGCTGGAACCGCCCTCGCCTTCGATGTGAGTCGAAGTGGTGCCGTTTTTGGTGACGTTACCCTGGTTCAACCAGACCATGCCGCCGTCGTCGTTCACACGCTGATGACCAACCATGAGTGCATGGCCGCCCAGGGTGTAAGTGAACATGGCAGACCAGGTTTTGTTGTCGACTTCGCCAACGTTGCGGGCATAGCCGCCGTTGTTGTTGAAGCGATAGTTAACGTCGCCGTTCTTGCCGTCGGAGCTGCTGTCGAACCAACGCAGGTCAGTCTTGAAGGACTGGTCATCAGCGATCTGGAAGACGTGAGTCAGGCCCAGGAACGTCTGCTTGTAGAAGTCTTCCAGCTGTGCGTGGTAAGCCTGCAGAGTCAGGTCTTTAGTGACTTTCCAGTCAGCACCAGCGAATACGAAGCTGTTGGAGTCCTGGGAAGCACCAGCCACCGACAGACCCGAGTAGTTGCTCGAAGCACGAGCAGCCTGCTGGGTCAGCTTACCGGCGTTGATGGTGACGTTTTCGATTTCTTTCGACTGGATGGTGCCGCCGCCGAAGCTTTGTGGCAGCAAGCGACCGTCGTTGGAAACGAGGATTGGCAGGTTAGGTGCCAGAGCGTTACCGAGTTTCAGTTCAGTCTTGGAGAACTTGGCCTTGACGTTGCCGCCAGTACGGGACCATTGATCAACGGACGAACCATCGGTATCGGTTGGGAAGAAGGTGTTGGCAGTAGTGGTGGTGTGGTGATCGATACCACCGCCGAGGTGAATACCCCACATGCTCTGCACGTCCAGACCGAAGCCCACGACGCCTTGGGTGTAGCCGGAGTTGAAGTTGAACAGCAGACCTTCTGCTGTCTCACGTTGGTCCGATGCACGACGGCCTTCACGGATATCGTTTTCGAAGTACATGGTACGAGAACTGATGGTTGCCTTGCTGTCTTCCAGGAAACCAGCTGCACCAGCCTGCTGAGCCAGGGCACTTACCGCTACGGCCAGGGCCAGGGTGGACTTCTTCATTGTTTCGCTCCTCTTGAATCTAATTTTTGTATCCACGGTGCCGAGCTAATGCCCTGACCCGCGGTTGCGCGATTAGCGCCAGACCCGACCCGGAGAGTCAATGGTGCTGGACACCTCTAAGACTAAAGTACTAGACCGCGTGTGCCGGTAGCCTTCCACGGTATGCAAAAACCTTTAAACCTAAAAAGACTTATTGGTCCGCTTTTCAGGCAAAACGGTTATATGTGTCAAACCATGTCAACCATGCCGTTGTGGAGTGTATCGGCCTATTCGGCTAATTCCCAAAAAATATTTGCGCGCCGTTCATCAGATCGATTCGCTTGGCCGTACCACACGACCGGATGCTGACCGTCCGGTCACTCTCCTTGAGTAGCTTACGAGCCCTATTCATTGGCACAACAGCCCAGACACAGGACTGTAATAATACTCTCACACGAATTGTTACAGTTGTAATCATGCCGACACAGAAGCTGAACTTTTTCTGAAAAATCTGTCAAAGCCGACCGCGATACAGAAATCCTCCCCCACACCCCTCGCTTCCCCTCATAAGCTCATGCCAAAAGGTTATTTATTTCGGCATTCTTAGATCATTTAGTCTCATCACATTCCCCGACCTGCCCTGCTTCGGAGCTTTGCGATGAAACTGCATTTTTCTTTACGTCTACTGGCGGCGCTTTCGCTGACCGGCGCTTCGTTCCTGGCTCAGGCCGCTGACTTCACGGTGGCTTACCAGACCACCGTCGATCCCGCCAAAGTGGCGCAAACCGACAACGCCTATGAAAAGGCCACCGACTCGAAAATCTCCTGGCGCAAGTTCGATAATGGCGCCGATGTCATTACAGCTATAGCTTCGGGTGACGTACAGATCGGCTATCTGGGCAGCAGCCCGCTGACCGCCGCCGCAACCCGCAAGCTGCCGGTCGAGACCTTCCTGATCGCCACCCAGATCGGTGCCGCCGAGGCCCTGGTGGCGCGCAACGGCTCGGGCATCGACAAGCCCGAGGATCTGATTGGCAAGAAAGTCGCCGTACCCTTCGTTTCCACCGGCCACTACAGCCTGCTGGCGGCGTTGAAGTACTGGAAGATCGATCCGGCCAAGGTGACCATCGTCAACCTCGCGCCACCGGCTATTGCCGCCGCCTGGAAGCGCGGCGACATCGACGCCACCTATGTATGGGACCCGGCTCTGGGCGTGGCCAAGGAAACCGGCAAGGTACTGATCACTTCCGGCGAACTGGCCAAGGTCGGCGCACCGACATTCGATGCCTGGATCGTGCGCAAGGACTTTGCCGATAAACATCCAGAAATCGTCAAAGCCTTTGCCAAAGTCACCCTCGATGCCTACGCCCAGTACCGCAAGGACCCGGCAGCCTGGATCGCCAATACCGCCAACGTCGACAAGCTGGTGCAACTGTCCGGCGCCAAGGCCGCCGACGTTCCCGGCCTGTTGCAGGGCAACGTCTACCCACTGGCCGCTGACCAGCAGGCCCTGTTGGGCGCGCCAACCATCGAAGCCGTGACCAAGACTGCCGCTTTCCTTAAAGAGCAGGGCAAGGTCGACGCCGTACTGGCTGACTACTCGCCTTACGTCAGCGCCAGGTTCATCACTCAATAAGGGAGGGCCGGGTCATGGCGGTATTACAGCTGGAGCGCGTCTGCGCACAGTATCCCGGTGCGGCCGAGCCGGTACTGTCGGATATTTCCCTGACTCTCGGCCCGAACCAATTGCTCGTGGCCCTCGGGGCATCGGGCAGCGGCAAGACGTCGCTGCTGAACCTGATTGCCGGTTTCGTCGCCCCCAGCGCCGGGCGCATTACCCTGGATGGGGTTGCGGTCAATGGGCCAAGTGCCGAACGCGGTGTGGTGTTTCAGGACGATGCTTTGCTGCCATGGCAGAACGTGCTGGCCAATGTTGCCTTTGGCCTGGAGCTGGCGGGCCTGCCCCGTGAGCAGCGCGAAGCCAAAGCGCGGGAGATGCTGGCCCTGGTGGATCTGGCCGGTTTCGACAACCGCCGTATCTGGCAACTGTCCGGCGGTCAGCGTCAGCGCGTCGGCCTGGCCCGGGCATTGGCCGCGGACCCTCGTGTACTGCTGATGGACGAGCCCTTTGGCGCCCTCGATGCCTTTACCCGCGAGCAGGTGCAGGAACTGCTTCTGCAAGTCTGGCAGCGCACCGCCAAGCCGGTATTCCTGATCACCCACGACATCGAAGAAGCGGTGTTCCTGGCTACCGACCTGATGCTGCTGGCACCCAACCCGGGACGCGTCGTCGAGCATCTGCAGCTGGACTTCGGTCGCCGCTACGCTGCAGGTGAGTCTGCCCGGGCGATCAAATCCGACCCACGCTTTATCGAGACCCGCGAACACGTGCTGTCCAGTGTGTTCTCGCAACGCGGAATCACTCGGGAGCAACGCGCATGACTATTAATAGCTATGAATGGCCGGAGACGACCGATGCCCCCGGCAAGACCCCAACGATCGCACCACGCGTCCGCGGCTATATAAGCACCCGTACCATCAGTCTGTTGACCCTGGCGACGCTGCTCGGCGCCTGGTGGCTGGTGACCGCTGCGCAATGGATCGATCCGCTATTCCTGCCACCACCGTCAGCCGTTCTGGAGAAAGGCTGGCTGCTGATGACCAAGGGCTACATGGACTCGACCCTCTGGCAACATCTGGGAGCGAGCCTGCAACGCATCGGCCTGGCCCTGGTTGCAGCGATCCTTAGCGCCGTACCGATTGGTATCGCCATCGGCCATAACCGCATCGCCCGAGGCATCTTTGACCCACTGATCGAGTTCTACCGCCCCGTTCCACCCTTGGCCTATCTGCCGTTGATCGTGATCTGGTGCGGCATCGGCGAATTTTCCAAGGTACTGCTGATCTATCTGGCGATCTTCGCCCCGATCGCCATCGCCACAGCCACTGGCGTGCGCACGGTCGACCCCACCCGACTGCGGGCTGCGCAGTCCCTGGGAGCCACGCGCTGGCAGTTGATTCGTCACGTCATCCTACCCAGCGCCCTGCCGGACATTCTGACCGGTATCCGTATCGGCCTCGGCGTCGGTTGGTCGACGTTGGTGGCGGCTGAACTGATCGCGGCCACCAGCGGCCTGGGTTTCATGGTCCAGTCGGCGGCGCAGTTCCTGGTCACGGACGTGGTCGTGCTGGGCATTCTGGTCATTGCCATTATCGCCTTCGCCATGGAAATGGGTCTGCGCGCCCTGCAACGCAAATTGGTGCCCTGGCATGGCCAGACCCATTAATCAGTATTCGTGCATCACTTTGGGAATCTCCCTACGGGAAATGCGCGAATAGCGTGCAAAACCACTTCGAAAATTTTCATTTACCCGCCGACCGTTCACTCCCGAACCGGCCGAAAAACTCAAAAGCCCCGCCAGACAAGCGTTCTGGTGGGGCTTTTGGCTTTTCTCTCATATTTTTTACACAGTTGCGGGAAAACTGGCACGGCCTCTGCAATAGGTATTACATCACCAGTTTTGGGGACCTTGGTACAGGCAGGCCGGGGATTCCCCTCTTTTATTCCTCCCGGAGACTGACCTCCAGTCTCCAGCGCCCGTCCACCTTTACTGAGCGCCAGTCGCCATGTATCGGACGGGCCGCGAGAAGACTCAACACCCACTCCCCCTTGCTATCGCGCTGCAACTTCCAGTTGACGATCTTGCCGTCCATTTTCAGCTGACCGTTCCATGGCTGACCAAACGCCTTGAAGTGCAGTACCACCGTGCCGTCGACCCGCTCGCCACGTATCTCAGGATCTTCGTTGAACCACAGGGCCAGGCCCGCAGGCAGCACTTCGATCTGTTGCAGTTCCAATGGCTCGGGCTGGGTCAGGCGGCCGATCATCAGGCCCACCATCATGCCGAAAATGGCCATCGCCCCCAAAACCCGCGGCCATGCCTTCAGTCGCGGGTCCTCTTCGGGGGTAGAATGCATGCCGTCCTTCAGTTCGGAGCCGTGCATGTTTCACGTCATCCTCTTTCAACCAGAAATTCCGCCGAATACCGGCAATGTCATCAGGCTGTGCGCCAATACCGGCAGCACCCTGCATTTGATCGAGCCACTGGGCTTCGAACTGGACGACAAGCGTCTGCGTCGGGCCGGGCTGGATTATCACGAATACGCCACGCTCAAGACCCATGCGGACCTGGCCAGCTGCCTGGCAAGCCTGGGCCAGCCACGGCTGTTTGCTTTTACCACAAAAGGCTCAAAACCCTTTCATGACGTCAGCTATCAGGAAGGCGATGCGTTCATTTTCGGGCCTGAGAGCCGCGGCCTGCCAGCGGAGATTCTCGATGCGCTGCCCGGCGAGCAACGCCTGCGCCTGCCTATGCGCGAGGGCTGCCGCAGTCTGAACCTGTCCAATACTGTGGCAGTGGCGGTGTATGAGGCGTGGCGGCAGCAGGGGTTCAGATAAGGCGGAAACAGGTGGGTATATGTGGGAGCGAGTTCATTCGCGAAGAGGCCGGTACAGCCACGGCTTCGTCATCGCCTTAAAGACCGTCTTCGCGAATGAATTCGCTCCCACAATGCAAACAGCAGCATTCGCTCAATGGCTTTCTCAGCCCATGATCCCACGCACGATAAAGAACAGTATCGACGGCCCCAACAGGCAGCCCAGGCCAGTATGGAAAGTCGCGGTCAGGGCGCCGTAAGGCACCAGGCGACGATCCGTAGCGGCAAGCCCGGCTGTTACGCCGCTGACCGTACCGGCCAGGCCACCGAAAACCATGGCCGAGCGTGGGTTGTCGAGGCCCATCCAGCGCGCCGCCATGGGCGTGCAGACCATCACGATAATCGCCTTGATCAGGCCGGTGGCAATGGACAGCGCCATGACATCAGAGCTGGCACCAATCGCCGCGCCGGTCACCGGCCCGACGATGTAGGTCACCGCACCGGCACCGATGGTGGTCATGCTCACGGCATCGCGATAGCCGAAGGCATAGGCCATGCAGCAACCGACGATAAACGGCAGCACAGTCCCCAGCAGCAGCGACAGCGCGCCGATCAGCCCCGCCTTGCGCGCCTCGGTGGCCTGAACCTCGAAAGCCGTGGCGACAATGGCGAAGTCACGCAACATCGCCCCGCCCATCAGGCCGATACCGGAGAACAGCGACAGGTCGGCCAGGCCCTTCTGCCCGCCAGTCATGGTGCCGCCAACCCAGGCCAGAATCAGGCCGATGACAATGGCAATCGCCGAACCGTGCACCCGTCCGAACGTCAGGTACTTGGACAGCAGCACGGAGATCCACATGACGATGCCAACCACGGCAAATGCCGTCACCAGGCCCTGGCTGACCAGATCTTTCAGAATGAGATCCCACATATCAGCGCGCTCCGGTGGTAGTGGCAGGGGTGGTAGGCACCCCCGAAATGATCAGCGGCTCGTCTACCGCAGGCAGCGGCTCGCCCTTGTTGGTACGACTGATCACAGCAATGGTGCAACCGCAGATCAGCACCGAGCCGATCGCCGCCAAAATTGCCACCGGACCGCCCTTGAGCGCGGTCACCACATTCTGTTGCGCTGCCATGGCCACGACCACGGGGATATACATCGCGCCCCAGAAGCCGACGCCCAGCTCGCAGCCTTCGCTCATGCCGCCACGCTTTTGCATGTAAAGGCGAGCACAGATCAGCAGGATCATGGCGATGCCGACCCCGCCCACGTTGGACTTCACGCCCAGTAGAACACCCAGCAGGTCGCCCAGAATCACCCCCGCGAGGGTGCAAATAGCCAGTAATGCCACACCGTAGATAATCATTGTTGTTATGCCTCAGATGTCGTTGTCGAAGTTGTTGTTTTTGTCCTTCGAAGCGGTACCCGGTCTATGGAGTGCGCAGGCCCTCCTCACGCGATAACGCGACCAGACTGTCCAGACGGGCGCCCTGAAAGGCGACGGCCGTACCTTGTTCGAACACTTTGCGCGCCAGCCCGGTGAGCACGGCGCCGGGCGGCCATTCGATCTGCAGGCGTGCGCCGCGCTCGTAGGCGGTCTGCACGGTGCTGCGCCAGTCGATGATCCGGCTCATGTTGAAGGCCAGGTCTTCGCGGAGTTTGTCGGCATTGACGATCGGCCGGGCGCTGCTGCCGCTCAGGTAGCGCACACGGGGTGCCTGCATTGGCACCCCGGCGAAAGCTTCGGCCAAGCGGCGTGCCGGTTCATCGAGCAAGGCGCAATGCGACGGCACGCTGACCGCCAGACGCCGGGCCTGGGCACCATCGTTACCTGCCAGAGCGGCAACCGCAGCCATGGCCTCACTGCTGCCGGCAATCACGAACTGATTGTCGGCATTGATATTGGCCAGGAACACCGGCGACTGAGGGCTGTGGACCTGAGCAAGCAGATACTCTACCTGGCCTTGGTCGAGGCCGATCAGGGCGGTCATGCCATGGCCCTGCGGATAAGCCTGCTGCATCAGCTCGCCGCGCAAGGCCACCAGACGTACCGCATCGTCGAAGCTGAGCGCCCCGGCAATCACCGCCGCCGGATAGGCACCAATCGACAACCCGGCGACCATATCCGGCACCTGCCCCTGCTCCAGCAGCAGGCGGGCGCAGGCGACTCCGGCGATCAGCAGACAGAGCTGCACGGCCCGGGTCGATTGCAGCGCCTGGACAGAATCGAGCAAGCGCACGTCTTCACCCAGCGCCATGCATGCCTCATCGACACACGCCCTTACCGGCGCGGCATCGGGCAATTGATGCAGCATCTGCGGTTGTTGCGCGCCCTGACCGGGAAACACCCAGAAGCTGCTCATGCCGATAACTCCGCGAGCTGCCAGGGATTAGCTACCAGGCAGGCGCCGCTGGCGCTCTTGAGCAGTACCTGACGCGCCGAACCTGCCCATTCGCGCAGCATCAGCGCCCCGCCGGGAGTTTGCAGTTGCACGTCGATACGGCACGGCGCCGATTCCAGACGCTCGACCAGTTGCGCCGCCCAGTCCCGTCCGATGGCGACGGGCGTGCGCAGGATCAGGTCCAGGTCGCTGCCTTCATGCAATGCGGGAATACCGCTGGCCAGTTCAAAACCAGCGCTGCCGGTGACACCCCACGGCAAGCCGAGGGACATCATTAGCGGACGGATTTGTTGCAGCGCGCGCAATGCAGGCCAGGCCCTGCTCCGTTGGAGCGAAGCTTGCTCGCGAACCCGATGCTTCAATCGTAAAAAATACGTCGCGTGTGCCGCCCTTTTCGCGGGCAAGCCTCGCTCCAACGTCAGCTGCTCCGGGCGCACGATGCGGGTGATATCGGATACCGACATGACAGTCGCAAAACGCTGCTCCCGCCCTACCCCACGC